>CAZANW010000001.1:0-13404 GCA_964486625.1 uncultured Halobacteria archaeon
GCCCTTGGCCGCGTCGTAGGCGGAGTTCAGGATGTCACTGCAGTATGTCGAAGGGTCATTCACCACGGTCTTGTCGGTCTTGACTTTCGCCGCGAACTCGGCGGCGGTGAGTTTGCTCTGGAGGAAGGCGCCGACGTCGGAACCCTTGACGCTGGCCGTGAAGAGGGGCTTGCCGTTCCGCGTGGGAGTCACGTAGATGTTGGGGGTCACGTAGTCGCTGGCGAGGCCCTTGTCGAGGGAGGCCGCCAGGGACATGACGCCCGTGACGGTCCACACCACGTCGTTCTCGGAGACCACGGCGGGCTGCTCGTACCAGACCTGGGTGGTCGTGCCCGGGATGGCCTGGACCACCGCCTCCCGGATTCCCCCGCTGGCGAGGCCGACGTAGAGCCGCCGCTCCAAATCGTCCTCGGGGTCCACCGTGGCCCGCGGGGGCGGCGGCGGGGCGATGACGGAGAGGTTGCCCCGCGGGGCCGCGCTCCCGAGAGCCGGGGGCGTGGGCGCGGCCCCCCCGGCCGGCAGAGGGGTGCGGTTGGAGTCGTTGCCGGCGGTCCCGGGCCCCGTGCAGCCGCCGACCAGGAGGGCGGAGGCCACTCCAAGGGCGAGAATCAGGAACCGATTCATCGGGGCCAGCGACCCTTGCAGTTAAAAAATCTGCCCATGCCCGCGGGTTGATGCTCCGGCCGGAAGAACTATCGCCCTTTTCCGGAGGTCCACTTCCGGACCGCCTGGCGGACCGCCTCCCGCGCGGTGTCGGCGGTGAAGCCGCCGAATTTTTTCTCCACGGCCAGCCGGAACTTCTCCATCTCGTCGTGGTCGAGGGTCAGGGTCACCCGGAACTTCTGGTCCTCGGGGAAGAACTCGGCGATGGAGCGGAAGTCCTTGACCAGGCTCGGGTGGGTCGCCTGGACATCCTCCAGGCGGACCTTCGGCTTCCCGAGCCACTCGCTCATTTGGTCCCTCCGAGGGCGGCCTGGGCTACCTTGGAAAACGCGAAGGCCTCGTGGAGGTTGCCCCGAATCACGACCCGCTTCGCCTTCATGACCTCCTTCACCGCCTCCCGGTCGAACCTCCGCTTGGCCAACTCCTCCACCGCGTCGCCGATGAGGGCGAGGTCCGGAGCCGGATAGGGCCCCTCCTGGAGCCTCATCCCGCGGGGGGTGAAGACCGCGTGGAGGCTGCGGCCGCCTGCGGTGAACTGGAGAATCTTTCCGTAGTAGCCCCGGACCCACTCCTGCAGGGCGGCGCGGCCCGGGCCAGAGGCGGTCTTCTTGCGGACCTCGTCAAGGAAGCGGACCAGTTCGCTCTCCGCGCTCATGGCTCCTCCGCCCACTTCCGGACCGCCTCCTCCACGGCCGCCTTGACGTCGTAGGGGGAGCGCCCCCCGGTCTTTCGCCGGACCTTGGCGATGACTTTCTCGGCGAGGTCTGGCTCCAAAATCGCGATGAGGTGGGGCTTCTGGGTGTCGCTGAAATATTTCTTCATCGAGGGCCAGAGTTCCTCCTTCAATTCGCTCCGCTTCTCCATCGCCTGGGCGGCCGCGGTCTCGCCGTCGGCGGGCTTACTGCCAGTCATACTTGAACCCCCACTGCTCCTGGTAGACCATCTCCTCCCGGGTCGGCCGGGCGAGGGGCGGGATGTGGCTCTCGGGCACGCCGAGGTAGAGGGCCCCCAGGGGCTCCCAGGAGCGGGGAATCCCGAGGGTCTCGCAGAGCCACTCCTTCCTCCGGACGTCCACCGCGGGCAAAATGTCGTAGGTGACCCCGAGGCCCAGGCCGACGGCGGCGAGCCAGAGGTTCTGGATGGCGCCCCCGGTGGCCCCGGCGAAAATGTAGTTCACGGTGGAGCCGGGCGCGTGGGGATACTCGATCCAACCGGTGGCGGAATAGCAGGGGACGATGATGGTGTCGGCGGTCCCCGCGTACTGGAGGAGGTCCGCAATCATCGAGCGGAGCCCCTCCGCGACCTGGGGCTTGACCGCCGCGTAGGCGAGGTTCGCGTACTCCTGGGCCCACTTGGCCATCGTCTCCTTGAACTTCTTGTTCCTCCGGATGACCACGAACCTCCAGTGCTGGAGGTTCTCCGGGTTGGGGGCCCAGCGGGCCGCGTCGAGGACCTTCTCGATTTTCCAGAGGGGAACCTCCTCCTTCGCGAACCTCTTCACCTGGCGCTGCTTCGCCATCGCCTCCTTCAGTTCCATCCGGGGCTCCTCCCCGGCCTCGTATCCGTTCCCGCTGGACCGCAGGGCGACCCGCAAAAACGGGTTGCCCCACGCCTCCTCGTAGGCGATGCCCTCGATGGGCCCGCGGCTGGGGCCCGCGAACCGCTCCGCCGCGGGGGCCCCGAAGGAGTGGACCCCGAGGAACTCCCAGGAGTGGGGGATGCCGAGGACGTCCGCGACCATCTCCCGCCGTCGGGGGTCGTTCACCGGCATGGCGTTCATCGCCGACGCGAGCCCCTCCTCGGTGGCCTGGAGCCACATGTTCTCGGAGGTCATCCCGACGGTCGCCGAGCATAGTTCGGGGACCGGAATCGTGAGGAGGGGCGTCTGGGCCGAGCCCCACGCCGCCCGCGCGTAGCACGGGAGGACCACGAAAGAGGCGTTGACCGGGTAGCGCCAGAGGTCGCCGGTGGAGGACTCCTTCCCCACCCGGTCCTTGGTCCCCTCCTCCATGTACCAGAGGTGGGCCTGCCAGGTCTCGTAGCCGACGCCGAAAATCACCCGGGCGGTCTCCTGGCCGAAGCGCCCCATCATCTCCCGGGCGCGGGAGTCGGTGAGGTAGAGGTAGCGCCACGGGTAGACCGTGAAGATGGGCGCGGGGCCGGGGACCGTCCGGGCAGCTTCGAGGATGCGGTTGATTTTCTCCTTCGGCACCGGCGCCCCCGGGACGAACCGCCGCAGGCTGCGCCGCCGGTAGATGGCCTCGAACAACTCCATCAGTCCAGCACCTCCAGGCGGTCGCTCTCCCGGAGGACCTGGAAGAGGTCCCGGGTCGAGAAGCCCTGGGTCTTCGAGAGCCCCTTGCAGGAGAGGCAGACGTCGAAGACGCGGGTCTCGCCTCCCCGCTCCTTGAACTTCCGGGCGAGCGTCGCGATGTTGTGCTTCGGGCTCTTGATTTTCTCCAGTTCGAACTCGGTCCCGATGAGGTAGAGGTGGGCCTTGCTCCCCAGGGCCAACTCCTCGACCCCCTTCGCCAGAGCCTCGCCGACCTTCTCCGGGAAGTTGGTGTTGACGAAAATTGCCACCCGGTCCCCCCGGGGGACCGCCACCTCCTCGGGCCATGAGGTGAGGAGGAACCGGCCGATGGACTTGCCCGCCTCCTGGGGCTGCCTGGCGACCTCCTTGGCCATCATCCCCCGCCCGCCGGGAGACCCTTGCCCGTTCCGGTGATAAGATATGTAATCATATGTAGTTCAGCCCGGATTGCCGTATGTCCCAATCGCCCTCGCAATCGCGTCCCCGACCTCGCTCGTCTTCGACGAGCCCCCGAGGTCGTAGGTCCTCACCTTGCCCTCCTTCAGCACCTCCGCCACCCCGCGCTCCACCAGTTCCGCCGCCCTCAAGCACCGCTCGTCGCCGCCCCGGGTGTCAGCGGGCGTCCGCAGCAGCCCCCCGAGCCACTGGAGCATCAGTTTGCCCGAGAGGATGGTCCCGACGGGATTGATGATGCCCTGCCCGGTGTATTTCGGCGCCGAGCCCGCGATGGGCTCGAACGAGGCCGTCTTGTCTCCGATGTTCGCCCCGGGCATCATCCCCATCCCCCCCGCCAGGACCGAGGACATGTCGCTCAGGACGTCGCCGAAGAGGTTCTCCGCCACCGCCACGCCGTACCACTGGGGGTTCCGGAAGAACCACTGGGTCACGGCGTCCACGTAGGCGTAGTCGCGCTCGATTCCCGGATATCCCGCGCCGACTTCGTCGAACACCTTCCGGAAGAGGCCGTCGCTGACCCGGAGGACGTTGGACTTGTCCACGCAGGTCACGCGCTTCTTGCCGGTCCGCTTCGCCAGTTCGTAGGCGTAGCGGCAGATGCGCTCGGAGCCCCGGCGGGTGACCACGCGAAGGGCGAGGTGGGTCTCTCCGGTCGGCTCGCCCTCCAGGGAGAGGGTGGGCCAGTTCTCCTCGCCGACCTTGACGCGGCCGGTCTTGCGCTTCCGGCCCCCGAGGGTGACGCCCGAGGAGTGAATCACGCCCTTGTCGATGGCAATGGTGGAGCCCCTCCAGTCCATCTCCACGAAGGAGTACATCCCCTCGGAGTTCTCGCGGATGATGGCGAAGTCCACGTCCCCGGGGCCGAGTTCGCCCCCCACGGTGTCCCGGCGGGGGTTCTCCCGGCGCACGACTTTCTTGGCGAGGCTCTGGACTCCCGGATACAGCTTCACCGGCCGGAGGTTCACGTACTGGTCCATGAACCAGCGGGGCTTGGCGATGATGAGCCCCCCCGCGCCCCACGGGGCCCCGGGCCAGCCGATGGCACCGAAGTAAATCGCGTCGGCGGAGTCCATCGCCTCCATGCCCCCCTTCTCGACATCCACCCCGTGCTTCATCCTATATTGGGCGCCGCCCTGGAAAACCTGGAAGTCGAGGTTGACCCCGGCCACCTCGGCCGCCGCCTTGAGGACCTTCACGCCCTCGCCGACGATCTCGGGCCCCACCCCGTCGCCGGGGTAGGTCGCGATTTTGTAGGTCCGGCTCACGGCCGCTCCACCTCGAACTCGAAAAATTGCGGGCAGAGGTCCACGCAGAGGGTACACCCTCCGCTGCTGTGGCCGGCCCTGCCCGCGGGGGAGCCTTGGATGGAGACCTGCACCTAACTCCCTCCCAGTTTCGGCCGCAAACTTTCGAGAATCGGCCGGAGCGCCATCAGTTTCGTGATGTCCCCCTCCACGCGGAGGTCGCCGCTCATGTAGGCGTTGCGGACCTCGTCGGTGTTGCCCAAGACCAGCTGCTTCGCCACCTCGGATTTCATGATGAGGGTGCAGTCGGGCCCCTCCAGGGGTCCGGTGCCGGTGGCGAACTGGTGGTTCTGGATTTTGACCCAGGCCTTCACCGGGGTCTCCTCCACGTCCAGCTGCAGCGTGAAGTCGTCGACGTTCTGGAGCTCCGCCTGGAACTCCGGGTCCTTGGAGAGTTCGGCCCCCGCCTGGAACACCAGGGGGAGGTCCTCGGGACTCGCGTTGCCGCTCTGGCGCTTCTGCCGGATGGTGTCGATGGCTCCCATGTTCACCTCCCTCCTCGCATCATTTTCCGTCCTCCTCTGCGAGGATTCTGCGGACGTCCTCCACCGAGAGCCCGAGGCTCGCGATGTGGCGGTGGAACTCCTCCACGGCCTTGTGGAGTTTGTCCCGCGGCGTGGTCTTCATGTAGTCTGTCTTGATGCGGTGCATGATGCGCTCCATCTTCTCCGGGGCCACCTCCCGCAGCCCCAGGGGCTTGAAGACGACCTCCTTCAGGATGTTCCCGCCGGAGTGCTTGCCGAAGACGTACGTGCTCGACGGGACGCCGATGAGGTGCTTGGGGACCGACTCGTAGATGATGCCCTGGTAGCACTGGGGGTCCACCCCGGGCTGGAGGACCGCGCCGCCCGCGTGGATGCCCGACTCGTGCTTGAAGGCGTTGTCCCCCACGATGGGCTTGTTGGGGTGGACCGGGATGCCGCTGCACTCCTCCACGTAGCGGCTGATGGCGGGGAGGCGGTCGGGCTTGACCGAGGTCCTCACGCCGTAGATGAACTCCAGCGCGGCGACGACCTCCTCGATGGGGGTGTTGCCGCACCGCTCCCCGAGGCCGTTGATGCAGCCAGAGATGCCGAAGGCCCCGCCCATCCAACCCGCGAGGCTGTTGGCGGTCCCCATGCCGTAGTCGTTGTGGCAGTGCATGATGAACGGGAGCCCCGTGGACTTGATTTTCTTCGCCAGGCTCCGGGCCCACCACCAGTTGGCCATGGGGGTCATGAAGCCCGTGGTGTCGGCGGGGCCGGTGGAGGCGCCCGCGGTCTTCGCCACCTCCTTGAACTTCTTGATCATCTCGGCCAGGTAGTCCATGTCGGCCCGGGAACAGTCCTCGATGCCGAAGGCGCACATGAGTCCGTGGTCCTTCGCGTACTGGACGTTCTCCTCGATCATCCGGAGGTTCGCGGCCCGGGCCTCCTCCGGCGTCTTGCCGAGTTTCAGGTGGTAGATGAGTTTCAGGTCGCTGGAACTGGTGAAGATGTCCACCGACTTGATGCCGGTCTGGAGGACGATGTCGATGTCGCTCTTCCTCATCCGGGTCATGACCGCCATCCGGGCTTTCGGCTTCATGGCGACGGCCCGCTTGCACACCTCCACCTCCTCCGGCGACACGGCCGGGTAGGCGATTTCCAGGGCGAGGAACCCCGCGTCGCTCAGCATCTGGATGAGTTTCAGTTTCTCCTCCACGGTGAAGGATACGCCCGGCATCTGCTCGCCGTCCCGGAGGGTCACGTCGGCGACTCCCACGCCCCGGGGGTGCTTCACCACGTCCCGCAGCGGAATCGTCTCCGCCGGGTCGGTGACGTCCTGGGCCTCCCGGGTCCAGTTGTGGAGCAACTCGCCCCAGAGTTTAGGCATTCGGACCTCCCTGCTTGCTCTTCGCCTGGTCGGCGAGGACGAACCCGTGGTGGAGCGCCTTCCGGTTCAGTTCCGCCAGTTTCGGGTAGCGCTCGGCCACCGCCTTCTCCAGGGCGGCGTCCGAGACCGGGTGGAGGACTCGTTGCATGGCCCCGAGCATGATGATGTTCGCCGCCTGGGGCTTCTGGAACATCTCGGCGGCCGCCTGGAAGCAGGGGATGGGCCACTTTCCCGGACCTTCCGGCATGGGCAGCAATGTGGGGTCGTAGATGAGGGCGCCCCCCGGCTTGAGTTGCTTGGAGTAGAGGCGGTAGGACATGGCGTTCAGGGCGACGAGCCCGTCGGCCTTCGTGACCCGCGGGTAGTCCACGGGCTGCTCCTTGTCGAGAATCACCTCGATCCAGACATCGCCGCCCCGGCTCTGGGGCCCGTAGGACTCGGTGCAGACCGCGTGGACGTTGTCGTGGAGGGTCGCGGCCTGGGTCAGCAGCATGCCCATGGTGATGACCCCCTGACCCCCGTTGCCGCACACCTTGATTTCCTGGCGCGTCATTTGCACTTCGCCTCCTTGGCCGCCGCGGCCGCCATCTCCTCCTTCTCCCCCTTGGCGAGTTCGGGGTCCACTCCGGCGGCGCCCTTCAGGCGGGCGTAGACCTCGCTCAACTCGGGGCGCTCGGACTCGTAGAGTTCGCCGAGGACGTATTTCCCGGCGAGGGCATCGGGGGCCATGTTCCGGGCCTCCTCCAAGAGGACGGACTGGTTCCGGATCCAAAGCAGGTTGTCGAGGGGGTCGGCCATGGCGTTGTTCCGGCCGAAGTAGGTGGGGCAGGGGCTGAGGACCTCGATGAGGGAGAAGCCCTTGTGGGCGAGGGCCTTGCGGAAAGTCGCCTCCAACTGGGGCGTCTGGAGGATGGACCAGCGGGCCACGAAGGTCGCCCCGGCGGCGATGGCGACGTTGGCCGCGTCCACCGGGGGCTCGACCGAGCCGTAGGGCGCGGTGGTCGCCTTGAACCCCTCGGGGGTGTCGGGGGCGACCTGCCCGCCGGTCATGCCGTAGACGTTGTTGTGGAGGAGGACGTGGACCATGTCCACGTTGCGGCGGGCGGCGTGGACGAAGTGGCTCATCCCGATGGCGAGGGTGTCGCCGTCCCCCGCGATGGCCACGGGCTTCAGTTCCGGGTTCGTCATCTTGATGCCGGTGCAGACGGTGGGGGCGCGCCCGTGGAGGACCATGATGGCGGGGGCGGGGAGGTAGATGGGGGCCGAGGAGTAGCAGCCGATGCCCACCACGAACGGGTATTTCTGCGGGTCGAGGCCGTCCTCCTGGAAGACGCGGTTGATGGAGGAGAAGATGGAGACGTAGCCGCAGCCGGGGCAGTAGACCGACTTCAGTTCACCCATGAGCCGGCCCAGGAACATGTGCTTGGTCAGCGGGTGCTGGGGCAGGCTCCTCTCGCTCGCGGTGGGGAAGGAGATGGCGCCGACCGACTTGGTCTGGGTGGTGCTCATTTGGAGACCTCCGCGATTTTCTTCAGAATCTCCTCGGGGGTGTGGAGGTCGGCAATCTTCGGCAGGAGGTGCGCCCGGGTCCCCGCCCGGGCCGCGGCCCGGTCCACGCAGATGACCATCTGGCCGTAGTTGATTTCGGGGACAATCACCGCCTTGCGGCCCTGGCACGCCTCCTCCACCCGCTTCCACGGGAAGGGCCAGAGGCTCACCAGGCGCAGGAGCCCCACCTTCTTCCCCTCGGCGCGGGCCTGCCGCATGGCCCGGAGGGCGGTCCGGTAGGGCAGCCCGTAGGCCACGATGAGGACGTCGGAGTCCTCCAGGTGATGGCCTTCGGTGATGGCGATTTTCTCCGCGTTGCGCTCGACCTTGTCGTTCAGGAGGCGGGTGAGCCGGTCGGCCCCGACGGGGTCGAGGATGGGGAGCCCCCGCTCGTTGTGGGTCACCGAGGGGAGGTAGTCGGGGAAGAACTGCGTCCCGAACCGGGGCAGGGGCGGGACCACAATCTCACCCTTCGATTCGTAGGAGAAGGGGACGTAGGCTTTGGGGTTGCCCTCCGGGAGTTTGCGGGGAATCACCCGCTTCGCAATCTCGTCGGCGGGCGGGACCACCACCCGCTCCACCAGGTGGGCGAGAAGGGAGTCGCTGAAGACGTAGGCGGGGGTCCGCCACTTCTCGGCCAGGTTGAACGCCTCGAGGGTCAGGTCGAAGCACTCCTGGCTGGTGGCGGGCGCGAGCGCGATGATGGGATAGTCGCCGTTGCCCCCGAACTTCGCCTGGAAGAGGTCTCCGTGGTGGGGCAGCCCCACGATGCCCGAGCCCGGCCCGGTCCGCTGGGCGTTGTAAATCACCATGGGGACCTCGATGCTCGCGGCCCAGGAGACCGCCTCCTGCTTGAGGGAGATGCCGGGCCCCGAGGAGCCGGTCATGGTCTTGGCGCCCGTCAGGGCCGCGCCCACGCAGGCGCAGACCGACGCAATCTCGTCCTCCATCTGGAGGAAGGTCCCGTCCACCTGGGGCAGCCGCTCGCTCATCCGCTCCGCCATCTCGCTCTGGGGGGTGATGGGGTAGCCCGCGAAGAAGCGGCATCCCGCGGCCAGGGCCCCCTCCACGGCGGCGTCGTTCCCGGGCCAAGCGTGGGTTCCGGTCAGGACGGCTTTTCCGTTGTGGTTTCCGCTCATGGCCTCCTCACCCCCGCTGCGGGCGCCCGGAGGTAGGCGGGGCCGGCGCCGTATCCCGCGGACGCGGCGGGCGCTTTCGCCGGCGCCGCTGCCGCCGGGACGGCCAGGGCCTCCTTGGGCAGTTCGACGGTGTAGATGGAGAAGTCGGGGCAAATCCAGGTGCAGTGGTCGCACATGGTGCACACCTTCCCGCTCACCGCCTCGGGGGGCCACACCACGCGCTCGTTGACGGTCTTCGACTTCTGGAGGAAGCCCTCGGGGCACACCTCGATGCAGTAGGAGCAGCCGCCGCACCGCTCCCGCTGGAAGACCAGCATCCGCTTCTTCGAGCGGTTCTGGAAGAGGATGGGCATCAGTGGACCCGGGGGGCCGTGTGTTCCGGGACCTCCCCCACCTCCGCGCCCGGCGAGCCGCGCGCCTCCTCGCCCGCGGGCTCCGGCTTCGGGGCCGCATCCTCCGCGACGCTCAGCAACGGGACCGTGTAGATGGCCTTGTCGTGGCAAATCTCGGTGCAGAAGTCGCACATGGTGCAGACCCCCCAGGGGCAGAGGACGGGGGGCGCACCCTCCCGCTGCATCCCCCCGCTCCGGTAGGGGAGGCAGAGGTTGCACTCCGCGCAGACCCCCCCGGCGGGCTCGGGGATGACGCGGGTCCTCCACCCAACGCTCCGCTTCGCGCCCCCGACCGGGAGGAGGAACTTCTGGGGGCAAACGTCGAGGCAGTCGCCGCAGCCGGTGCACCGGTCTTCGCGGAAAACCAGCGTGCGGCCCTGTAGTGTGTTATTGAAGAATACTTTCATCTTTCCTCTATGAAGTGGGTTACTTTCGGAAAGTCTTAAGCGTTGTTTTCGTAATTTACGTAGGAAAAACGGGTGCTACGGGCGTCGGCCCCGATACCCAGTTTCTAAGTGGAAACTACTCCGCCTCGAACTGGAAGAGGAAACTGCAGGCCGACTCCTCCCGCAGCCAGCGCGGCATGGTGGCCATGGAGGCGCTCTTCAGGGCGGATTGGCGCACCCGCGCACAGGCCACCGCGCAGTCCATGCCGACGAGGGTCATCGCCTTGCGGAGGGCGCACTCCTCCACTTGCAACGTCCCCTGGTTGGGGAAGTGGGTCCACGCAGAGACCTTGGACCCGAGGAAGCGGTAGACCGCTCCGAGGAGCGCGAGGGGGAGTTCCCCTTTCGGGGCGCGGGCGAGATCGCCGAGGAAGCGGGTTGCGGCCGCCTGGGCGGTCTCCTCGATGCGCCGCACCACCTCCTGGTCCGGGCGCGGGTGGGAGGCGCGCTTCGCCTCCTCGAAGAACTGGATGACGACCCGGCCCAGGTCCCCCTCACCGACCGCCCGGACCGCCGGGATGCGGACAGGGACCGCGTCGGAGGGGAGCGCCAGGGGCATTCATCCAGGCTCTTCCCCGGGGCGGGCCATGGCGCTTTCCGATGTAGAATCGGTGGGGCTACGTAGTCAGTTCCCGACTACCGACTCAGAGCGGGGTCTTGAACCCCATGGCCCGGATCCAGCACCGGGCGGTGACCCCCTGGACAATCGCCAGGATTCCCACCAGAACCGCGAGGCCCTGGACCACGGGGTAGAGGCCGGTGTGGCCCTGGTCGTTGATGGCCAGGGGGTTCACGATGGGGATGACCCGCCAGAGCCCGTCGAGGGCGGAGGCCCCGGCGCCGACCGCGATGGCCGCGAGGCCGCCCGCGATGCGGGCGATTTGCCCGGCCCTCTCGATGTTCTTTTCAGTCATGTCGCATCACCTCCTTGCGCCTGCATTCTCGGGAGGGAGCGTATAAGGCTGCGTCACGCTCCCCCCGAGATGGGATGGGTTACGGAGCACGCGCGAGGCCCTCCGCACGCTACAGGTGCACTTTCGGGGGAAGCACCGCGCTGTAGACCATCAGGCCGACGATGACGGCCAGGATGAGGAGCATGGCCACCACGACCCCCCGCCTCATGCGGGGGTCGGTCACCCCGCTCCGGTCCATGAGCGGAACGAGGAAGAGCCCCAGGAAGATGGCTCCCACGAAGTAGGGGATGGCCGGGAGGCCCAGGAAGTTCTCGATGCCGTAGATGGGCATCATATACCAGGGGGGCTTCGTGATTTCGAGGTCCTCCACCCCCCTCATGCCGCCGAGAGGGGCCGGGAACGCCCAGGCGATGAGCACGACCGAGACCGCCAGGCCCGCCCCGTAGATGGCCAGCATCTTGAAGTGGGTCCAGAACGGCGCCATCGGCTCCTTGAGCGCGACCGGCCGGCCGTCCTTTCCCATCCCCCGGGGCCCGGAGATGCCCAGGAGCCGGACGAGGAGGAAGTGGCCGCCCAGCACCGCCAGAAGCAGGACGGGGAGGAGGGCCACGTGGACCGGATAGAGCCGGGTGAGGAGGGGGACCCCCGACGCGAGCTGGGGCAGGTAGAGGCTGGGCGTCGCGCCCATCAGCTCCGCGCCCTCCCGGAAGTGGCCGAGGGCCTCGACCGCCTCCTGGTCCCACTTGAGGACCGTGCCCGTGAAGGCGAGGGCGAGCATCAAGATGAAGAGGACGACCCCGCTCCACCAGACAAACTCCCGCGGCTTCTTGTAGGAGCCCGCGAAGAACACCCGCATCAGGTGGAGGACGAGGAGAAGGAGCGCCACCTGGGCCGTCCAGTAATGGACGTTGCGGACGAAGGCCAGGACCGGCTTGCTGGTGATTTCCTTGAGGCTCGCGTACGCGCCCGGGGAGCCGGGGGCGTCCGGGTGGGAGTGGTAGAACTGGGCGAGGACGAACCCGGAGAGGAAGAGAATCACGACGGCCGCCAGGGTGAGGCCGCCCAGCATGTAGGCGAGGCGGTTGGAGTGGGCCGGAATCGGCTTGTTCAAGAGCGTGTTCAGGCCCAGGCGCGAATCGAGGGCTTCCGCGATGGGGAGGGGGAGGGGAATCTTCTCGTTCATGGGACCCCCTTCTTGTGCCTCTGAATCTCGGCATACGCGAAGTAGACGGCCATGAAGAGCAGGAATCCCCCCGCCACGAGGGTGTCGACGGTCTGCGAGTCCATCCGCGGCAGCAGCAGCAGGTTGATGTGCTCAAGTCCCTCGGGGTCGAAATCCCCGATTTTCCCGCCACTGCCGCCGTCCCAGACCGCCACCTTGACGAAGTCCCTCATGGGCTCCTCCCTCCGGAAGACGACGGGCGAACTTTCGAGGACCAACCGTCGGCCGAGGAAGACAGTCCACCGCCCCTCCTTCCACTCTGCGGCCGAGACGACACCGGCTCCCGGCCCTCCCTGGGCCGCTGCGGGGCTCCAAGACCAGGGGCTCTCCTCGGCGCCCTCGAAGAAGACGGCGGCGCCGTCGGTCGCGTCCCGCGCCGGGTCTTCCCACGAGAGGCGCAGCAGGAGGTCGGTCCGGTTGGCGAGGGCGGCGAGCTCGATGTGGCTCTCCCCCCCCTGGCCCTCCTTCCCCCTCTCAATCACGGTCCGGAAGGTGCCGTCCCACTGGGGCGAGGAGGGGGAGGCGTCGAGGGGCCCCTCCACGTAGTTGGCCAGCAGCCACTTCTCTTCCGATCCCCCCTTGTCCGCCGCTCCGGGAACCGCGAGGGCGGCCAAGAGCAGGAGGAGGGCGGCGCCGGCCATGGGGACGGCCCGCCCGGCAGCCGTTTCCGCCCTTTGCCCGGCCATCATGCATCCGAATTTTCGGGAAGGGTGTATAAGGTCGTTTCGATGGCCTGCGGCGGACCGCGGGGCCGGGCGCGGGTGGACGGGAGGTGGGGCGGGAGGTCCATGAGCGCCGGCGCCGGCCTGCATCGTCGGGCCGGTTGGGACGGAATTGGATAGGCGTTGCGATGGTAGGATACGTGCGAATCGTGTCTTTATGTGGCTTACGTATGGCCGGAAACAGCCTCCGCGAAAGAGGATATCATGTTGACTACTGTTCTCTGTTTTTGCCGAAGTTCCGATGGTCATTTTCGATTCAACTGTTCGACGATATTCGAACTGATATGCCTTCGGTAACGCCCCGGCGATGGCGTGGAAGACCGGGGCCATCCACCCGGGTCCCGGTTCGAGCGGCAAGGGAATCGCGTAGGTAAACTACGTAGGCTGCGTAATGCATCTTTATCCGGGGAATCCGTGAGTCCCTTATGCC
>CAZANW010000001.1:13504-43564 GCA_964486625.1 uncultured Halobacteria archaeon
GAGTCCCTTATGCCAATGGAGAGAACCCAACCAAATTACGTGAGTCGGCACTGGAAAATGGTGCTGATTTTGGCGCTTGTTGCGGGTTTGACGGGCATCAGCGGATGTACGGGGCAGTCAACTCCCGGGGGTCAGGGCCAACAAAATTTGAAAATCGTGCTCAAGGATGTGGGCCTCCCGGAAGTCAAGTATCTCCAACCGACCATCCTCGGAGTCCAACTGAAGAGTGAAAGCGGCAAGTGGGTGACCCTCTGGAGCAGTCCTGAAGGAAAGACCGTCAAACTGACTCCCGACGGCGCGGAGGTCGTGCTGGATGCCGTGAAATTGGAGGCGGGAACTTATGCGGAGACCCGGCTGCTGGTCAGCGGCATCGACGTGGTGGCCGACATCAACCGGGACGGGGACACGCTCGACAAGAACGTGCAGGTGGTCCTGACGGAGCAGGAGTTTGCGAGCCTGCCCCAGGGCGAGAAGCCCCAGGCGCCGCAGCAACCGTCCGCACCACCATCGCCGCCGGCGGCGCCGACGCAGCCGCCGACGCCGCAGAAGCCGCAGAAACCCTCCGCTCCCGGGGGGTCGGGCGGCGGGTCGGGGGAGAGGCCGCAGGAGCCTTCCGAGCCACAGCAGCCCACGCCGCCGCCCCAGCCCTCCGCACCGACTCCCCCGCCCCGGCCGACGCCGCCGCCGGAACCGCTGCCTCCCGGGGTGGCCAAAATCGAAAACGGCCTAGTCTACATGGACGAGTTCCTCGACGAGGTCTCCACCGCGATTCCGCCATACCTCGACGGAATCCACAATGATTCGTATCTATACCCTCTCATGAAGGAGCGTTTCGCCTACGGCGGGAGCGGTGGGAGGATTGTGTATGATTTCACGCTGCGCCCGCTCAAGCCCAAGCACGAACAAATCTCCGTGGAGGTCTCCGCTGAAAACCCGCCGCCCCCCTCCCCGACACCGTTCCAAACATCGACACCTCCGCCCACACCCATCTCGTCTCCTTCGCTCACGCCCACCTCTCCTCCAGTCTCCCCGCCGCCACTGCAAGCGTTCGGCGTGAAAATCGGCTCCCTCACCTGCCAGTGGAGCGTCAAAGTGAACGAATACGGGACCAAGAGCGATTGCGTTCGAATCGTCTCAAAAGGAACGGCTCAGGGGCCGGTCGGGGTGCGGGTCGAATTGCCCATCCTCTCTTGGTCCGATGACAAATTCGATTGCGGCAACTGGACGCTGAAAACCGGGGCGCTGATCGCGGTGGGCTCCACCTGCGTGCGGCAAGAGGGGCAGCCGGAAACAACAACCTGGACCGTGGACACGGAAGGCAATGAGTGCCTGTTCAAAAATTATTTCAACAACAACCGAACCTATGATGTCAAGATTTACAAGGATGAGGGTTTGTACCCGGAGAAAGAGGACGTAAGGAATACCCTGTGCCAGTAAATTGCCCTTCCGGCAAATCGCCGGAGGGGCAGCGCTCCCCGCGCTCCGCGGGCGGGGCCTCCGGGGCCAGTCGCCCGGCCCCTCCTCCTCGCGTGCACCGCGGAGCAAGGGGGCCCGCAGGGGCCCCAGGGCGGCGGCGAGTCCAGCCATGGTCCCGGCGCCCGGTCATTGCATCAGGTCCGACAGTTTCGTCTCCTCCGCCATCCTCGCCACCCGGCCCATGATGGGCGCGTAGCGGGCGTGGAGCTGGCACGGGTCGCGGCCGGAGCACTGGTTCCCCCAGAAGAGGCAGCGCTCGAAGAGGCCGGGGCCCTCGATGGCCTCCAGGACCTCGCGGAGCGAGATTTGGCCCGGGGACCTCGCCAACTCGTATCCCCGGGCCCCGCCCGGCGAGCCGTGGACGATGGAGTGGCGGGAGAGTTTCTGGAACGCCTTGGCGAGGAAGGCGCGGGGGGCGCCCGTCTCCTCGGCCAGCCGCTCCAGGACCACGGGGCCGGACCTCCGGGAGAGGCGGAGAAGGGCGCCCAGGGCATACTCGCTCTCACGGGTGAGGCGCACGGGCTCCTCGGACCATCGCCCTCCGAGCGAGGGGGAGGCGCGTTGAAGTTTGCTGACGGAGTTTACGTAGGGGGCGCGGACATTCGCGAAGATTACGTAAGAACCTCTTCCGATACGGCCTCCCGGTCCATCCGGAGGAGATGGACGCAGCCGGAGCCGCCGGGCATCCTCCGGGAGGCCACGGAACCGGGCAGCGTTTCGAGGGCGCCGCGCCCCATCCGGAGGCAGACCGCGCGGCAGTTCACGCCGACCAGGGCGAGGGACCTCCGCAGGGGGCAGTCCTCCACCACCACGATTCCCCACCCCGGCGTCTCCCGCCACGCGGAGACGCGGCAGCCCATCCACTTGTAGAGGGTCGCCAGGAGGGCCGCCGGCAACTCCGCCTCGGAGCGCCCCTCCAGGACGCCGTTGGCGAGAATCTCCCGGGAGATGAGCCGGGCCTGTTCCTCCAGCCCGCGGGCAATCTCCTGGTGGGCGCCCTCGCGGGAGTGGCGCAGCGCCTCGACGAAACCCCGCACCACCGACCGGCCGAGTTCCTCCTCGCCGACCGACGGGACCTCGGGGAGTGGGACGGGGACCGGCGCCCCCCGAGGATGGGAGGATGGGGGGGTGGGCCAGACGGGGGAGGCGCCGGTCTCCATCGCCCCAGGGAGGCAGGAGTGCGGATAGGCGTTTCCCCCGTGGAATCCGTCGAATTGTATCAATTATGTAGATGCGCTCGCGGAGAGAACAGTGGTGGATGCGAGGCTAACTGCCTGCGGCCCGGGTGGCCCAGTGAACCACCCTCTGGCAGACTTCCACGTAGCTGCGGATGGACTTGGAGTTCTCCTCCGGAAGCGACGCGATGGAGCGGCACGCCTCGGCAATCTCCTCGGGCGGCTTCAGTTCCCGCAGAAGGGCCTCCACGGTCGCCCGGGGGGGAGGGTCCTTGCCCCGCGAGACGGCCGCGGCCCGGAGGGCCCGCAGCGCGCCGTAGCGGGCGAAGGCCCCGCTGAGGATGAAGTGGCCCGTGGTCAGGAAGTCCTGGGCGTGGTGCAAATCCGCTTCGGACTGCTCGACGAGGGCCTCGGCGCTCTCCGTGGGCGCCTTCTCCTCTTTTTCCATCGCGGTGCTGCTGCGGTCATTCGCGTTAAGATTGCCTATGTAGAAACCGTAGACTACGCTCGGTTTCCGCCCTTCAACTCTCGGGTCGATACGCGCAGAGGGGCTCCTCGCCCAGGAGGTCCCCCGACGCGAACCAGGCCCGGGCCCGGCACCCCGAGCAGACCACCCGGAACTCGCACGCCCCGCACTTGCCCTGCAGGAGCGAGGGATCCCGGAGCCCCTTCAGCAGCGGGGAGGTCTCCCAGATTTCCCGGAAACTCCTCTCCCTCACGTTGCCCGCGGCGAGCGGGAGATAGCCGCAGGGGAAGACCTCGCCCTTGTGGGAGACGAAGCCGATTCCGGTCCCCGCGAGGCAGCCGCGGGTCATCGCCTCGAAGCCGTGCGCCGTCCGCTCGACCCTCCTCCCCTCCGACCTCGCCCGCTGCCGGAGGACCCGGAAGTAGTGGGGGGCGCAGATGGGCCGCATGTGGATGCGGTTCTCCTTCGATTTTTCGTAAATCCAGTTCAGCACTTCCTCGTATCTCTCCGCCTCCAGTTGGTGGCTCTTCTCGATGGAGGCGCCGCAGCCCACCGGGACCAGCATGAAGAAGTGGAGCGCGCCGGCGCCGAGCGCGACGGCCAGGGCGTGAACCTCCTCCAACTGGTGGACGTTGTGCCGGGTCACGGTGCAGTTGATTTGCAGACCCACCCCCGCCCGTCGGAGGTGGTGGAGCCCCCTCAGGGCGGCCTGGAAGGAGCCCGGCTGGCGGCGCAGGTGGTCGTGGGTCGCCGCGTCCGCGCCGTCCAGGCTGACCGCCACGCGCTGGATGCCCGAGGCGGCGATGCAGGCCGCCGTGGCCTCGTCCACGAGGGTCCCGTTGGTCGCCAGGCTCACCGGGAGGCCGTGCTCCCGCGCGTGGGCCGCGAGTTCGAAGATGTCCGGCCGCACCAGGGGCTCGCCGCCGCTGAGGACCAAGATGGGTTTCCCGACCCCGGCCAGGTCGTCGATGAACCGTTTCGCCTCCTCCGTGGTCAGGTCGTCGGCCATCATCTCGCGGGAAACGGCGAGTCTCCGGCAGTGGGCGCACTCCAGGTTGCAGCCGGCGGTCGTCTCCCAGAAGAGAAGCCGGGGCGGCTCCGGGGTCGCCATCCCGGGATGCCCGATGCGGAGGAGGAAAACGAATCCCGCCATAATTTACGTAGGTCACCAACGCTACGCACTTATCCCCCGACGCCGCTGGCTGCAAGAATGGGCACGGACCCCCGCCGGCTCCTCGACGAACTGGAGAGGGACGTGGAGGCCCTCCGGGTCCGCGAAACCGAGCGGGCTCTGCGCCGCATGGGGCTCGACGGGGGGCCCGAGAGCCGGGAGGTGGCCGCCCTGGCACGGCGGGTCTGCGACCGCGTCCTGGCCCCGGTCCGCGACTCCCTCCAACTCGCGGGGACGCGCGGAGACGGGGAGATGCTCCGGGCTGCCGGAAGCCTTCTCGCCCCCCGCGGCGCGAAATCACCATGGGCAAGACACTGACGCGGAAGGTTCTCGAGGAGCACCTCGTCTCGGGCGACCTCCGCCCGGGCGGGGAGGTCTCCATCCGCATCGACCAGACCCTGACCCAGGACGCCACCGGGACGCTCGCCTTCCTGGAGTTCGAGGCGATGGGCGTCCCCCGGGTCCAGGTCGGGCGCGCCCTCTCCTACGTGGACCACAACACGCTCCAGACCGACTTCATGAACCCCGACGACCACCTCTTCCTCCAGTCGGCCGCGGCGAAGTTCGGGGCCTGGTTCTCCCGCCCCGGGAACGGCATCTGCCACCAGGTGCATCTCGAACGCTTCTCCGTCCCGGGCCAGACCCTCCTCGGCGCGGACAGCCACACCCCGACCGCGGGCGGGGCGGGGATGGTGGCCGTGGGCGCGGGGGGGCTGGAGGTGGCGGCGGCCATGGCAGGCCACCCATTCGCCTTCGAGACGCCGTCGGTCGTGGGGGTGCGGCTGGCCGGCCGCCTCGGGCCCTGGGTCGCCTCCAAGGACATCATCCTCCACCTCCTGGGCCGACTCACCGTGAAGGGGGGCACCGGGAAAATCTTCGAATACCACGGGCCCGGCGCGGAGAGCCTCTCGGTCCCCGAGCGCGCGACCGTCACCAACATGGGGGCCGAACTGGGCGCCACGACCTCGCTTTTCCCGAGCGACGCGAACACCCGGGCCTACCTGGAGGCGCAGGGGCGGGGCCGCGACTGGAAGAGCCTGGCCCCCGACGGAGGCGCCGAGTATGACGAGCGCATCGAGGTGGACCTGCGGAAACTGGAGCCCATGGTGGCGCGCCCCCACAGCCCGGACAGCGTGGTCCCCGTGTCCCAGGTCGCCGGCACCAAGGTCCGCCAGGTCTGCATCGGCTCCTGCACCAACTCCTCCTACATGGACCTCGCCACGGCGGCCCGCGTCCTGCGGGGGCGGCAGGTCCACCCGGACGTCAGCCTCACCGTGAGCCCGGGCTCCCGGCAGGTCCTGGAGATGGCGGCCCGGGACGGGTTCCTGGCCGACTTCGTCGCCGCGGGTGCGCGCATCCTCGAGTCGGCCTGCGGCCCCTGCATCGGCATGGGCCAGGCGCCGCCGAGCGGGGGCGTCTCCGTCCGGACCTTCAACCGGAACTTCGAGGGGCGCTCGGGGACCGCGGACGCCAAGGTCTACCTGGCGAGCCCGGCCATCGCCGCCGCCACGGCTCTCGCCGGGAAAATCTCCGACCCGCGGGACCTCGGCATCGAGCCGTTCGAAATCCCGCTGCCCCGGGAGTTCCGGGCCGACGACTCGATGGTCCTGCCCCCGGGCCCCGCGCCGGGGAAAGCCGAGCTGGTCCGGGGCCCCAACATCCGGCCCCTCCCCCGCATCGAGCCTCCCCCCGCGACCCTGAAGGGCCGGGTCCTGCTGAAGGCGGGCGACAACGTCTCCACCGACCACATCATGCCCGCCGGGGCCAAGCTCCTGCCCCTCCGGAGCAACATCCCCGCCCTCGCCGAGCACGTCCTGGAGCGGGTGGACCCCGCCTTCGCGAAGAGGGCCCGTGAGGCGGGCGGCGGCTTCATCGTCGGGGGGCAGAACTGGGGCCAGGGCTCCTCGCGGGAGCACGCGGCCCTCTGCCCCGCGGTCCTCGGCGTCCGGGCGGTCCTGGCCAAGTCCTTCGCCCGCATCCACCGGACCAACCTCGTCTACTTCGGAATCCTCCCCCTTGTGTTCGAGGAGGGCGGGGCCTACGACGGCCTCGCCCCGGGGATGGAACTGGAGATTCCCGATGCGCGGGCGGTGAGGACCTCCCCGGCCCTCGCGGTCCGCAACAAGACGTCGGGCAAAACCTTCCGGGCCCGCCACGGCCTGAGCCCGCGGCAGGCCGACATCTACCTGGCGGGGGGGCTGCTGAATTACGTGAAGGGGACGTAAGTTACCGATTTTACCGCCGGAACGGTTTCAGGCCCCCGGAACCCGTCGATGAGGATGGCTGAGGTGGCCCGGTCGGCGGTCTCCGACCGTCTCCCCCGCGCCCTCGCCTCGGCACTCCGGCGCCGCCGGAGCGGGGCCCGGACCGCCCTCTTCCTCGCCTACAAGGACATCACGAAGGACTGGAAGGTCGCCAGCCTGGTGGTCTGCGTCCTCGGCTTCTCCTACGTGAACCTGATTTTCTTCACCTCCTTCCAATACGGCCTCCAGAACTCGTTCGAGGAGGAACTCATCTCCACTTTCACCAGCCACATCGTCCTGGAGCCCCGGGAGGGCAAGAAATACATCGAGGACGTGAGCCTGGTCGAGGACAAGGCCATCCTCATCCCGGGGGTCACCGCCCTCGCGCCCAACTTGGAGGACGCGGGCGTCCAGATCCAATACAAGCAGAAGTCCGCAGGGGCCCGCCTGATGGGCGTCATCCCCTCCCGCTACGCCCAGGTCTCCGCGGTCCCCTCCAAAGTCGTCGAGGGGGACTTCCTGGGCGACGGAGACACCGACCAGGCGGTCCTGGGCATCGAAGTCTCGGGCGTTCCCGAGGAGCACCCCGAGTATCGCGGACACGGCTTCGGCATGGGGGTGGACGCCTGGGTGGGGGACCGGGTGACCCTGCGCTTCAGCAACGGCGAGGTCCGCGACTACCGGGTGAAGGGCATCGTGAAGACGGGCGGGTTCGCGGCCGACTTCAACATCTACCTGACGCGGAAGGAGATGGAGTCGGTCTTTCCGGGGACGAAGAACAAGGCCACCGAGGTCCTGGTCCGGCTCACCGACCGCAACCTGGCCGGTGACTACCGGGTCCGGTTCCTGTCGGAGGGCATCCGGGAAGAGGTCCGGACCTGGGAGGACCGGGCGGGCTTCGTCCGGGACATCGGCGGGAGCGTTTCGGTGGTCGCGGGGGTGACCGGGACCGTCGGGCTCCTCACCGTGGCCGTGACCATGGCCATCATCATCTACATCAACACCACCCACAAGCAGCGGCTGATGGGGGTCCTCAAGGCCATCGGGGCCACGGACGGAATCGTGTTCCGCATCTTCCTTTTCGAGGCGGTCCTCTTCGGCCTCGCGGGAATCGCCCTGGGGACCGGCCTGAGCCAGGTCCTAGTGGCGGGCTTCGCGCAGCGCCCCATCCCGATTCCCATCGGGGGCGGCGTGGTCCCCGACGTCCGGGCCGAACTGCTCGCCATGGCCGGGGTGGCGGTCCTGGGCGCGGGCGTCGCCGCGGCCTACTACCCCTCCTGGCGGGCCGCGCGGCGGCCCATCGTCCAGTCCATCTGGGGCTGAAAGGGTAGATTACGGAGCTTTCCCGATTCTACCCACTCCGCCCGATTCTACCCTCGGAACGAATTTCCGGCCCCTGGACAGGGTGACTGTGAGGCATGGCCCGCAAGCTCCTCTTCGCCCTCTCCCTGCTCCCCTTCGTCGCCCTGTTCTACCTTCTCGTGGGGCTGAGCGTCCTCGCCGGGGTCGCCTGCCTCCCCGCGGAGTGGGCTGCGGAGCGGCGGGCCCGGTCGCTCGCCGGAACGGGGGCCGGGAAGCCGGAGGCGCCGACATGAGGTGCGGCGGTTGCGGGCGGCTAGCGGTCGTCCTCCTTTTGCCCGTCCCGGGCGGAGGGGGAAAGGCCGGGCTCTGCCCGACCTGCCTGAGACGCATGTTCACGGCGACCTCGGCCATGGCCGCCGGGCTCGCGGTTCCCGCCGTGTGAGGTTCTGACATCCCCCTCCCCCGGCCCCGTGGCCGGTTTTCCTGTTCTCCGGTCCGGTGACAGAGACCTCCTTATCGGCTCCCGCGTCCACGTTTCAATCGGGATCCCATGAAGTCCAAACGCCCGCCGTCCCGGAGGCCCGGGCGCCCCCGGAGGGCGGTGGGACGCCTCCGCGACCTGCGGCGCCGGGGGGAGGCTTCTCCCGGCAAATTCCCCCTCCTCTTCCAAGCCATCCAGGAGGCGTCCGAGTCTCCGGGTCCGATGGCCCGGGAGGTCCAGCGCTCTTCGGACCTCCACGTGGCGTTCCGGCTGGACGGCGGCGGGCCCCTCGCCTGCATCGAGGTCCGGCGGGGGCGGGTGAAGACCCACCCCGACCCCGAGCCCGACGCGGTTCAGGTCACCCTCCCGGCGGCGACGGCGGCCCGGATTCTCACCGCGCACCCGGCCAAGGCGCTGATCGAGGCCTACATGAACGGTGCGGCGAAAGTGGAGGGGGAGACCGCCCAGTTCATGGCGCTCGTCTCCCTGCTGGAGGGGCTGGTTCCCCACCTGGAGCCCGGCGGGCGGAGATGAGCCGCTGGCGCGTCCGCGCCTTCCGGACCGCGCCTACCTCAGCGTCACCGAGCACCCCTCTTTCTGCGTGTGGGTGACCTCGTCGACCGAATCGGGGCCCAGTTTCCCCCGCAGGACCGCCTGGAGGAGGGTCCGGCAGAAGGTGTCGTACTCCGGGCAGGCGCCGGTGATGGCGTGGTAGCGGCAGCGGACGATGACCCTCTGGCCCTTCCCCTTGCCCACGCCGGCGACCTCGGTCTCGGTGAAGATGGAGTCCAGCTCCTTGAGGATGGAGGGCAGGGAGTTGCCCCGGATGGAAGTCGCCAGTTGGTTCCCCAGGTTCCGGGCCATCTCTTCCAGGGCGGGCTTGGGCTTCACGCCGGGCAGTTCCAGCCAGGAGCGGACCGCGGCGGGGACCAGCGCCAGGCCCGGGTTGGCCGGGCTGAGGGCGTCCTTCCACGCGGCCTCGAAGAGGCCGGCCCGGGACTGGAGAATCGCGGGCTCGTCCCACCAGATGGCGACATCCCTCCCCTCGTAGGGGTCGGGGTCATCGGGGTTCCGGTGGACGAGGAGCCCCTCCCGTCCGTCCACGGTGCAGACGTCGATGGGGGGCACCTCCAGGGCGAACCTCACCTCCAGGTCGGAGAAGGCTCTCTGGACCTTGTCCATGTGGGGGGTCCTCAGGGGGAAGATGAGCCGGACCCGGACACCCTCCGCTTTCCTCTCCCGGGCCACCGTGTAGAGTTTCCCGAGGAGGCGGGGCGGCGCGTGGGCCATGCCGATGAACTCGATGGACTTCCCCGCCCCGCCCCACATCTGGAGCATCTTCTCCCGGACGTTCTGGCGCCCCCGATAGACTTCGAAGGTCCCGCCCGGCTCGGGGGCGGCCGCCTCCTGAATCGCGAACATCTTGGCGTACGCCTCCTGGAGGCCCGACAGCCCCGCAGCCCGCTCCTGCATCTCCGCGACGCGGCGCTGGAGGTAGTCCCGGATGGGGATGGGGCGGTAGCGGATGGGCTTCTCCGGGAGAATCTTCACCAGGCCCTTCTCGTGGAGCTGCTCCACGGTCGCGTAGATGCGGGTCCTCGGGACGTCCGAGCGCCCGGTCAGTTCGCTGGCGGAGGCGGTCCCGGTGTCCACGAGGGCCAGGTAGACCTTGGCCTGGTACTCCGTGAGGCCCAGGTCGAGGAGGGTCTGGAGTCTCTCGGGGGCCATGGCTCCCGGTGCGCCGGGCGGGTGAAAAACCTGTCCACATGTCACTCGGGCCAGTTACAGGCGAGGCCTGACGCGTTCCGGGGCCGCACACCCCCCGGGGCGCATGCTCCGGAAATTATGTAAAAGCCGACGCGGACGTAACTTACTCACGAAGAACGTATCCGGCAATCCCGCGAGAGAACGTGGACGATGGTGACCTGCGAGGTGTGCGGCCGGGGAATCCATTCGCCCCCGGTCACGCGCAAGTGGATGTGGCGGGAGCGGCCCTTCTGCTCCGGCCGGTGCGCCGCAGAGTTCGACCAGAGGCTCGCGGACCCCTGGCGGGATGCGCGGACGCCCCTGGAGGCGTGACGTGGACGCCCCGGAAACCGCGGACTGCGCGGAGGCGGTCCGCCTCTCCAGGCGGGACCTTTGGCTCCGGGCCCTCGCGCCCCTCCTCCTGGCCGCGGCGCTGCTCCTCCTGGGGGCGGTCCTCTTCATCGCCACTCTGGGAGGGAGTTGACGTGACCAAAAAGTCCGGGTCCCGGGCCCGAGATTCCCGGCGGCCACCCCGGGTCCCCCCCGCGGCCCGGCCCCTGGCCGAGACGGCCCGGAAACTCTTCCACCCCACGCAGAGGGAGCCCTACTACCTGCGGGACCTCGCCATCCGCAACTTCGACGAACTCTACGCGAACCTGGAGAGGTTCACCGAGGAGCAGGCGGGCTGGGTGGCCGACTGGGTCGCGTATCTCGGGGACCCCGACACCGCCCGGGAAATCCGCAGGGAGGCGAAGCGCTTCAAGAGCGTCATCGCCGGGAGGCACAAGGAACTGCTGGCCGCCCTGGAGGGGGACGGCCGGAAACGATGACGAAGATTCTCGTCCCGGTGAACCCCCTCCGGGAGACCGACACGGTGATGGCGGCGGCCTTCGCGTGGGCGCGGGACCTCAAGGCGAAGTTAACCTTCGTGACCCTGAACCGGAAGGACGAGGATTCCGGAATCAAGGAACTCCGCCGCAAGGGCCTCCGGCAGATGGCGGCGATTTGCAGGCGCAAGGGGATTCCGGCGGTCTTCAAGGTGGTCGAGGTGGAGGGGGGCGGCGAGGCCATTGCCCGGACCATCGCCCGCCTGGCCCGGGATTTCGACCTCATCGTGATGGGCCACTTCCAGTACGACCGCATCTACCGGTTCGTCCACCAATCCACCGCCCAGGACGTCATGAACATCGCCCGGACGCCAATTCTCATCGTCCCCCAGGCCGGATAGGGGACCGCGAGAATCCTCGTGGTGCGGCAGGGTTCGGCCGGGGACGCTCAGGCCGGGGCGAGCCGCTTCGTCAGCACCGCCGCGTGGCGCTCCGCCTCTTTGCCCTGGGACTCCAGGAGCGCCTTCAGGTCGCCCTCCGCCGACTTGGCCGCGGCCTTGTAGGCCACGAGCAGTTTCAACTCCGTCTCCAGGAGGTCGAGGAGGGGCTTCGGGGCCTTCCGGGCCTCCGCGTCCCTCCGGAAGCAGTCGAAGTGGACCGCCCCCGCCTTGACGAAGGTGAAGAGCCGGTCGTAGGCGACGGCGCCCTTGCAGAGGGCGCAGGACCACTGGGTAGCGGCCATGGTGGAAGTCGGGCCTCCATCTTAAACTATTCCTCGCATTCTACGTAAAGCCGGCAAAGATACGGCTTCTCCGCCAACAAGGCTAAATTAACCTGGAGCAACGGCGAGGGATGGCGGACCTCCTCCTGGCGGCCTCTTGGCTCTCCCTGGCGGCCTTCGGGGTCGCCGCCTACTTCGCCTACCGCCTCCTGGGCGAGACCCGGGGCGAGAGATACTGGCCCTGGATTTTCGTGGCGGTCCTGGCCATGGCCGCCCACCACGCCACCGAGATTCCGTGGAGGTCCGGCCTCATCTCCCACGAGGTCCACGAGGCGTTCCAGAAGATCACCGAGGTTGCGTCGGCCCTCGCCCTCGCCTACGCCACCTACGGCCTCTATCGCTCCATGCGCTCTATCCGGGAGAAGCTGCGCGATGCATGAAGTCCGTCCTGTTCTACTGGTCGAAGGGTGCCCCGGTCCGGGCGAAGATGGTCAAGCTCATCGCCGAGTGCAACCGGCGCCGCGAGCCCGTCTACCTGGCCAGGATTGCGGAGGCCTGCTCCATCAGCGACGTCGCCGCAAAGAAGCACCTGGACCTGATGGTCGAGCACCGGTTCGTCGCGGTGGAGAACCCGCAGGGAAAACCCCACTACCTGACATTGACCCGGGAGGGGTGGGAGGTCGCCCGGGAGTTCGGGGCGGCGCCGGAGGGCTCCGCCTCCCCGGCGCGCGACCGGACCCCGTCCCCCCAGGGTTCAAATGAAGTTTAATTTCGCCGAGGCCTGATATCGCCGCCGTCCAACAATCCCGATGGAGGACCTCTACTGGTCCCGGGGGGCCCTGAGCCGGGCCCGGCTCCTCCGCCACGCGAGGCGGTGCGCCGAGGAGGACCGGCCCTTCTTCGAGACCGGCGCGGCCCGCGCCTGCCGGATGAGCGTGTCGGCGGTCCGGGAGCAGGTCCAGCGGATGGCCCGGCGCGGCCTCCTCCGGCCCCTGAACCCCGGGGGGCGGCCCCTCTACCTGGAGCTGACGGAGGAGGGGCGGAGGGCGGAGCGGGAGATGGAGGCCCTCCTGGAACTGGGCCGCGTCCTGCGGAGAGAGCGGCCAAACCGCCATCGGGGTTAAGTTCCGGTTCACGTGAACCTCAAGTTCAGCCACCCCTTATACCGGCCCGGGCCCGACCCCCGATGAATGAGCGCGTCCCTGGCCAGCCCGGCCCTGGAGCAAATCTTCGAGATGGCGGTCAAGAGGGCCCGCGAGCCCGACGGGGGGTGGAACCTCGACATCCTGGCGGCCTACGGGAAGGTGGCGGGAATCCAGGTCGCGCCCCGGCTGCGCGGCGCGCGCCCCTCCGGCGCCGAGCCCTTCGATGCGGCCATCGAGTTCATGGCGGACGGCGGGCGGAAGGGGGTCCGGCTCCGGGAGCGGGAGGGCGGCGCCTCCTGCATCGAGGAGCTCCTCTCCGGGGCCGTCGGCGCCCGGGTCCAGAGGGCGAACGGGCACCTCGCCGTGGCCGACTGCCCCCTGAGGGAGCGGTTCGCGGAACTGGGGCTCCCCTGCACGGTCTTCTGCGAGGCCATGCGCAGGACCCTTCTGGACCTCTACCACCCGACCCTCGCCGCGGAGACGGTGCGCTCCCGGGACGGCTGCCGGGTGGGCGTGCGGGAGGGCCCCGGCGCGGGGGTTCCCGGGCCATGAGGCTCCCGGCCCTCATCCTCGCCGCCCTGGCGGTCCCCGGAATGGGCTCCTACACCCTCCTCGAGTCTTGGAGCTACGGCGCCGGGGCCCCGGTCCGCAGCGTCGCCCTGACCGCCGACGGCGGCGTGGTCGCAGGGACGAGCGACAACCGCGTCCTCCTCCTCTCCCCGGCGGGCAATGTCCTCTGGCAGCACGACCACCCCGACGACGTCTTGGAGGTGTCCGCGACCCCGGACGGGAGCCTCTTCGCGGTGGCCTCCCCGGGCGGCCACCTCCACCTCCTCGACCGGAACGGGGAGCTCCGGGTCCAGCACCACTCCGGCGGATACATCTCCGGGGTGGCGCTCTCCGCCGACGGCTCCCGGGTCGCATTCGGGGGTCTGGACCGCCACATCCACCTCTTGGACGGGTCCGGGGCCCTTCTCCGGGACGTCGAGGCCGGGGATTCGGTGACCGGCGTCGCCCTCAGCGCGGACGGGAGCCGCGTCGCGGCGGGGACCTCCGACGGGACGCTCCTCCTCCTGGACGGCTCCGGAGCGGTCCTGGCGACCCGCTCCCTGGGCGACGCGGTCCTCGGCGTGGGCCTGGCTCCCGCCGGGGACGGGGCCGTCGCGGGGACCCGGGACGGCACCCTCCACGCGCTGGACGGCGCGGGGATGCCCCTCTGGCACTACGGCGCGGGGAGCCCCGTCCTCGCCGCCGCCACCGACGGGGCGAGGTTCGCGGCGGGGACCTCGGACGGCCGGGTGCTCCTCTTGGACTCCGCCTCCGTGGTCGTGGCCGAGGCCTCCGCGGCCGCCGGGGTGAACAGCGTGGCCCTCCGGGGCCAGCGGGTGGCGGCGGGCTCCTTCGACGGCCGGGCCTACACCTTCGAACTGCGGGCGGGGGGCGGGGCGGAAGCGCCTCCGGCTCCCCGTCCCGGGCCGGAGGGCGCGGGAGTGGAGGCAGCCCTGGCGGTCGTGGCGCTCCCGGTCCTCGGGGCGGTCCTCTTCTTCAGGCTGAGCCGGAGGCCCGCGTAGCGCCATGGAGAGCCCACCCGGACCCGCGCATCCCGGAACCGTTCGACGAAATTCGAACATAGATTCCGGAAGCGCACGTAATCCACGCACGGAAAAGAGAAGGGGGAAGGCGCTCCGGTGGGCGCGGGGAATTCCATGAAGCCCAGCCGGATGCGGACGGTGGCCGCGGGAACCATGCTCTTCATCCTGGTCCTTTCCGTGGTCTCCCTCTACGCCTCGGCGGCGCCCCGGGACCGGGAAATCGTCATCCGCGCCCGCCAGTACGCCTTCGACCCCTCCATCATCTACGTGAACCGGGGCGACCGGGTCACCCTGCGCGTAATCACGGAGGACGTGGACCACGGCTTCTACATCGACGGCTACAACCTCGAGCTCAACGTCGTGCCCATGGAAGGGAAGGGCGAGGAGGCCCGGGCCACCTTCGTGGCCGACAGGCCCGGGACCTTCCGGATGCGGTGCGCCGACACCTGCGGCCCCCTCCACCCCTACATGATTGGGAAGTTCATCGTCGGGCCCGACCTCCCATTCATCGGCGCTTCGGCCGCCGCTCTCCTCATGGCCCTCCTCTCGCTGCTCTACCTGCGCGGGGCCGCGAAGGTGCCTCCGGGGGTGAACGGCCGTGGCGCTGCTTGACCTCCCGGCCATCCTGGGCAACCCGGCGGTCAAGGTCCTCCTCCTTCTCCTGCTCCTCGCGGTCCTGCTCGGCGTCCTCCTCTTCCTCTCCCTCATCCTCCAGTCCTTCCGCATCCAGCGGCTCCGCCGGCGGGCCCTGGAGAGGGCCGGGCTGCCGCTGCCCAAGTCGGACTACCCCACCTTCGACCTCCTCCAGGTGCCGGGGGTGAAGTGGCTCCTCCGCCAGCGCTACGCCCACTTCCTCATCATGTACGGGAGTTTCGCTTTCTTCATCGTGGTGATTCTCACCGGCATCTTCGGGACGCCGGTGGGCAACCGGAACTTCAGCATCGTCTTCGTCTGGATCGTCTGGTGGGTCGCCCTGATGCTCCTCCTGGTCCCCTTCGCGGCCCGCGGCTGGTGCGCCACCTGCCCCATTCCGGGGCCGGGGGAGTGGCTCCAGAGGCGCTCCATCGCCGGCGTCGGGAAGGGGGTCCGGAAGGGGCTGACCCTGGGGAAGAAGTGGCCCGCGAAGCTGCGGAACATCTGGCCCCAGAACATCGGCTTCCTCGGCATCGCCCTCTTCAGCGCCATCATCACCACGACGCCCGTGGTCACGGGCCTCCTGCTCCTGGGCCTCATCGTGGCGGCCCTGCTGGTCATGCTGGTCTTCGAGCGGAGGGCCTTCTGCCGCTACCTCTGCCCCGTCGGGGGGTTCCTCGGGCTCTACTCCATGACCTCGGCCATGGAGTTGCGGAGCAAGAGCAGAACCGTGTGCCAGACCGACAAGAGCAAGGCGTGCGCGGTCGGGTGCCCGGCCGTCTCCTACGAGTGCCCCTGGTTCGAGTTCGCCCAGAACATGGAGCGGAACGCCTACTGCGGCCTCTGTTTCGAGTGCATCAAGGGGTGCCCCAAGGACAACATCGCCCTGAACCTCCGCCCCTTCGCGGGCAACGACCTCGTCCACGGCCCCGCCCACGGGAAGGGCTACGACGAGGCGTGGAAGGCATTCATGATGCTCGCCCTGGCGGGCCTCTACGGCTTCGTGCTGATGAGCCCCAGCGGACCCCTCAAGGACATGGCGGGGCTCCGGAACCTCGCCGGTTTCCCGCTCTACATCGTTTTCTTCGTGAGCACCGCCCTCCTGCTGATTCCGGCCCTCTACGCCCCCTTCATCCTCCTGGCGAAGCGGCTGACCCGTGGCGCCGTCCCCTTCAAGACCCTCTTCGTGCGCTACGCCTACACCCTGGTCCCCCTGGGAATGATGGGCTGGATCGCCTTCAGTTTCGCGATTCTCCTCCCCAACGGCTCCTACGCCGCCATGGTCATCTCCGACCCCTTCGGGTGGGGGTGGGACCTCTTCGGGACCCGGGACCTGAAGTGGACGCCGCTCTTCACCGACTGGATGCCCTACCTCATCGCGGCGACCGTCCTGGGGGGGCTCTGGTGGTCCATCCGCACCACCCACCGCATCTCCCGGAAACTCATCCCGGATGCCGTCGCGGCCGCGAACGTCACCGGCACCCTGGCCATTCTCCAGGCTCTCCTCTCCATGGGCCTCCTCTACATCTACATCGGCGGAGCGGGGGTGTGAGATGGCCGAGCCTCCGACCGGGAAAATCGAGCCTCCCGCCCACGACGGGAACCCCCTCCCGCTCCTCGGGCCCCTGCTGAACGGGCTCCGGATACCGAAACTGGCGCCCCTCCTGGTTTTGGCCGCCCTCGTCGGCATCCCGGTCGGGGTCCTCGCCGTCCAGCAGCTGCACCTCCAGGCCGCCGGGGTCGCGGCGCCCGCCGACGGGACTCGGACCGTCGAGGTCGTGGCCTACCAGTGGGGATACGACCCCCCGGTCATCACCGTGAAGAAGGGGGAACGGGTCCGCATCCTCGTCACGAGCCGGGACGTGACCCACGGGTTCCAAATCGCGGACTATGGCATCGACCTGGAGGTCCATCCCGGGAGGTGGTACTCGGCGGAGTTCACCGCCGACAAGCCGGGGACCTTCACCATGCGCTGCTCGGTCTTCTGCGCCGCCACGCCGGCGGCGGCTGGCCGCCACAACGACATGGAGCCCGGGACCGACATGAACGCGAGCCCCATGGGGTCTGGGATGGGGGGCATGGACCCGGGCGCGATGATGGTCCACCACTTCCAGATGACCGGGAGCCTGGTGGTAGAGGAGACCTGATTACGTATGCCTACGAAATCTACGGTCGAAAGCCCCAAGGACCTGGAGCCGAGACCCGGAAGCAGGAGGTGACATGTTCCGCAGAAAAGTCCTCGACCCGGTGTGCGGCATGAAGGTGGACCCCAAGACGGCCACCCTCCAGTCGCAGCACGGGGGGAAGACCCACTACTTCTGCGCCCCCGCCTGCAAGGAGCTCTTCGACCGGGAGCCCCAGAAATACGCCGCGGGGGCGGGGAAGGGCTGCCACTGCCACTGAGGGGGCCTGGCCGCCCCGGACCTCCCGCGGCCGGAGGGCCCTATAATTCGGGAACATTTCCGATGATTCTAATTAACAAACGTAAAGACGCACGCTTAAAAACACGGACGAGTTTAAAGCCCCTCCCGGAAACTTCGGGTGATGGTGCGCGAGGCGTGGTGAGCGCATGAAGGCCCTCGTTCTGGCCGGGCTCGGCGCCGCCGGGCTCGCCCTCGCCCTCGCGCTCTACGGGCTGGTCCTGGCGGGACCGGCGGGGGGTCCGGCGAGTCCGGCCGTGTCGCCGGCATCGGGCCTCGCCCGGACCGAGGAGGGCGGGCAGGTCGCGGTGACCCTCACCCCGCTGGGGGGGTCGCGCTTCTCGGTGGCCCTGGAGACCCACTCGGTGGACCTGGACGGCTACGACCTCGCAAAACTGGCCACCCTGGAGGACCGGGGGGGGAACCGCGTTTCCCCCTCCTCCTGGGAGAAGTCGGGTTCGGGCCACCACGTCGGCGGGACCCTCGGCTTCCCCGCCTCGGGCGAGAAGGGGGCCCTCGACCTGAAAGGGCCGGTGGCCGTCACCCTCCGCTCCGTAGGCGGCGTGGACCGCACCTTCCGCTGGGAGGGGGGGATTCCGCCGTGACCCACTGCCACCCCCCGCCGAAGGCAAGGTTCGCGGGCGCGGCGGCGGGGGCCGCCGGGGCCGGGAGCGTGGCCTCGGCCCACAACGTCTGCCATCTCCTCTGCGTGGCCGCGGTCTCGCTCCTCTCGGTCTTCGGCATCTCCGCCTCCAGCGGGGCCCTCATGTTCCTGGAGGACTACAACCTCCTCCTCTGGTCCATGGGGCTCGGGTTCCTGGCCCTGAGCCTCGGGCTCTACGCCTGGAGGCCGGGGTGCATCTCCACGAACCTCATCGTCGCCAACGCGGGCCTCCTGCTGGCCGGCGCCCCCCTCGGAGCCTCGCCGCTCTTCTGGGCGACCGCGCCCGCCGGCGGCGCGCTGGTGGCCTTTGCCGCGTTCCGCTGGCTCCGGGGGCGGCGGCTCCGCCGCGCGGACCGCGCCCCGGCCGTGGGCCCGGGGGGAGTCCCGGGGCCGGTGGTCCGATGAAGGACAACCGCGCCTCCCGGCGCAGGATGGGCAAGGGGCAGGGGGGCGCTCGCCGGAGGCCGCGGTGGCTCGTCCCGCTCCTCCTGGCGGCACTCGCCGTCCTCGGCATCGCCTACGCCGCCCTCCCCCGGGAGCCCCCGGCGCGCCTGGACGCGGCCCCTTCAGGCGTCTCCTTCAAGGCGGCGCCGAATTTTTCCCTGCCCTCCATCGGCGGCCCCGTCGTCTCCCTAACGGACTACCGGGGGCGAAGCATCCTCCTCTACTTCCACGAAGGGCTCGGCTGCCCCCCCTGCTGGCAGCAGAACGCCGACATCGAGAAGAGCATGGACCGCTTCCGCGCCATGAACATCAGCGACGTGGTGACGATTGTGGTGGACCCCCTCGACGCGGCCCGGGAGGAATACCCGAAGTGGAAACTGACGTTCCCCATGCTGGTGGACGCGAGCAAGCAAGTCTCCACGGACTACGGCGCGCTGAAGAACAGCATGCACCCCGGAGTCAGGCCGGGCCACATGTTCTTCCTCATTGACGGGGATGGCAACATCCGCTGGCAGAAGGACTACTACATCACCGGCGACTCCTCGGGCCACCACGGGACCTCCAGCGGCCGGATGTATGTGCCCATGAGCGAATTCCTCGCGGACGTCGGGCACGCCGTCCAGGGCCACCCGGCATGAGGGCCGGGGCTTGGCTGGTCCTCCTCTTGGCGGCGCTCGTCGGTCTCGGAGTCATCTACGCGGCCCTCCCCCGGGAGACCCCGCGCCTGGACGCGACCCTCCCCCGGGAGACCCCGCGCCTGGACGCGGCCCCTTCAGGCGTCTCCTTCAAGGCGGCGCCGAATTTTTCCCTGCCCTCCATCGGCGGCCCCGTCGTCTCCCTAACGGACTACCGGGGGCGAAGCATCCTCCTCTACTTCCACGAAGGGCTCGGCTGCCCCCCCTGCTGGCAGCAGAACGCCGACATCGAGAAGAGCATGGACCGCTTCCGCGCCATGAACATCAGCGACGTGGTGACGATTGTGGTGGACCCCCTCGACGCATCTAGGGAGGAATACCGGCGGTGGAAACTGACATTCCCCATGCTGGTGGACGCCACTAGGGCGGTTTCCCAGGCCTACGGCGCGCTGAACAACAGCATGCACCCGGGTATCAGGCCGGGCCACATGTTCCTCCTGATTGACGGGGACGGCAACATCCGCTGGCAGAAGGACTACTACCTCGGCAGCAACACCATGGACATGGGCGGTGGAAACGTCATGAGCCACGGGAGTTCCAGCGACCTGATGTACGTGCCCATGAGCAAGCTCCTCTCGGACGTCGGGCACGCCGTCCAGGGGCACCCCGCATGAGGCGGGTGGGGGACTTTCAGGATTTGAGGTTGGGAGATTGGGCGGCCTCAGTCTCAAAATCTCGCACCATAAACTCGGCAATCCTTCCCGTCCTCCTCTTGGCGGCCATCGGCCTCGCCGCGGCCCCCGCCGGCGCGAGCGCGGTCCTCTACATCAACGAGTTCTGCGACCACTGCATCCCGGAGTTTCCCATTATCAACGACGCCCTGAACGCCACCGGCCACGGGCCCCTGGAGGTCCGGACCTACATCAACAACACCTCGGCGCGGGCCGAACTGCGGGCCCTCCACGAGCGCCTCGGGGTCCCCCTCGATATGCAGGGCCACCTGGTGGTGGCGGTGGACGGCCGCTACCTCTTCGAGGGGCACGTCCCCGGGCCCGTCATCAAGGAGTTCCTGCAGAAGAGCGCCCCGCGCTACTCCAGCATGGTGGTCCTCCAGGACAGCATGGAGGGGACGCCCACCGCCTACCGCATCATGAACGACCGCGGCGAAATCAAGGAGTGCCGCATCACCGAGACCGTCGCGGGCTGCGACTCCCGGGCCCTGGCCCTCCCCGCCGGGGCCCCCCTCCTGGCCTTGGTGGCCGTCACGGGGCTGGCGGACGGCATCAACCCGTGCGCCTTCGCGGTCCTCCTCTTCTTCATCGCGCTCCTCTACACCCTGAAGCGGCTGCGGTCGGACATCCTGAAGATCGGCGGGGTCTACATCGGGGCCATCTACCTCGCCTACCTCCTCATCGGCCTGGGGCTCTTCCAGGCGGTGACGCTGCCCGGGTTCCCCACCCACTTCTTCGCGAAGTTCGGCGGGATCCTGGTCCTGGCCCTCGGGGTCTGGAACCTGAAGGACTGGGCGTGGCCCGGCAAGGGCCCCACCCTCCGCATGGTGTTCCGGGAGCGGGTGGGCATACTCCACCGCGCCGAGAAGGCCACGATGCCGTCGGCCTTCGGCCTGGGGTTCCTCGTCGGCCTCTGCACATTCCCCTGCACCGGCGGCATCTACGTCGCGGTCCTGGGGCTCCTGTCGGTCTCCACCACCGCCCTGGAGGGGTTCGGCTACCTCCTCCTCTACAACGTGATGTTCGTGGTTCCCCTGATCGTGATTCTGGCGGTGGCCACCCGGCCCGCCCTCCTGAAGCGGGCGGAGGCCATGGCGAGCCACAGCTCGAAGATGAAACTCTGGACGGGGCTCTTCATGGTGAGCCTCGGCCTCTTCCTCCTCTTCGGAGGGTGGGTATGACGGACCTCCGGCGGCGGTGGGGCGGCCTCGACCCCCGGTGGCGCTTCGCCCTGTCGGCCTCGGCGGCCACCGCCGCCCTGGGGCTCCTCTACGCCTTCCTCTTCGGCCTCTTCGAGGTCCCGGGGCTCCGCCTGGGGGTGAGCCGCATGGTCTCCCCGAGGGCCTCGGACTTCGCATTCTTGGGGGCGGCGTCGGTCCTCGGAGGGCTGGTGGCCGCCCTCTGGCGCCGCGGGGCCTCCCGGGCGGGTCGCGGCTCCGGCGCCGGGGGGCTGGCCGCCGGGGTGGCGGGGTCCGCCTGCCCGGTCTGCCAGGGCATCGTGGTGACCCTGGGGGGCTCCACCCTCCTCGCGGTCCCCCTGGGGGCCCTGACGCCCTACGGCGACATCGCGAAGGCGGCGGGCCTCGTCCTCCTGGGGGCGGGCCTCTGGGCCCTCGCCCCCCGGGGGAGCCTCCGGAAAGTCGCTGCGTCCGGAGCCCTGCCGTGGGCCCTCGCCGCCGCCGGGGCGGTGCTGCTGCTCCTGAACCAGGCCCTCCTCCTCTCCCTCTCCGCGGGCGTGGGGGGGCCGGGGAGCCCGGGAGGGGCGCCCCTCTCCCTGTCACCCTCCGCCGATGCCGTGGAGGGGTTGCCCCGCCCCTACAGCTGGAACGGGGCCGTCCTCAAACTGGACGCCGGCCCCTCCTACGACGCCCTGGTCTCCATGAACAGCGCCATCCCCGCGGAGCGCCTCACTCCCGCCCAGCAGGACGCCTTCCGCCGCATGACCGGCCGCTACGAGAACGGCACGCGGGTCATCCCCCACCCCTGCTGCGGGGCCACCATCGACACGGGCGACTGCAAGCACGCGGTGGCGGAACTGGGCCTCATCAAGTTCCTCTTCACCCAGGGATGGAGCGTGGAGAAGACCTTCCAGGAGGTCCTCCTGTGGAACCGCTTCTTCTACCCGGCCTATTACGCCCCGGGCGGCCCCGCCCAGAGGGGAGGTTGCTGATGCTTCCACGGAACGGGAGGTGAGACGATGTACGAAGAGATTCCCGAAGGGTTCCCGGCGCTGCTCGACTCCCCGGCCGAGCCCGCGGGCCCCGCGCCGCGAAGGTTCCGGGTCCGGGCCGAGTGGGTGCTGGCCCTCCTCCTGGGGGTCCTGGTGACGGTGTCGGCGGTCCAGGCGGTCCAGCTGGCCGACCTGCGGGTCCGGCTGCAGGAGGTGACGACCCTCCCAGCCGCCGGCGGCCCGTCGGCCCCGGCGGCGGCCAGCGGCGGCTCCCCGGCGCTCCCGGCCCAGCGGGGGGCCTGTAGTTGACCGGCCTCCACCGGCCCCTTCTTCTCATTCTCGGCGGGGCGCTGGCGGGGGTGGCGGTCTTCAACCTCCTCGCGGCCCAGGGGCTCGTCCGGGTGGCGTGGGACGCGGAGCCGAGCCGGGTCGAGCTCCGGATGGTGGTGGACCCGGGCTGCGCGGACTGCTTCAACCTGAGCCCGCTCCTCGACTCCCTCCAAGGGACCTCTTCCCTCCGGGTGGTCCAGAGCCGGTGGGTGGACGGGCGGTCGCCGGAGGGGCGGGAACTGGCGCGGGAGCACAACCTCTCCCGGGCCCCGGCCCTGGTGGCCACCGGGGAGGTCCTTCGCTCCCGGATGACGTGGGAGTCGGCCGGGGGGCGGCTCCACGACGGCGCGGCGGTCGTCGAGCCCGCGGGCTACCCATACACCGACCTCTCCTCGGGCTCCGTGGTGGGCCGCGTATCGGCCACGGTGGTGGGCGCCCCGGGGTGCCCCGACTGCGCTGACCCGTGGGTGGTCCTCTCCCCCCAGCTGGCGCGCTTCGGGGTCTCCATCCCATCCCCCCGCATGGTGGAGGGCGGCTCCCCCGAGGGGCTCGCCCTTCGGGAGCGCTACCGCATCGAGAAGCTTCCCGGCCTCGTCCTCTCCCCGGAGGCCTCCCTCTACCCCGGCCTCGTCCGGGCCTGGCTGGGGGCGGGGAGCGCGGAGGCGGACGGGGCCCTGGTCCTCCGGAACAACGCGCCCCCCTACCTGAACGCGACTTCGGGCCGGGTGGAGGGTCGGGTCCGGCTCGTTTCCCTCGCCGACGCCTCCTGCCCCGCCTGCTACAACACCACCCTCCTGGAGAGGACCTTCGCCTCCATGGGCGTCGTCTTCGGCGAGGCGCGGCGTCTCGACGCGGCTTCCGGGGAGGGGGCGGACCTCGTGCGAAAATACAACATCACCCGGGTCCCGACCGTTCTCCTCTCCTCCGACGCGGGACTCTACGCGGAGATTGCCTCCCTGTGGTCCCGGGTGGGGAGCGTGGAACCGGACGGGTGGTGGGTCTTCCGGAGGCCCGACCTCATCGCGCCCCCGGTGACCTACCGGAACCTCACCTCGGGGACCTGACCTGCGGACGTGGATTCGGAGATTGGGAGAAGCCGCAACGACTACCGGCCCGCGGACCCGCGCCGCCTCCGCATCCGCTCCAGGCGCCCGGAGAAGGCGGCCTCGCACCCCGGGCAGCAGAGGAAGTAGTCCCTCCCCTCGACCTTCCGCTTGATGGCCCGGCCCACGATGACCTTGTTGCAGTAGGCGCAGTGGACCTTCACGGCGGCGCCCAGGAGGGGCAGGCGGGGCTCGCGCTTCATCTCCCGGGCCAGGAGGACGCGGCAGTTCCGGACGCCCTCGACGCCGAGTCCCGCTCCGAGGTCGGGGACCTCGTGGGGGGAGACCACCCCGCGGGCCACCACGGCGGTCCCCGAGTCGGCGGTGAGGTAGATGTCCACGAACCGGGGGTCCTCCGCGAGCTTCCGGGCCGCCTCCTCCCTCCGCGGGGGGTCCACCTCCAGCAGCAGGAGGACCGTCACATACTCGCCCAGCCGCTCCAGGTCCAGTTCCAGGCCGAACCTCCGGATGACCCCCAACTTCTCCAGCCGCTCCACTCGGCTGCTCACCGTGGGGACTGTGGACTTCGCCTCCCGGGCCAACTGCCGGAAGGAGATCCGGGAGTTCTCCTGGAGGAGGGAGAGGAGGCGGACGTCGAGGTCGTCCAGTTCCGGGCCGGGGTGGCCGGGGAGCCCGTCCATGGGCCCTTTACGTTCGTTGGAGCTTATCAATCTTAGTCCTGAATCTTCAAAACCAAGTTCACGAATTTATTTCCATTTGTAAATCCGTGGTGGTAAAAGCGGAGAAGGCTTTAAAAGCCCCCGGAGAATCACCGACGAAGGCCGATGCACTGCCACACCGCCCATGTCCCGGGGAACCCAACCGCCCCGGAACACGCCCGAAAATCCCTTCTCCTCCCTTTGGCGGCCCTGGGAGCCGCCGGGGCAGTCTTCGGCCTTCTCTATTTCGCCGCCGGGGTCCCCTCCTCGACCCTCCTCCTCGTCGGCGCGGTCCTTCTGATGTCGCTGATGCACTTGGGAGGCCACGGGCGCGGCCAGGGCCACTGAAGATGAAAGGAAAGGAGGTGAGTCTATGTTTGGAAAAAAGGTGAAGGACCCCGTCTGCGGGATGGAGGTGGACAAGAAGGCCGCCGTCACCGCGGACTACAACGGCCAAGCCTACTACTTCTGCGCCCCCTCCTGCAGGGAGATGTTCCAGAAGGAGCCCGCCAAATACGGAGCCGCATCCGCGGCCCACGGGGAGCACGGAGGGCACGGCGGGCACGGAGGCCGCGGCGGGTGCTGCTGAAGCTGAGACGCGCGCCCGCGTCCTGCGCTGTCTGCGGGAGCCCCCTGGGCGAGGGGAGCGTGGAGGCCCACGGCCTCCAGTTCCACTCGACCCTCTGCCTGCGGAAGTTCGAGCGGGACGGGAGAGCGAAGCGGCCCCGGAGAGCCGGCGGAGGCGGCGGTGGCTGCCACTGAGGCGGCCGACCGCCGGGAACCGCGGGGGCGGAGCAGCCGTGGACCCGTCACCCCGCGAAGTGACAGAGGAGCCATGATGGGTCCCCCGCGCCCCCGTAGGAGGAGGGCATGAGCGCCGAGAAAATCACCCTGCGGATCCGGGGGATGACCTGCGCCTCCTGCGTCCAGAAGGTCGAGACCGCCCTGAGGGGCGTGAAGGGCGTCCAATCGGCGTCGGTCTCCCTCGCCACGAACCGGGCCGCCGTCGAAGTCGCGCCGGGGACTCCCCTCCCTGACCTCATCGCCGCGGTGAAGCGGACGGGCTACAAGGCCTCCAAGGCCGAGGCCGGCGAGCCCGAGGACCGGGAGCGGGAGGAGCGCCGGGAGGAAATCCGGCGGCAGGGGCGCTACCTCGCCCTCTCGGCCCCCCTCGCCCTCGTGGTCATGCTGGGGACCTTCCAGAAATACCTGGGCTCGCCCGAGTTCCTGGCGAACGAATACCTCCTCCTCGCCGCCACCACGGTCCTCATCATCGGGCCCGCGCGCCAGTTCTTCACGAACTCCGTCCGCGGGCTCCTCCACGGCTCCACCGACATGAACCTCCTCTACGCGACCGGTATCGGCGCCGCCTACGCCATCAGCGTGCTGAACGTCTTCTTCCCCTTCAGCGGGTCCCTGCCCGGCGTCTGGTTCGAGGCCGCCGCTCTCCTCACGGCCTTCATCGTCCTCGGCCGGTTCCTGGAGGCCCTCGCGCGGGGCCGGACCTCCGAGGCCATCCGGCGCCTCATGGGGCTCCGGGCCAAGACGGCGCGGGTCCTCCGGGAGGGCGTCGAGCGGGAGATTCCGGTGGACGAGGTCGCGGTCGGCGACGTCGTCCTTGTCCGGCCCGGCGAGAAGATTCCCGTGGACGGCACCGTGGTCGAGGGGCGCTCCGCCGTGGACGAGTCGATGCTGACGGGCGAGTCGATGCCGGTGGACAAGGGGCCCGGCGACGGGGTGGCGGGCGCTACGGTGAACATGGCGGGCTTCCTGAAATTCCGGGCCACGAAGGTCGGCAAGGACACGGCCCTGGCCCAAATCATCGCCCTGGTGGAGGCGGCCCAGACCTCCAAGCTCCCCATCCAGAAGCTCGCCGACTGGGTGGCGGGCCACTTCATCCTCGCCATCCACGCTGTGGCTCTCGCGGCATTCCTCTTCTGGTTCTTCATCGGCTACGATTCCATCTTCGTGCCCAAGGGCGGGTTCATCTGGACCGGCTTCTGGTCCGCCTCGGCCCCGGGGGCGCCCCCGGTGGTCTTGGCGCTGCTCATTTCCATCGCGACCCTGGTCATCTCCTGCCCCTGCGCGGTGGGCCTGGCCACCCCCGCGGCGGTGATGGTGGGGACCGGCAAGGCGGCGGAGAACGGCATCCTGATTCGCGGCGGCGAGGCTCTGGAGACCGCGCGGAAGGTCAACACCCTCGTCTTCGACAAGACGGGGACCCTGACGAAGGGCAAGCCGGCGGTCACCGACCTCCTGGCCGCCGGGGGGGCGTCCCCCGCGGAGGTCCTGCGGCTCGCGGCGGTCGCGGAAAGGCGCTCGGAGCACCCCTTGGCGAGGGCCATCGTCCAGCGCGCGGCCGACGGGGGGGCGGAGGTCCCGGAGCCCGATTCCTTCGAGGCCATCCCCGGGCACGGTGTGGTGGCGCGGTTCGGGGGCTCGGAAATCGTCCTCGGGAACCGGAAACTGATGGCGGACCGCGGCGTGGACGCCGGGGAGCTCGCGGCCCGGGCCGAGGCCTTGGAGGGCGACGGGAAGACCGTCATGCTCCTGGCGCGCGACCGGCACCTCCTCGGGGCCATCGCGGTGGCGGACACCCTGAAGGAGAACTCCGCCGAGGCGGTCCGGGTCCTCCAGAAGATGGGAATCGAGGTGGCGATGCTGACCGGGGACAACCGCCGGACAGCCCAAGCCATCGCCCGGCAACTGGGAATCACGAGGGTCCTGGCCGAGGTCCTCCCCGGCGGCAAGGAGGAGGAGGTCCGGCGGCTCCAGGGGGAGGGGAAGGTCGTGGGCTTCGTGGGGGACGGCATCAACGACGCCCCGGCCCTCACCCGGGCCGACGTGGGCATCGCCCTCGGGAGCGGGACCGACATCGCCATGGAGGCCGGCTCCATCGTCCTCATCAAGGACGACCTGCGGGACGTGGTCCACGCCATCGACATCAGCAAGCGGACCGTGCGGAAGGTCAAGGAGAACCTCTTCTGGGCCTTCTTCTACAACGCGGCGGCGGTCCCCGCGGCCTTCGGCCTCCTCTACCCGGCCTTCGGGTTCGTGGTGACCCCGGAGCTGGCGGCGCTCCTCATGGCCATCAGCTCGCTCACCGTGACCATGAGCTCCCTGACGCTGAAGCGCTACAAGGTCAAGCAGATCGGCGGTGCGGCCGCGACCCCCGCGCGTCCCGCCGGGGTGGCCGCATGACCCACTGCCACACCCCCGCGGCTCCGCCGGAGCCCCGGCCGGCGGGGGGGCGCCGCGGGTTCCCGCGAGCGGCAGCCGTCTGCCTGCTTCTCGCGGCCCTGGTGGCCGCCGGCTTCGCGGCGGGCGCGTCCGCCGTGGGCAAGGCGAGCCCGCCCGCGAACGTCGCCATCGGCGCCGGCTGGGTCTTCACGCTGGCCCTCATCGTCTCCGCGCCCCTCCTCGTCCCGAGACTGGGACGGGGGGCGGCGGGTGGGAGGTGACGCCATGAAGGTATCGCTCTGCCACGGCTCCAAGGGCTGCCCCGAGGTCGAGGTGCGGGAGGACTCGGTCCGCATCTGCAACCACGGCGGGACGCAATCCGTGGTGCTGAAGCGGGAGGAGTGGGAAGTCCTGCGGCGGAAGGTCCGGTCGGGGGAACTGTAGGTGCGCCCCGGCGAGGCCCGGGAGGCCTACGGCCGGGCGGCCCGGGGTTACGACGCCCTCCTTGACCTCTGGTTCGACCGGATTCTCCGAATCGGCGACGACCGCCACCGGGCGCGCGCCGTGGCCGCTCTCGGGCTGGAGCGCGGGGACACGGTCCTCGACCTCGGGTGCGGGACCGGCAAGAGCTTCGGCCTCCTCCATCGCGCCGTGGGGCCCGGCGGGCGAATCGTCGGCCTGGACGTCACTCCCGCCATGCTCCGCATCGCCAAGAAGCGGGCCGCAGAGAACCGGTGGAGGAACGTCCGCTTGGTCCGGGGCGATGCGGCCCGGGCCGACCGGCTTGTGGGCGGGAAGGTGGATGGCGTCCTCGCCGCCTACAGTCTGGGCATCATGCCGGAGCCCGGAAGGGCCATCGAGGCATCGGCGCGGCTCCTGAGGCGGGGCCGCAGGATGGCGGTCCTGGACTGCCGGGCTCTCCGGCTGCGGGGCCTCCTGGCCCCCTTGGACCCCCTGGTGGGCCTCCCGGTCCGGCGCTTGGTGGAGCGCTACGGCATCGCGGGGGCCGGCGACTACGCCCGCGAACGGCCGTGGCGAGAGATGATGGAGGAGCACCTTCGGAACGTTTCCTACCGGGAGCACTACTTCGGGTTCTTCTTCCTGGCCTCGGGAGCCCGGTGAACGGCCGTGCCCCGCCTCTTCTCCCGGTTCCGGCGCTCCTTGGGCACCGCGCGGCGGCTGGCCCAGATTCTCACCGTCTTCTTCGAACTGGGCTTCGAGGAACTCATCGGCCGGGCGGGGCTCGGGCGGTTCGTCGGGCTCCGGTGCCGGCTGCGCTGCTGGTGGAACTGCAACTGCCACGCCCCCGGGAAGCCCTCCGCCTGCGCCCACGGCCTTCCGGTGGAGGTGAGGTTCCGGATGGCGCTGGAGCGCCTCGGCCCCACCTTCATGAAAATGGGCCAGGTCCTCAGCGTCCGCCCCGACCTGGTGCCGCCGAAACTCGCGGAAGAGTTGAAGAAACTGCAGGAGCGGGCCCCCGAAATCCCCTTCGAGGTGGTGAAGAAAACCGTGGAGGAGGAGCTCGGAAAGCCCCTGTCGGAACTCTTCGAGAGGTTCGAGGAGAGGCCCGTCGGCTCCGCCTCCCTGGCCCAGGTCCACCGGGCCGTGGTGCGCCCCACCGGGATGGTGGTGGCGGTCAAGGTGCAGCGGCCCGGGGTCCGGGAGGTCATCGAGAAGGACCTCGACGTCCTGCGGTTCCTCGCCGCGGCGCTGGAGCGCACCTCGGAGCGCGCCCGGGGCTTCCGCCCCCGGAAGACCGTCGAGGAGTTCGCCCGGTGGACCCTGCGGGAACTCGACTTCACCCTGGAGGGGAAGAACGCCGACCGCTTCCGCGCCAACTTCCGCAACTGGAAGGGCGTGAGGGTCCCGTGGGTCTGCTGGAAGCACACCACCCCGCGGGTCCTCACCCTGGAGTTCATCGAGGGGGTGCGGCTCAACGACCTGAAGGGCATCGCGAGGCTCGGGGTCGCGCCCGCGCAGGTGGTCTCCCTCGGCGTCCGGATGGTGCTCAAGCAGATCCTGGAGGACGGCTTCTTCCACGGCGACCCCCACCCCGGGAACCTGCTGGTCTGCGACGGGGGGACCATCGCCCTCCTCGACCTGGGGATGGTGGGCTCCATCGGGGAGCGGGAGAAGCGCTGGATGATCTCCTACTGGCTGAAGGTCTTCACGGGAGACACCGAGGGGGCCTTCGACCGCCTCTTGGAGAACGTCGAGTTGGGGCCGGGGGCCGACATCGAAGCATTCCGGCGGGAGTACCTGGAGGTGGTGGCCTCGTGGCAGGCCTCGACGGGACGCGCGGCGAACATGGCGCGCACCTTCCACCGGCTCACCACCCACGGCTCCAAATACGGCGTCTTCTTTCCCCCCGACCAGATTCTCATGGCCAAGGCGATGATGACCATCGAAGGCGTCGCCCTGGAACTCGACCCCGGCCTCAACATCACACGGGAGGCGCGCCCCTTCGTGGAGAAGCTGGTGCGGAAACAGGTGGACCCCCTGCGGACCCTCCGGAGCCTCGCCGCGCGCCTGCCGGAACTGATGGACGTCCTGGAGAGCTACCCGGAGATGCAGCTCCGCATGATGCGCCGCATCGAGCGCGGCGACCTGGGCGTCCGGTTGAGCCGGGCGGACGTCGAGGCCCTGGGGGCGGAGGTCCGGGGCGGGATGCGCAGGCTCTGGCTCGTGCTGGCGGCGGCGTTCCTCGCGGGACTCGCGGTGGCGCGGTTCTTCTGAACCGCCCCGG
>CAZANW010000001.1:43664-55075 GCA_964486625.1 uncultured Halobacteria archaeon
CCGCCCCGGGCGGCGGTCGCCGGAGTTCAGGCCGTCCCCATCGCCTGGGGCCCCATCTCCGGCCACACCGCGCCCGTGCTCTTGGCGACGAAGACGCTGATGCCGGGGGTCCCGTCGGTCTCCACGGTCTCCACCTCGAAGACCGCCCGCCGCTCCTTGACGGCGGTCACGGTGACGTTGAGGCCCGCCTCCGCGATGTATCGCTCCGCGAGGGTGCGGGCCTCGGCCGCGGTGACGGGCGTGTCGCGGGTTCCGGCGCCGGGACCGTAGGAGGCGGCGCCGCCCATCATCGGGCAGTGGCCGCCCCCCATCATCCCGCCGCCCGTTCCGCCCATCATGGGGCCTTCGAGGCCGCCGCGAGCCAGGGGGCCGCCCATCTGCCCGAGGGCCGGGGCCGCCAGGAGCAGCCCCGTTGCCGCGAGCAGGACGGCGAGGACGACGATTGTGGTTTTTTTCATCTGCATCACCTCCTGAGGCTTCGGCGCCTCATGGCGTGTTCCGCCGCTGCCGGTTTCAGGGCTTGGGCGTGAACGGAGGGCGCCGCTTGCCAAACTGGGGCCGGGGACCGTCTATTTCCGTTCGGGACCGTTCACTTGGCCTTCCTTCGCGGGGCGGCGTTCGAGGGTCCGGACCGGGTGGACCCTGTAGAGTTTCCCCTCCTTCACCCGGTAGACGAGCCCCCTCCGCTCCAGGGCGGCGAGGACCTGGCTCACCTTCGCCTTGCTGTATCCCGAGCGGTGGACCACCTCGGGCTGGGAGATGCCCGGGGAGTCGAGGACGGGCCGGAGGACCGCCGCCTCCGCCTCGGGGAGGGCCTCCAGGACGGCGCCGGCGGAGCCCTCGGTCGGGTTCGCCGCAGGCGCGGGCGGGGGCCGCGGGCGCCGGAGAAGGAGGAGGGCGACGAGGGCCGCGATGGCCGCAGCGACGAGGACGGGGAGCCAGAACCCCCACTCCATCCACCACCCCATCGCCCCCGGGCCGGAGCCCATGTGCTGGCCCATCGCCCCCTCACCGCCCGCGGGGGTCTGGAGGAGGGGTAGGGCGGCCATGGCTGCGTCACTCCCTCGATGAAGTAGCGGCAGGGATAAACCGCGTGCTCCATCCTCTACCCGAAGGTGACGACCCGGTCCGGTTTCTCCACCAGCTCCGCCAGGGTCTCGATGTCGGAGGCGGGGCAGGCCTCGCTGGCCCACCTTTTTTCGGGCCGCGAGGCAGGTCCCGCAGGAGAGGGCCTCCCCGCCGAGTTCCAGGAAGCTCCGCAGTTGCGTGGGGACGTCGAAGGGCTTCCGGTCCGGGAGGGACTCAATTTCGACTGCGGGTCCCATGATGAAGCGCGTGACTGGATGCCTCGGGCTCCTTCGCGTTCAGGACGACGCAGACCCTCATCCTACCCCGGTCCGGGCCGGGGCCCCCGGGACTTCCAGGCAGAGACCAGGACGCAGAGGAAGCCGGCGACCCCCGGCAGGTGGAGGAACGATACCCCCGGGTGAGGCTGGTGGAGAATTTCGAGGTAGAAATGCTCCAGGAAGAGGCCCGCGGTCAGGAAGACGAACCCGGCGGAGAGCCAGGCCATCGCCGCCTGGCCGGTCCTCCGGTAGCCCTGGTAGGTGAGGAGCACGATGGCCACGCCCCCCGCGAGGCCGAGGACCACCACGAGGAGTTCCCACAGGGCTACGGCGTCCACCTCAGGGCTTCCGGAAGGTGGCGGCCCAGAGGTCGGTGAAGGTCACGGCCATCCCGGCCCCCGGGGCCCTCGGGCGGACCGCCATGAGGAGTTCGCCGCTCCGGCGGTAGAGCTTCTCCCTCCGGCTCTCGGGATGGGGCCGGGAGAGGACGAGGTCCTCCTCCTCCAGGGCGGAGAGGTGGTAGGAGACGGTGGACTTGGCCTTCCGGAGGCGCAGGACAATCTCCCCGAAGCCTCGCTCCCGGTCGAGGAAGCGGAGGATGTGAATCTTCACGGGGTCGTCGAGGGCGACGAGGCCGCGGGAGACGCGGTAGAGCTCGAACTCGCCGGAGAGCATGGCTCATGGAGTGTGGCTCCGGAGGCGGCTTAAGGCTTGCCGGGGGCGGCGGACCGCGGAAGAGCAGCCCTTACGGATTTTACCACTCCCTACCGAGGCTACGTCGGGAGAGGCTTTTAACCGGAGTTCGATAGCCATCGAACAACTGCCATGGGCCGAACCGTCCGCTTCCTCCTGGTGCTGGCGCTGGTGGGGACCGCGCTGCTGGTGGCGGGATGCACCCAGTCGCCGACCCCGGCGGCCAAGCCCGCTCCCGCGACCCCCAAACCCGCCGCGGCCGCGGGAGCCGCCATCAGGATGGCGGACGGAGTCCAGGTAGTGACCATCGAGTCCGGCGAATTCAAGTTCTCCCCGGCGAGCCTCGCCTTGAAGCCCGGCAAGACGAAATTCGTGGTGGCCAACGCGGGAGTCATCATGCACGACTTCGCGGTCCTCAACCCCGGCGCCGACGCCAAAACGGCCGCCAAGGCCCACGTGAAGGAGATGGGCGGCAGCGGGTCCCCGGAGGAGATGGCGATTGTGGAGAAAGCGGCTCTCCTCGAAATCGAGGACACCCAAAGCGGGAAGACCCGGGAGAGCGCGGTCGTTGAACTGACGCCGGGCACCTACGAGATGGCCTGTTTGATTCCCGGCCACTACGAGGCGGGCCAGAAAGGCACCGTCGTCGTCCAGTAGGAACATGGCCGGCGAAGAGGGAGCCGGAGCGTTTCCCGTGAGCCGCAAGTTAACCCCGTCGGCGGCGGACCTGGCGGTCCGGCGGAAGCGGAGGGGCGGGCTCCTCCTGCTGACCGCCCTCGCGGCCGCCGCGCTTCTGGTCTCGGGCTGCACCGCGCCGCCCACCGCGACCACCGGGAGCGGAGGGGCCGCCACCGCGCCCCCGGCATCCGCCGCCCCGGTCTCCTCCAACGTGAAGGTGGTGGACGGCGTCCAGGTGGTCACCATCGAGGCGGGCACCCCCGGCGAGCTCAGGTTCGCCGAGGCGGACATGGTCCTGCAGCCGGGCAAGACGAAGTTCGTCGTGTCCAACCAGGGGGCTGTGCCCCACGAGTTCATGCTCTACACCAAGGACCACCACGCGGAGTTCCTGGCCAGCGTCCAGAAGGAGAAGATGGGCGGGGGCCACACCGAGGAGCAGGAGTCGCACGTGATGGCGGAACTCCACAACATCGACTCCGGGAAGTCGAGCGAGAGCGCCGTCATCGACCTGTTACCCGGGGAGTATGAGTTCGCCTGCCACGTCCCCGGCCACTACGAGGCGGGCATGAAGGGGAAGCTCGTCGTCCAGGGCGCCGCCGCCCCCGCGGGCGCGACGCCCGCGCCCGCCGCGTCCATGGCCGGCATGAAGATGGCGGCGGCCGAGCCCTCCTACACCGGCCCCTCCGCGGACATCGTCCGCAAGGCGACCGACGTCCCACCCCCAACCGCCCGCAAGGCGCCCGCCACGGTGCGCGTTGACCTGGAGACCCGGGAGGTCGTGGGCGAGTTGGCCGACGGCGTCTTCTACCGCTACTGGACCTTCAACGGGACCGTGCCCGGCCCGATGCTCCGGGTCCGGGAGGGGGACACCGTCGAGCTCCGCCTGAAGAACTCCGCCGACAGCCAGAACCCCCACTCCATCGACCTTCACGCGGCCACCGGCCCCGGCGGCGGCGGGGTCCTGACCCAGGCCAAGCCGGGGGAGGAGAAGGTCATCTCCTTCAAGGCCCTGAACCCGGGCCTCTACGTCTACCACTGCGCGACCCCCCACGTCCCGACTCACGTCGCCAACGGGATGTACGGCCTCATCCTGGTGGAGCCGAAGGAGGGGCTGCCGCCGGTGGACCGCGAGTTCTACGTGGTCCAGGGCGAGTGGTACACCGCGGGGCAGACGGGGGAGAAGGGGTTCCAGGCCTTCAGCGGCGACAAGATGCAACGGGAGGCGCCCGAGTATGTCACCTTCAACGGAAAGGTGAACGGGCTGACCGGGGCCAACGCCCTGAAGGCGTTAGTCGGGGAGAGGGTCCGCATCTACTTCGGGGTCGGCGCCTTCCTCCCCTCGTCGTTCCACGTCATCGGCGAAATCTTCGACAAGGTCTATCCCGAGGGGGCCCTGAGGGACCCCATCCGGGACGTCCAGACGACTGCGGTCCCGGCGGGGGGCGCCGCGGCCGTCGAGTTCACCCTGGACGTCCCGGGCCGCTACATCTTGGTGGACCACTCCCTCACCCGGACCCTCGACAAGGGGGCCGCGGGGTTCCTCGAGGTCGAGGGGCCGGAGAACCCCGCGGTTTTCCGGGCGGTCCCGGGCGGCCCCCCGGCCGGGTGACGCCGGGGAGAAACTGATTTGGCCCGCCCGGCCATGGTGGGCCATGGAGGAGCCCCCGGTCCGCGCCGCCCTGGCGGTGGAGGTCCCGCCCCTCCTCTGGGTCTCCGCGGTGAGCCGCCGCCATCCGGGCCTGCGCCTCGAGGTCCTCTCCCTCCTCCCCCTGGGCGCCGAGGCGGTCCTCCTCGTCCGGCTGCGGGGCCCCGGGGCCGCGGAGGCGCTGGCCGACGTCCGGTCCCACCCCTCCGTGGTGGAGTGCCAGTCGGTCTCCGCAGACGTGGTCCGGGTGAAGATGCGGGGGCCCCACCCCCTCGGGGCCCTGATGAGCAGCGAGGTCCTCCTGGAGTTCCCGTTCCCGGTGGAGGGGGGGCGGGCCCGCTGGAGCGTGGTGTGCCCCCGGAGGGGCCTGGACAAGCTGAAGGAGCGCCTCCGCCAGATGGCCATCCCATTCGAGGTCGAGAGCGTCGAGCCCTACCGGTCCCCGGAGGGGCTCACGGCCCGCCAGCAGGAGATTCTGGACGCCGCCTACCGGGAGGGCTACTTCGAGGTCCCCCGGCGCATCACCCTCACCGAACTGGCGGGCCGCCTCGGCATCGCCAAATCCACCCTCTCGGAGGCCCTCCGCCGGGCCGAGGGGCGCGTGGCGCGGCGCTGACCGAACCCGTTCGGGGCAACGCCCAAGGGGAGAAGCGCCATACTACTCCTGAATGAGCGCCATCGTGGAATCCGTGGCCGGAGAATACGACCGGCTGGAGTGGCTCTTGGAGGTCTTCTCCAGCGTGAAGGGGGGGAACCGGGAGAGGGCCCTGGCCCTGCTCCGGGAGCTCGAGGAGGGGCTCCAGGGGCGGATGGCCCGGGAGGAGAGGGCGCTGCTGCCCGTGTTCGCGGGCCAGAACTGCCGGAGGGGCCAGGCCTGCCGGAAGGAGTCCGCGGCAACCCTGCGGGCGGACCACCAGCGAATCCGGGAGGGGCTGCAGGCGCTCCGCGACCGGATTTCCCGGGGCGGCCCGGTGCCCGACGAGCTCGTGGGAGGCCTGGCGGAGGCGTTGGAGGCCCACCACCGGAGGGAGATGGCCTCCCTCTACCCCACGATGGAACCCTACCTCTGCGGGGAGGTGGACCGGGCCGGATGAGCGCAATCAGCCGCTTCATGGAGGCGGACCACGACCGGCTCGACTCCCTCTTCCGGGAGTTCCAGGGGGCGGGGCGCAGCCGGCCCGAGGAGGCGCGGGAAAAGTTCCGGGAGTTCCGCGAGGGCCTCCTCCGCCACATCGGGTGGGAGGAGGAGATGCTGTTTCCGGAATTCGAGGAGAGGACCGGGATGCGCGGCGCGGGCCCCACCGCGGTCATGCGGATGGAGCACCGGCAGATTCAGCAATTCTTGGAGCGGATTCAGGCCGCGCTCGCCTCCGGTGGACCGACGGGCGACCTGGAGGAGGGGCTCCTCGCGCTCCTGAAGGGGCACAACGAGAAGGAGGAGAGGGTCCTCTATCCCGGGATGGACCAGGTCCTCGGCGAGGACGGGGCGGGGGAACTGGTCCGGAAGATGGAGTGCCAGCGGTGACCCTCTCCCGCCCCCGCATCACCCGCCTTTTCGTGGGCTCCGGCGCCCTCTACCTGGCGGCGTGGCTCGCGGCGGCCCTGGCCGACTCCCTCTCTCCGGGCGCGGTCCCCTGGCGCGCCCAGCTCCACCTCGCCCTCTTCGGGTTCATCGGGATGGTGATTTTCGGGATGTCCTACCTCTTCGTCCCGAACTTCTCGGGCCGGACGCTCGCGCGGACCGACCTGGCGCTGGCCCACCTCGCCCTGGCCAATGCCGGGGTCGTGGGGGGGTTCCTGGCCCTCGCGGGAGGAGTCCCCGAAACCGCCAGCCTCGCTGCTCTCCTCTACCTGGCCGGGGGCGGTCTCTGGGCCGCGAACCTCCTCCTGACCCTGAAGCGGCCCCGGGTCGAGGTGCTGGAGAAGGGGCTCATCCCCCCCGAGGCCCTCGAGGGGGCGGACTCGCCCCGGAAGCGGGTGGACAGGTGGGCCCGGGTGGCGACCTCGGTCGTCCCCCTCTACCTGCTGGCTTCCCTGGCGGCCTTCGCGGCCGCATACGCGGGCTCCGCCCCCTACGACTCCGCCCTCCACCTCTACACGACCGGGGTCGTCCTGCTCATGGTCATCGGGGCGGGATACCACCTCTTCCCGCGGTTCACCGGGGCGGTCCCCGACCCCCGCGTCGCGGCGCTGAACGTCCTCCTGGGCGCGGCGGGCCCGGCGGCCGTGGCCCTCTCCATCGGGGGGGGCCCCGCCTTCCCCGCCGCCGCGGCCCTGGAGGCCGCCGCGGCCCTCCTCTTCGCCGGGTTCGTCCTCGACTCCCTCCGGAGGACGGGGCGGTCCCACCCCTCCTACGCCTTCTACGGGGCGAGCGCGGCCAGCCTCGTCCTGGGGGTCTCCCTCGGGGTCGCGTTCGCGCTCCGGCCCGAGTGGCGGGCCTATGCCGCCCTCCACGCATGGGCCAATCTCCTGGGGTTCGCCGGGTTCATGATTGTGGGGGTGGTCTTGGACGCCCTCGTCGGATACCACCGGAACGACCCCCGGGAGCGGCGGGAGTTCCGGGCGCTCCAGGCCTCCGGGGTGGCGGGCCTCCTTCTGCTGCTCGCCTCCTACCTCGGGGCCCCGACCCGGGCGGCGGGGCTGGCCCTTCTCCTCCTCTTCGCCGGCCACTTCGCGGCCCGGCTCGGGCTCAAGTTCAGGTCGGTCGCAGAGGCGGAGAGGCGGCTGGCGGCCCCCCCGCCCCGGGAACTGCGGCCCGACCTGACCGTGGCCGAGGCGGTCCGCGGATTCCCCCGGTTCAGGCCAGCGTTCCAGGAACTCGGCGTGGACGGTTGCTGCATGGAGCGCACGCTGGCCCACTACGCCGAGGCAAAGGGGCTGACCTACGAGGGCCTGGTCAAGCGCCTCGAAGGGACAGCGCCCGCGGACTCAAAACCCGCATCGGGAGGTGGTTCCATGCCCGAGGAAGAGGCCAAGTGCCTCCTTTGCGGGGCCCCCGAGAGCCGGACCCTGCTGCTCCAGGCGCGCAAGCAGGGCAAGCCGGTCTGGGTCTGCCCCGCGGAGATGCCCCGGCTCATCCACGGGGGGTAGAGCGGCCGCGGGCGCCGGTTTCTACCACTCGGCCGGCTGAAATATGTAACCGCCGTAAGTGACAGACAACTCTCTATATCTTCCGGACGGCACTCGTAGGTGATGGATTCCCGGAAAATCCAGCGGAGTGTCTCCGGGAGCTACATCATCACCCTCCCCAAGGAGTGGGTCGAGAAGCACGGGCTCGAGAAGGGGGAGCGGGTCAGCCTCGTCCTCAACGAGGACGGCATCCTCAACCTCGTCCCGGCGACGCGGCCGTCCAACTCTGTCCAGGAGTGCTACCAGAACTTCGACGAGTATGAGACGCCGTCCCTCGTCGAGCGGAGGGTCAAGGCGTGCTACGTGGAGGGGGACGATGTCATCATCGTGAACAGCAAGAACTTCATCCCCCCCGAGGCGAAGGCCCGCATCAAAATGGCGGCCGGCGAGCTCATCGGCATGGAGCTCTCGGAGGACTTCGCCAACAAGATGGTGCTGCGGACCCTCGTGGACCCCGCACGCTTCCCCGTCCGTGACCTGATGAAGCGCATCTACGTGCTCGCGTCCTCCATGCACCAGGACTCGATGGAGGCCCTCCGGAGAAGGGAAGAGTCGCTGGCCCGGGACGTCGTCCAGAGGGAGCGGGAGGTCGAGAAACTCTACCGCCTCCTCCTCCGGCAACTGATGATCTCGGCCAAGCGCATCGAGGTCGCCCGGGCCCTGGGCATCCGGGACTTCCGCTCCAGCCTGGTGGCCGCCCTCGTGGGGCGCGACCTGAACCGGGTGGCCTTCTACGGGGCCAGCATCGCCCGCGACATGAAGGCCGCCGGGGAGGCGGACGGAGTGGTCTCCGACCTGCAGGAGATGTCGGAGAGGGCGAAGTCCCTCCTGGAGAGCGCGATGGCCGCCTACTTCACCGAGGACTTCAACTTGGCGAGCCGGGTCATCGACGGCCTCGAGGGCGTCCGGGAGATGGACACGAAGACCGAGGAGAAGATTCTGCGGAAGGTGAAGGACCCCTCCTCGGTCCTGGCCCTCACCCGCATCGGGCGCTCCCTGCGGCGCATCGCCTACGGCGCGGCGAACATCGCGGAGTCCACCCTCGTCCGGGTGAATGGCATCGAAGGTTGAACGATACGCCAGAGAAGTTGCCGGGGGTTCGGCGATTCCCCAACTTTTGCGCGGGCGTTCAACCCGGGCCGCGGAGACCGGCGGAATCCCGTAGGTATCCTACCGATTCTACATAGGGCGCGGCTTTGTGAAGGTGGGCCCAAAGCCCCGGACAGGAGGTGATGCGAAATGGGTGTTGACCGCAACGTCCGGAGCCAGGCCACGGAATACTACCTGAAGCGCGACAAGGTCGTCCACGACGGCATCTCCCTCCTCGGGGAGGCCTCCGAGAAGGCGCGGAAGCTGGACAGCGAGACGCTGGCCAAGGTCGGCGACTTTGCCGCCGAGGTCATCGCATACGCCCCGGGCTACGCCGGCCGGCTCTATCTGGTGGCGGCGCGGCTCTTCTGGGCCCTCGGCAAGGCCGACACGGACCGGGAGGCGAAGCGCAAGGTCGTGCCCCTGGAGGAGTTGGAGAAGCGGCTGGGCGAACTGAAGCGAAAGGTGGGTTGATGCTCCGGCCGGAAGTCCCGCCCTACGACGCGGGGCCCCGGCCCGGCCCCAAGGACGTGAGGCTGGACCACAACGAGAACCCCCATCCTCCGCCCCCCGCCGTCCTCGAGGCTTTCTCGGCCGCGGCCCGCGGGGTCAACCGCTACCCCGACCCGGAGCACCGCCGCCTCAAGGAGGCCCTCTCGGAGTACGCCGGCCTCCCGGCGGAGTGCATCAGCGCCGGGGCCGGGGCCTCCGGGGTCCTCGACACCCTCTGCGCCCTGGTCCTGGAGCCCCTGGAGCCGGCGGCCATCCCGGTCCCCTCCTACGGGATGTATGGTTTCCTGGCGATGCTCCGGGGGGCCTCGCCCCGCTACGTCGAGTCCGGGCCCGGCTTCCGCGTGGAGCCGGACCGCGTCGCGGAGGCGGCGAAGGGGGCCCGCGCCCTCTTCCTCTGCTCCCCGAACAACCCCACCGGGGCCGTCGTCCCCGAGGAGGACCTCATCGAGATGGCCGGGGCCACCGGGGCCCTGGTGGTCGTGGACGAGGCCTACTTCGAGTTCTCCGGGAAAACCATCGCGCCGCGGGTCCGTGAGTTCAAGAACCTCGTTGTCGTCCGCTCCCTCTCCAAGTTCTTCGGCCTGGCCGGTCTCCGGGTCGGCTACGCCCTGGCCCACCCGGAGGTCGCGGGGGCGCTGGAGCGGGCCCGGCTGCCGTTCAATCTGAGCGGCGTCGCCCAGGCGGCGGCCGTGGCGGCCCTCGGGCAGAGGGAGTTCTTCCAGCGCCGGTGCCGCCAGACGGTCCGGGAGCGCGAGAGGCTCCGGCAGGGCTTGGCCCGGCTCCCGGAAATCGAGGCGTTCCCGTCCGAGGCGAACTTCCTCCTGGTCCGGGCGCGGGACACGGAACTGGCGGGAAAACTGGCGGGCCGGAACATCCTCGTCCGGGACCTGGCCGGCGTGGTCGGGCTGGGGCCGGGCTTCCTGCGGGTGACGGTGGGGCGGGGGGAGGAGAACGCCCGGTTCCTGGGCGTCCTTCGACAGGTTTCTATATCCCGGGGCTGAGGGGCACGATGACGAGCCTCCCCACTATCGCAGCAGTGGCCCTCATCGCGGGCCTTGCGGGAGGACTTCTTGCTTTCGGGACCCTCCCCCTCGCCCGGCTCTCGCAGGCGCCCGCGGCCGCGCCCGCCCCCCTGGTCCTCAACCTCTCCGGGAACGTCTCCCTGGAGACCCTCGTGGAGGCGGCCTACCAGCGGGTCGCCCCCTCGGTGGTCCACATCAACAGCATCTCCACCCAGAGGACATTCTTCGGCACCTCGGAGACCCGCGGCCAGGGGTCGGGGGTGGTCATCAACGCCTCCGGCCTCATCCTCACCAACAACCACGTGGTCCAGGGGGCCTCCCGGATCGAGGTGAACCTCTCCTCCGGGCGGCTGGCCGTCGCCCGGGTGGTGGGCTCGGAGCCCGAGCGGGACGTCGCGGTCCTGAGGGTGGACGGGACTCCGGGCGACCTGGTCCCGGCGGCCCTCGGCTCCTCCTCGGACCTCCGGGCGGGCCAGATGGCCATCGCGGTCGGCAACCCATTCGGCCTCGACCGGACGGTCACCCTCGGCATCGTGAGCGCCCTGAACCGGAGCCTCGACTCCGAGGACGGGACGGTCCTCAACGGCCTCATCCAGACCGACGCCTCCATCAACCCGGGGAACAGCGGGGGCCCCCTGGTGAACCTGCGCGGCGAGGTCGTGGGCATCAACACCGCAATCCTCTCCCCGAGCGGGGGCAACATCGGCATCGGCTTTGCCATCCCCATCGACGAGGCGCGCCGGATCGCCGAGACCATCCAGGAGAGGGCCCAGCGGGCGGGCCCCCCGAGGGCGTGGCTGGGCGTCACGGGGGCCAACATCGACGCCACCCTGGTCCGGGTCCTGCGGCTCCCGGTGAAGGAGGGGGTCCTGCTCCTCGAAGTGGTCCCCGGCAGCCCGGCCGACGAGGCGGGCCTCCGGGGCGGCGACACCACCCTCGTCCTGAACAACCGGGTCTTCACCGTCGGGGGCGACATCCTGACCGAGGCGGACGGGAAGCCCCTGAAGTCGATGGAGGACCTGGCGGGGCTCATCGGGGCCAAGAGGCCGGGGGACAGACTGGCCCTGGCCTACCTGCGGGACGATGTCCAGCGGAGCGTGACGGTCACCCTCGGGACGAGACCGGCATAGGTAAATCCTAAATTCAAAATCCTAAATCCGAAACAAATCCAAATGTTCAAAATCCAAAATTCAAAACGGCTGTTTTGGATTTGGTGCTTTGGATTTTGAATTTGTTTAGGATTTAGTGGCCAGGTGACGAGAACCCCCCGGGCTTTAGCCCGGGGATGAATCGTCA
>CAZANW010000002.1:0-52743 GCA_964486625.1 uncultured Halobacteria archaeon
GGGCAACTCCACCGACCTCACTATCGCCCTGAACAACACCGGCCTGGGCCACGTGTTCGACGCCCGGATGAACGTCACCAACCTGCCTGCCGGCTGGACCGTCAATTCCTCCGCGTCCGCCCCGCTCTTCTCGGCCGCCTACGTGAACAACACCACCGCCAACCGGACCAACACCCTCAACTTCCGCCTCACGGTCCCCGCGAACGCCTCCCCCGGGAACTACTCGCTCTACGTGAACACCACCTGGAAGAACCTGGAGGAGAAGACCTGGGGCAACCAGACGTGGGACGGCGGCAGGACCAACAACTCCAGCGACGTCCTCTACATCAACGTCACCGCGACCCCCATCCTGGCGCTGAACACCAGCCGCATCGTCCTGGGCAACCTCTCCCAGAACACGACGGTCAACTTCCCGGCAGCCTTCCTCCTCAACAGCACGGGCAACGATTGGCTGAACAACACCCGGTTCACCCTGAACGAGAGCAACTTCGCCTCGGCAATCACGGTCGCCTTCTCGGGGAACAACACCAACTTCCCGCCCAACAACAACGTCACGGGCAACAACAACAGCATCACCGTCACGGTCGCCGTCGCCAAGCACGCCCCGGCCGGCGTCTACGAGGGGAGGTTCTTCGTCAACGCCACCGGCTCCTACGGACAGTGCGCCGCCGCGCCCGGGAGCAACTGCGACGCGACCCTGAACATCTCCATGAACATCTCCGAGTCGACCTCTTGGAACACGACCGACTACGCGTTCAACAGCAGCTCCGACCCCGCCCGCCGCCTGAACGCCAACACCATGGACGTCGCCACCGGGGACGCCAACCTCACCCTCGGCTTCCTGAACATCACGAGCGAGTCCAACGTGGACCTCGCGTTCACGGTCAACAAGACCGAGCAGGCGGGCCGGAACTTCGTGAACTTCTCCGCGGCGGGCTACAACTTCAGCAACTCGACCTTCGCGAATTTCACGCTGAACGCCACCGACTCCCCGGACTTCAAGAACATCACCCTCTACTACACGATTCCCGGGGACTTCTCGGGCTCCTCCTGGGTGAACATCACAGCGAACGCCACCCGGGCCGGCTGCGTGACCTGTCCCGCCAACCACCTGGTGAACAACTCCGGGACCGTCTCCTTCAACTTCACCCTCCGGGCCGCGGACCTGTCGCCCCCGAGCATCTTCAACGTGAGCGTCAACGGCGACAACAACACGACCACCATCCCCGCGCTCGTGTTCGACGCGAGCCGCGACGTCATCACGATTGCCGCGAACGTGACCGACGTGGGGACGGGGGTCCGGGACGTCTGGGCCAACATCAGCCTCCCCAACGGCGCCTGGAGCAACTCAACCCAGTTGCTGCCGGTCTCCGGCAGTCTCTACCGCGGCACCTTCCCCGTCCCCGCCCTGAACGGGACCTACGCCCTCTTCGTCACGGCCTTCGACCTCAACGTCCCCGTCGCCAACTGCGCCGTGAACAACAGCGCCTCCACGGGCCCGTGCAGCCCCTGGCCCCAGGGCGGGTTCAGGTTCAACGCCACCAACACCACCGGCGGGAGTCTGGAGGAGAGCCCCGGGGCCATCGACGCCGACTTCGTCGTCTTCCCCGGCGGCCAGAGTTTCACGGTCAACGCGACCTTCGTGAACCCCGGCCCCGGGGGCGCCTACGACGCGTGGCTCAACATCTCCATCTACGCGAACAACGTCACCGCCATCGCCGTCAACTCGACCTTCCAGAAGAACGAGTCGTGCGGCAACGTGTCCCGGGGGGCCCTCTGCACGAAGTTCTTCGACGTCACCGCCCTGCCCGGGGCCTTCAACGGAACCTACGCCGTGAACACGACCCTCCGCTGGACGAATCCGAACGGGGCGGTCAACGCCTCGGTCGCGAACTCCACCGTCGTCCGCGTCTGGGCCAATCCCGTCCTGAACCTGAGCAACGGGACGGGCGCGGGCGTGGAGGACAAGATGGTGAACGTGACCGTGGACCACAACACCACGAACTCCTCCGTGCCCCTCCGGGCTCTCGCGAACGGGAACTCGCCGCTCATCAACGTCACCTGGAACATGACCGGGGTGAACTCCAGCGGCTCCGCCGTCACCTTCGCCCTCAACGTCTCGGGCGGCCTGCGGAACTTCACGGCGGCCCAGGTCCCGGGCATCGACTTGGCCTCCGGGGCCGCCCAGGACCTCCTCCTGAACGTCTCGGTCCCGGAGAAACACCCCAGCGGGACGTGGGAGTTCCGGTTCGAGGCCAACGCCTCCAACTCCGCCTGCGTCTCTCCGGCGCGCTGCGGGAAGGTCTTCAACCTCTCCGTGACCGTGCCCGCGAGCCCGACGTGGACCCTCAACGACTCCGCGGGCCTCAACGTGACCTGCGGCTCGGCCGGCAACAAGGTGGAGGTGAACACCCCTTCCGCCCAACTCTGCGCGGTCCGGGTCAACAACACGGGGAACCGCGACCTCAACTTCACCCTCTCCCCCGCGAACCAGTCCGTCAACGCCACGGAGGGCTCGGGGAACCTGAGCCTGAACAACACATCGTTCATCATCGCCCGCCTCGGCGCCGCCACGTTCTTCAACGTGACCGTGAACACCACCGGCGTCACGCCGGGCCAGTACAACTTCACCCTCTCGGTGGAGGCGCGGGACAACGCCACGAACGCGAGTGCCCAGCCCCTCCGGCGCAACCTCACTGTGAACCTGACCGTGTTCACCAAGCCGCTGATTGCGCTGCTGAACGCCACCACCCCCAACGAGACGAGCCCCGCCGCCGTGAACACCACCGAGGCCGGAAAGAACCTGCTGGTGCTGGAGCAGGGCTCCCCGGCGGTCATCTACGTGAACGTCACCGACAAGTCGGGGAGCGTCAACGCCACCATCCAGCAGGTCCGGGCCGACGTCCTCCGGCCGAACGGGACCGGTTTCCTGAACGTTTCGACGGAGTGCGTCGCCAACTGCGTCTTCACGGCCGGCGACGACATCTCCACCTGGCGCATCTCCATCCCCGGCGCCAACTTCACCCTCCGGGGCAACCACACGGCCAACCTCACCGCAGTGGACAACCTGGGCAACCCCAGCGACGCGGCGAGCATCACCCTGCGGGTCAAGCCCAAACTCATCTCCGTCGTCAACACCTCCAAGACCGCCGGCGGGACTCCGGCGACCGTCTTCGGACCGAGCGACAACGTCTTCTGGAACATCAACGTGGCCGACCTCCTCGGGGCGCCCGTGGCGGGGCTCACCGCCAGCGTCGTCTTCCGGGACCCGGCCGGCGACCCCCCGGGCATCGCCTGCACCACGAACGTCAGCAGCGCGGCAACGGACGCGAACGGGGCCGCCACCCTCCGGTGCAAGATGAGCAACGTCGGGACGGGAACGTGGACCTGGAACGTCACCCTCAACTACGCTGACGCGGCCAACAACACCACCTCCATCAACTTCTCCGCGGGGACCCTGACGGTCCAGGCCGCAGACCTCTTCGTGACGGTGGACCCCGGCGGCCCCTGGAAGCCCGGGGACACGGTGACGGCGACTGTCAGCACCAAGGACCAGAACCTCCAGACCCTCGGGGCCGGGGCAGTGACGGTGCGGGTCGAGCTCTACTATCCCAACAGCACCCTCTACCTCACCAACAGCAGCCCGCTCTTCCTGGCGGGCCCCGAACTCTGGAGCGCGACCTTGCCACTCGGCATCGACATCCCCTTCGGGACGGTGGGCTCCCCGAACTCCACCTACTTCGCCAAGGCGGTGGCCAACAAGACCGGGAGCAGCACCACCGTCAACGACTCCAAGGCGGTCTACGTGACCGACACCCTCACGGCGACCCTCTCGGTGGGGACTCCCCAGTTCAACAACAGCACGATGAACGCCTCCTTCCTGGTGTTCCGCTCGGGCAACATCCCCGTGGACCCCGACTCGTTCACGCTCAACGTCACCTCGGCCGGCGACGCTCCCCTGGTGAGCGGGAACTGCGCCGCGCCGGTCAGCGTGAACGACACTTCCAACCTGCCCGCGAACGTCCAGAGACTGGGGACGGGCTTCTTCCTGGTCCAGTGCCAGCTCCAAGCCGCCCAGCCCCAAGGCTTCTACAAGGCCAACCTCACGGTGGGCCGCAAAGGAATCACCGTGGGGGACCTCCGGGCTTTTGAAATCACCCTGTCGAGCCTCGACGTGAACGTCGAGGTCCTCTCCACAGACGTCTCCGACCTCTCGTTCCGGGCCGTCATCACGAACCCGGGGGCCACGGGGCCCGTGGACATCACCGCCACCTGGTCGGTGTTCGCCTCGCCCCCTTTCGCGGCCGGGACCCAGGCGTGCCAGATCCGGCCCTTCACCACGACGGTGTGCCCGACCATCAAGGTGGTCCCGCCCGGAGCCGGGACGTTCAACATCGCCATCACCGTGGCGGGTCCGGGAGTCCAGACGGTCAACATCCTCCGGCAGGTGAACGTCGGCGGCGCTCCCCCGCCGCCCCCGCCCGGGCAGCCCGGCGGGGCCGTGGCCGGAGGAGGCGCCGCCGGCGGAGGGGCGGCCCCGCCGGCCCCCGAGCGGCCCGCCCTGAAGGTAACGGCCCCCAAGGAAATCGACGCGGTCCGCGGCTACCGGCTCAACTACACCTTCACCGTGGAAAACGGCGGAGAGCTCCGCATCCCCGCTCTCGCGCTGGCCCTCCAGGGCGTCCCCCGGTCGTGGTGGAGCGTGACCTCCGAGGACGGCACCTTCGAACTCGGCCGCGGGCAGGTGAAGGGGTTCACCCTGACGCTCCAGATTCCGCCCGACGCCGACCGGGGCCGGCTTTCCCTGACCCTGACCGCCGAGGGGCAGGGTGTCCGGGACGCGGCGACCATCCTCCTCACCGTCTACGGAGACTGGAGCGAGCTCATCCCCGAAACCCTGCGCCGGGTGAACGACACCCTCGCCGAACTGGCGCGCCGGGCCCGGGAGGTCGGGGCGTCCGGGGCCGACGTGTCCGGCGCCCTCGACTTCCTCAACCAGGCGGGCGTGCGCCTGGAGCGGGCCCGGGAGGCCTACCTCAACCGCGACTTCGCCGCCGCGTCCCTGGACCTGGAGCGGGCCCGGACCCTCCTCGACCGGGCCAACGCCTACTTGGCCGCGGTTCCCCGGGTTGAGCCCGTCCCCGTGGCCCCTCAGACGGTGATTCTGGGAATCGTGGGGGTCCTCGCCGCGGCGGCGTTCGGAGTGGCGGTGTGGACCGGCCAGATTGCCCGCAGCCTGAGCCGGACCACCCGGAACCTCGTCCTCGGGCCCGGGGCACGCCCCGTCGCCGCGGGACCGCCCCCGCCGGGAGGCCAGGCATCCCCGCCCGGGCCCGCCGCGCAGCCCCCCGCGGCGCCGCCGGCGCAGAAGCCCCCGCCCGCGGACGCCTTCTCCGAGAGGATGAGCCGGGCCCGGGAGTCCACCGAGAAACTGGTGAAATCCCTCCAGGAGCAGATGGAGAAGGGGCTCATCTCAAAGGAGCGCTACGAGGATCTGGTGAGGAAAATTCGAAGATAGATATCGCTCACTTCGGGCGAGATAATCGCGAAACCTTTATATGTCTGGTTTCTATTGTCCACCATGGCAGGCAAAGGACCCCGGCGCAGGAAGATTCGGAAGGTGATTGCCTACGTCTGCACGGGGTGCTACAAGACGTTTCCGAGCGGCGGCGAGGCCTCGGCCCACTACCGGGCGAAGCACCCCGCGCCCGCCCGGGTCCCGGGCCGCAGGGGCCGGCGCCAGCGGGGACGGGGCCGCGGCCGCAGGTAAATAAAAACCGGACAAGAACCCGGACGGATAGCGAGCAAGCAGCGCGTTACTGGGTCCGGATGGTGACCCGTTTCAGCACCGCTTTCTGGAGCGGGTTGTCCCGGGAGTCCCGCGGCAAATTGACGATTTTGTCGACCGCGTCCATCCCCTGGACGACCCTGCCGAACGCGGTGTACTGGCCGTCGAGGGAGGGGGCGCGGGCGACCATGATGAAGAACTGGCTCCCCGCGCTGTTGGGGTCCCGGGAGCGGGCCATGCCGACCACGCCCCGCTCGAAGGGGACGTCGTTGAACTCCGCCTTGATGGTGTAGCCCGGCCCCCCCAGGCCGTCGTTGCTCCGGTCGTCATCCTTGCTGTTGGGGTCGCCCCCCTGGATCATGAAGCCGGGGATGACCCGGTGGAAGGCTGTCCCGTCGTAGAAGCCGGAGCGGGCGAGTTTCTTGAAGTTCTCCACGTGGCCCGGGGCCTTGTCGGGGAGGAACTCGAACACGATGTTGCCGTAGTCGGTTTCGAGGACCGCCACCTCCTTGCCGCCCGACGCGGCGGGGAGTGGCGTCACACTTGCTCCCGGTGCCGCCGGAAGTGGGGCGATGGGTTGCGGCCGGAGCAAGAAAACGGCGGAAACGACGACGACGGCGAGAACAAGGAGGAGAAGGACACGGGGCTTCAGGACGCCCGTGAGCGGCCCGGACTTAAGGTTTTGTTGCCTCCCCGTCGCGGAGCGACGAGGAGGCGGGTTCCGCAGGAAACCGGGGCGCGCCATGGTCACACCTTCAGGACAATCTTCCCGAAGTGGTCCCCCTTTTCCATCTTTCGGTGGGCGTCGGCCGCCCGCTCCAGCGGGAATGTCGAGTCCACCACCGGCCGGACCGCATTCCGCCCCGCGAGCCGCAGGACGGCCGCCAGATCCTTCCGGGTTCCGAGGTAGGTCCCGAGAATCGAGATGTGGCGCTGGTAGAGGGAGCGGATGTCCACGCTCCCGGTCCCGCCGGTGGTGACGCCGAAGGCCACCATGCGCCCCCCGCGGGCGAGGGCGTGAAGGCTCGCGGGCCAGGTCTGGGCCCCGGCGTGCTCGAGAACGACATCGGCCCCCCGGCCCCCGGTGAGGCGGCGGACCTCGTCGGCGACGTCCGCCTCCCGGTGGTTCACGACCTCGTCGGCGCCGAGGCGCGCGGCCTTCTTCATCTTCGCCTCGCTGCCGGCGGTGGCGATGACCCGGGCCCGGAGGTGCTTGCCCAGTTGGACCGCCGCGGAACCGACCCCGGAGCCCGCGCCCCAGACGAGGAGGGTCTCGCCCGCCCGGAGCCCCGCCCGCGCCACCAGGGCGTGGTGGGCGGTGGTGAAAACCAGCGGGACGGCCGCCGCCTCCTCCCACGAGAGGCCGGGCGGGGCCGGGAAGAGGCCGCGGCGCGGCAGGGCGACGCGCTCCGCGTATCCCCCGTCCACCTGGTAGCCGAGGACGCGGAGTTTCTCGCACCGGTTCTCCCGACCGCCCCGGCACGCTGCGCAGGAGCCGCAGGGGAGGCCCGGATACGCCACGACCTTCCGCCCCTTGCCGGGGCCGCTCGCGATTTCCCCGGCCACGTCGGAGCCGAGGATGTGGGGCAGTGGAGGCCGGGCCACCGCGCCGGACCGGACCCAGAGGTCCAGGTGGTTCAGCGCGCACGCCCGGACCCGGACGAGGGCCTCGCCGGGACGCGGTTTTGGTTCGGGAGCCTCGCCGGGCTCCAGCACCTCGGGACCGCCGAAGGCACGCTGCAAAACGGCCCTCATGGGTCAAACCCCAAATTCGAGATCCTCAATCCTAAACAAATCCGAAATCTAAAGCACAAAATCCAAAACGGCCGTTTTGAATTTTGAATTTGGGTCATTTGGATTTGTTTAGGGTTTAGAGTTTAGTGCTTTGAATTTTTCCTTTATGGCCCCAGCGCCGCCCGGCCGCCGTCCACGACCAGCGTCTGCCCGGTGATGAACCTCGACTCCCGCGAGGCGAGGAAGACCACCGCCTCGGCCACCTCCCCGGCCCGCCCCGCCCGCCCGAGGGGGACCGACGCCGCCCAGGCGCGCTCCGCCTCCGGGTCGAGGGGGTCGTTCATGCCCGCCGCGATGAGGCCGGGGGCGACGCAGTTCACCCGGACCCGGGGCGCGAGGGCCAGGGCCAGGCAGCGGGAGAGCATCAGGAGGCCCGCCTTCGAGACGCTGTAGGGAATCCACCGCGTCCCCGGCCGCAGGCCGGAGGTGGAGGAGATGAAGATGAGGGAGGCGTCGCGGCTCCGTCGCAGGGCGGGAGCCGCCGCCTGCGCGCAGAGGAAGGCGCCGCGCAGGTTCACGTCCATCACCCGGTCCCACGACTCCGGCGTGACCTCCTCCCATCCGACCTCGTCGGAGGTCCCGGCGTTGGCGACGAGGATGTCGAGCCCGCCCAGTTTCCGGGCCGACTCGCGCACCACCCGGCGGGCGTCGGCAGGCCGTGACAGGTCGCCCCGCACCGCCGCAGCCCGGATTCGGGAGGGGGCCGCAATCCGCGACCGGAAACCCTCGGGGGGGTTTCCGGAGCCCGAGATTTCGCCGGCCATGGCCCGGGCCCCGTCCCGGGAGCGGTGGTAGTGGACCGCCACCGAGGCCCCCTCGGTGGCGAGGGCCCGGACGATGGCGGAGCCGATGCCCCCGGCGCCGCCGGTGACGAGAGCCCTCCGGCCCGCGAGCCTCCCGGAACGTGCCATGGAGAGAGAGCGCCGACCGGGATTAAATCCTGCCGGGCCAACATTTATGATGCCTATCGGCCCCCATTTCACGATGGTCAAACTCCCCGACAAGGTGGCCAAGCTCTTCCAGGAGCCCAACTTCGCGTTTGTGGGAACGCTCATGAAAGACGGCTCGCCCCAGGTGAGCCCGGTGTGGGTCGATTACGACGGCAAGCACATCCTCGTGAACACCGCGGAGGGGCGGGCCAAGCCCCGGAACGTGCGCAAGGACCCCCGGGTGGCCGTCGCCATCGCCGACCGGAAGAACCCCTACCAGTATGCGGGCGTCCGGGGCAGGGTGGTGGAGGTCACCCACGACGGGGCCGAGGCCCACATCGACAAGATGGCCAAGAAATACATCGGCCAGGACCGCTACCCGTGGCGGCAGCCCGGCGAGAAGCGGGTCCTCCTGAAAATCGAGCCCCAGAGCGTCTTCACGATGGGGTAACCCGGGGCAGTAGGTTTATAAGCGCTCCCGGGTGAAACAGGGCGCGGCTGACGATGATTCCGGTCAGATGCTTCACCTGCGGCAAGGTCCTCGGCAGCCTCTACGAGGATTACAAGGGCCGGGTGGCGAAGGGGGAGCCCCCGGGCCAGGCCCTCGATGGGCTGGGCCTCCGGCGCTACTGCTGCCGTCGGATGCTCCTGACCCACGTCGAGGTCGTGGACACGCTGAACAAGTACCGGTAATGGGGCCACCGCGATTTGAACGCAGGTCTCGAGGTCCCGAACCTCGAAGGATACCAGGCTACCCCATGGCCCCGGTGGGTCCCGATGGGACTGTGGATACAAAAATGGCTTCCGACTTGAACTTATGGCCGCCGTCATGAGCCGCGACTCCCCGCCGGCCCCCTCCGGCCCCGCCGAGCGCTACACACGCTTCGAGAAGGCGAAAATCATCGGGGCCAGGGCCCTCCAGGTCTCCCTGGGGGCTCCCGTCCTGCTCGACATCGCCGACACGGACCCCCTCGAGATTTCCATCCAGGAGTTCGAGGCCGGCGTCATCCCCATCACCGTCCGGCGCCGCGTGTAGCCCCTCCATGGGGAGTCCAGTCCGGGGTTTGAGCCTGCGCATCATCTCCGACAGCCGGGGGGAGCCCACCATCGAAGCCGAGGTCCGAACCCCCCGGGCGGCCGGACGCGCCGCCGACCCCGCCGGGGCCTCCCGGGGCAAGCGGGAGGCCGCGGTGGTCGCCCCGCCCCTCGCCCTGAAGAGGGCCCGCGAGGCGCGCCTGGAGGCGAAACTGCGGGGCCTCTCCGCCGGCGACCAGGAGGGGGTGGACGGGCTCCTCCGCCGCCTGGACGGGACCCGGAACCTGGGCCACCTCGGGGGCAACCTGGCCATCGCCGTTTCCCTGGCGGCCGCCCGGGCCGCGGCGGCGTCGGAGGGGCTGCCCCTGTGGCGCTTCCTGGCCCCCTCGATGAAGCGGCCCCACCTCCCCATCCCCCTGGGCAACGTCATCAACGGGGGGAAGCACGCCCCCTCGGGTCCGGACATCCAGGAGTTCCTGGCGGCCCCCGTAGGCGCCCCGGACGCCTCTCGGGCGGTATTCGCCAACGCCGCGGTCCACAGGGAAGCGGGGGCGCGCCTCCGCCGGATGGGCCTGGAGTTCGGGAAGGGCGACGAGGGGGGCTGGGCGCCGTCCATCACCACTCTGGAGGCGCTTGGGGTTCTGCGGGCCTCGGCACGCAAGGTCGGGCAGCAGGCCGGCTTCGCAATCGCCCCCTCTGTGGATGTGGCCGCCTCGTCCCTGTGGGACGGGAGGGCCTACCGCTACCGGAAGGGCCGCAAGTCCCCGGAGCAGCAGGCGGAGTTCACGGCCTCCCTCGCCCGCCGCCACCGCCTCGCCTTCCTGGAGGACCCGGTCCACGAGGAGGATTTCGCGGGGCTCGCGGCCGTCACCCGGGCCGTCGGCCGCTCGACCCTGGTCTGCGGCGACGACATCTTCGTCACGTCGGCCGAGCGCATCGAGCGCGGGGCGAGGATGGGGGCGGGGAACGCGGTGCTCATCAAGCCCAACCAGGCCGGGACCCTCACCGACACGCGGCGGGCCGTGGAGGCGGCGCGGCGCCACGGATACGAGATTGCGGTCTCCCACCGCTCCGGCGAGACCACCGACGACGCAATCGCCCACCTCGCCGTGGCCTGGAGGGCCCGCTTCATCAAAACCGGAATCGTGGGCGGGGAGCGCATAGCGAAATTGAACGAACTCATCCGCATCCACGAAACGGCGGGGGAGTAGGGTTTATGAGCGAGGCCCGCCACGGGGCATGAGCATGAGCGGTGTCTTTCCCGACGGCTACTCGCCCCTTGTTCCCGAGGACGACTACCTCGCGGCGGGGGTCCACATCGGGAGCCACCAGAGGTCCCACGACATGGAGCGCTTCATCCACAAGGTCAGGGAGGACGGCGTGGCCCTCCTCCAGTTGCACCAGACCGACCTCCGGCTCCGGGCCGCCGCCAAGTTCCTGGCCCGCTTCGACGCCGGGAAAATCCTGGCCGTGAGCGCGAGGCAGCACGGCGCCACCCCGGTCCAGAAGTTCGCCCAGGCCACCGGGAGCAAGGCTTCGGTCGGCCGGTTCATCCCCGGGACCCTCACCAACCCGAACCTCCCGGTCTACGACGACTGCCAGGCCCTGGTGGTCATGGACCCCGTGGCCGACATCCAGCCCCTGACCGAGGCGTTCTCGGTGGGAGTCCCCATCGTCGCTTTCTGCCACACCGCCAGCAGCCTCCAGCGCATCGACCTCGCGATTCCCGCGAACAACAAGGGGCGGAAGAGCCTCGCCCTCCTCTACTACCTCCTGGCGCGGGAGGTCCGCCGCGCCCACGGCTGGGACGAGATGACCCTCCAGCTGAAGGACTTCGAAGCCGAGCCGCCCCCGGTGGGCCTCCAGATTCCGGTTCCGCGCGCCCCCGAGGAGCGGAGGCGGACGCCGTTCCGCGGCGAGCGCGCGGGCGGCAGGCGAAGCCGGCCCTCCGACAGCGCGTAGCGCTTAAAGCGCCCCGACCGGTCATCTGCATTCATGGCCCGAACGGGCACGGGACGCCGAAAGCCCGCGGTCGCCGGCGCGTTCTATCCCGCCGACCCGGGAGAACTCCGCCGCTCCGTCGAGGGGTGCTTCGCGGGAATCCCCCGGGACCCGCGGCCGGGGCTCCTCGGGGCGGTCGTCCCCCACGCGGGCTACATCTACTCGGGGGCGGTGGCGGCGCGGGCCTACGCGCGGGTCCCCCCCGCCGACACATTCGTCATCCTCGGGCCCAACCACCGGGGCCGCGGCTCCGGGGTCGCGGTCTCCGCCGCGCCGTGGGAGACCCCCTTCGGCGTGGCGGAGCCCGACCTCGATTTCATCGAGGCGCTGCCCCGGGCCATCGTGGACGCTGACGAGGAGGCCCACCGGCTCGAGCACTCCCTGGAGGTCCAGGTCCCCTTCCTCCAGCACCTGTTCGGGCGGGTCCGCATCGTCGCCGTGGCCATGGCCCTCCAGGACGCGGAGACCGCCCGGGAGGTGGCCGCGGAGCTCCGCGCCGCCCGGGATGCCACCGGCCGGCGGGTCGTGGTCCTGGCCTCTTCCGACTTCACCCACTACGAGTCCGAGGCCTCAGCCCGGGCCCGGGACGCGCCCGTTCTCGACGCGATTCTCCGGCTCGACCCCGTGGAGTTCTACCGCCGCATGGAAGAGACCGGGGCTTCCCTCTGCGGTTTCGGGGCCGTCGGGACCCTGCTCCATTCGCTGGGCCCGGAGGGTCCCAGAAACAGAAAGGTAGAACTACTCCGTTACGCCACATCGGGGGATGTCACCGGCGACCGGGAGGAGGTCGTGGCCTACGCGGCCGTGACCGTGGAAGCGGGATGACCGAGGCCGTCCCATCCAAGGAGTTCGAGGCCCAGGCGCGTGTGGCAAGGGCGGAGGAACTTCAGCGCCGGGCCCTCCGGCTCCTGCTCTTCCGCCACCGGATGGAACCCGGCGCCCGCGCGTGGGAACTCCGCCAAGCCCTGGGCAAGGATTACGGAAAGATTCTGGACCTGCTCGACCGCCGCCTCGCCGACCTCGGCCTTGCCGTCCGCTCGTATCCGGAGGAGGGCGCGGGAGACGATGAGGGGGAGGAGAAGGGAGAGGAGAGGTGGTTCGTGGCCCTGCGGGAGCCGCCCTCTTCGGCGGAGGTCCGGACCTCGGGCTGGCGGGTGGACGACATGGCCTGCCTCTGCGCGGCCGTCGCCTACATCGCCTCGCGGCGGAGCCGGGTCCCCCGGAAGGAGTTGGAGGAGGTCCTGCGCAAGAAACTCCCGGCCCAGAGGGTGGAGTTCAACCTGGCCCGGTTCCTGAGGATGGGCTACCTGGAAGAAGTGCGGCCCGAGGCGGGACCGGAAGGAGGAGTGCCGAAGGGGGAAATCCTGCTGGACCTCGGATGGAGGGCGAAGGTGGAGGTGGATATCCGGGCCCTCATGGGGGCCATGGGGGCGTCCCTGCAGACGCCCGCGATTTCGCGCCGGGAGGGCGGGACGTGAGCCGGGACCCCGCACCTCCGGGCAGCCGCGGCCGTGCGGCCCTGGCCGTGAAGGGGGTTTTGGTGGCCCTGGGGGTCCTCTTCGTGGTCACCATCCGGGCCGCCCCGGACGCCTATCAGCAGAACGCGAGGCCGTTCACCGAGCTCATCAGCGCCCCCGTCGCCGGTTTCATCACGGTGGGCGCCCTGCTGCTCCTGCTCGTCACAACGCTGACGGCCATCGGCGCCCGGGACCTCGGCCTCGCAGCGCTCGTCGCCGCTATCGGCTCCCTGGTGTTCGCCGCCCTCTACGCGTTCGTGATTGTCGAGCCGGGGAGGGTCTGCAAGTCGACGCTTACCGGGGCCGTTCTGGGCGTCCCGGAGTGCATCCCCGACTACTCCACGCAAATCCTCGCCCTCGGTTCCCAGTTCATCTCCATCTTCGGGCTCGCCATCGTCGGTCTCAGCCCCCTGGCGTTCCTTCGGCAGGCCAAGGCCCCGCCCCCCGAGCCCCTGGTGAGCGTCCAGGTCCAGGTGCCGCCCCCGACGGTGGTGGTCCAGCCGAACCAGAGGCCCCCGGCGGCTCCCGCCCCGGTGCCGCGGCCCGCCGCCTACCGCCCTCCGCCGCCCCCTCGAACGCCCCTCCGGACAGCCACTCCGCCCGTGGTCCGGGCCCCGCCCCCGCCGCCTCCCCCGCCGGAACTCCGCCCGATGAACTCGTATCTGGTCCTCGGGACCGGTCCTCAGGCAGCCTACGCCATTTTCAAAAACGCGGTCTCCAAGGGCGCCCCGGGCTTCTGCATCAGCCGGACCCACCCCGACGAGGTCCGCCGGGCCCACGGCCTGCCCGCGCCGGTCCGGGTCCACTGGCTGAGCAAGACGGGGGAAAAAGACTCCATGAACCCCGCCAACTTGGAGCAGATGTTCGCCACCATCGGGGAGTTCCTAGGATCCCAGAAGGGTGCCGCCGTCCTCTTCGACGGCGTCGAATACCTCGCCGCGGAGCGCGAGTTCCCGCGGGTCCTCAAGTTCCTCAACAACCTCCAGGACGCCGTGGCGGTGAACAAGGCCATCCTCCTGGTCCCGGTGAATCCTGCGGCCCTCGGGGAAAAGGAGGTGGGCCTCCTCTCCCGCGACATGAAAACGGTTAAGTCCTGAGGCCCCCATCCGCGTCCGTGAACGGCAAGGTCCCCACCGGGAGCCCCAAACTGGACGAGATTCTGGAGGGCGGAATCCCGGCGGGGCATCTGGTCATCCTCAGCGGCGCGGCGGGGACCATGAAATCCACCCTCGCCTACTCCATCCTCCACCACAACGCCCTGAAGGGGACGCCGGGCCTCTACGTCACCGCCGAGCAGAGCCCGGCCAGCGTCGGCGCCCAGATGGAGAAACTGGGCTTGAACAACGCCGAGGCCCGGAAGCGCCTCTTCTTCTACGACGCGGCCGAGGCGCGCCACAAGGCCTCCGAGGTGGGGGGAAGCACGAAGCGGACCTGGGAGAGCCTGTTCCGCGGCGTGATTGAGTTCGAGCAGCGGGCCCACGGGGTCCAGGTCCTGGTCTTCGACTCCCTGAACGTTTACGAGGTCCTCACCGAGGCCGCGAACCCGCGCCTGGACCTCTTCGAGATGTTCCACTTCCTGCACTCGAAGAAGTTCACGACCCTCGCCATCGCCGAGGTCCCGCCGGACTCCTCCACCTACGCGCCCAACCACGAGGACTTCATGGCGGACGGCATCCTCCACCTGCGGCTCGCGGCGGTGGACGACGTCCACAGGCAACTGCGCATCTGCGTTCCCAAGATGCGGGGAGTCAAGCACCCCCACGACTTCTTCGCGCTGACGTTCGGGAACGGGCAGTTCAACCTGCTCCCCCTCGTTTCCGAATAATTACCGAATCCACTGGCCGCCCGCGACCATCCAGATTTCCCCGGTCACGTAGGCCGCCTCGTCGCTGGCGAGGAACGCGGCCGTGTTCGCGATGTCCTCCGGCTTTCCCGTGCGGCCCATGGGCGACATCTTCTCCATCTCCTCCAGCATCGGCTTGGAATACTGCCGCGCCAGGAACGGGTTCATGGTGACGCCGGGCGCGATGGCGTTCACCGTCACCCCGCAGGGCGCCATCTCAAGGGCGAGGGCCCGCGTGAAGGCCATGATGCCCGCCTTGGTAGAGAGGTAGGGGACCTCGCCGAACGGGGAGCCGATCCACCCGCCGAAACTGCTGATGCTGATGACCCGGCCCCGCCTCCGCTCCACCATGCCCGGGAGGAAGGCGCGGGTGCAGAGGTAGAGCCCTTTCAGGTTCACCCCGAGGACGGTGTTCCAGATGTCGTCGGTCGCTTTCGTGATGGGAGCCAGGACGTTCCGGGCCGCGTTGTTCACCAAGATGTCCACCCGGCCGAACTCCTTGAGGGCGGCATCGGCGAGGCCACGGACGCTCTCGCGGCTCGATACGTCGCAGACGACGCCCACGGCCTTCCGGCCCGTGGCCTTGGCAATCTCGGCGGCGACCTCGGTGGTCCGGCTCGTCCCGTCCTCGCGCCTGTGGGCGTCGGCGACGACCACATCCGCTCCCTCGGCGGCGAACTTGCGGGCGACTGCTTGGCCGATTCCGGCTCCCGCAGAGGCGGTGACGACCGCGACCTTGCCTTCGAGACGGCCGGGCATGCTAAACGGCCTCCGTTTTCGAAGCACTAAGTCCTAAATCCGAAACTCTAAACAAATTCAAATGGCCAAAATCCAAAATCCAAAACACAATGTTTTGAATTTTGAGTTTTGAATTTTGAGTTTGTTTAGGATTTAGGATTTCGAATTTAGGATTTGGAGCGGCCATAAGTCCTAATCCGTCATGTAATACCCGCCGTTCACGTGGATGGCGGTCCCGCGGATGTAGCCCCCTTCATCCGAGGCCAGCAGCAGCAGCGCCGGGGTGAGGTCGCCGGCGCGGCAGAACCGCTGCATGTGGATTCCCGGCAGCGCCCGCTTGAACTCCTCGTGGGTCAGCCCCTGGAACCGCTCCGGCATGACGCCCGGGACGATTGCGTTCACCGAGATGTCGAACCCGGTGAGTTCGCGGGCGAGGGCGTGGACGAGGCCGAGGAGGGCCCCCTTCGCGGTCGCGTAGGCCACCTCGCCCCGCGCCGAGCCCGCCCGGGCCTCCAGGGCCGAAAAGAGGATGATGCGCCCTTTTTTCCGCGCTCTCATCGGGGGCACCACGGCCCGGCACCAGTAGAAGGCGGAGCGGAGGTTCGCGTTGACCATCTCGTCCCAGAGCAACTCGTCGGTCTCCAGGAAGGGGGCGCGCGTGTGATTCTCGCTCCCCACCACGAGGATGTCCACCGAGCCGAGGCCGTCCACCGCGCGCTTCACGGCCTCCTCCACGCTCGCCGGGTCGTTCTCGTCGGCGGGGAGGTTCAGCACCTTGCGCCCCGTGTCGCGCTCCAGCCGGTCCACCACGGTCGAGAGGTCGATGTTGTCGGAGAGGGCGAGGTCGGCCCCCGCGCGGGCCAGGGCCTCGGCGGCGGTCTGGCCGAGGGTGGTGGTGGCGCCGGTCACCAGAGCGTGCTTGCCTTCGAGCGGGAGGGCCATGTTGGAAGGTCGGGGAATCCCTGAAAAACCCACCGTTTCGGCCCGGAAACCCGCCGCCGGACACGCTTATGCAAAAATGGCGTGCGGAATCGCCATGGCGAGCCGGGCCGGAAACCACTCTACGGGCTCCTTGAATGTCTCGTAGTGGTTCTCCGCGACCACGCCCTCCGCCGACCTGAGGCGGGCGACGATGGCGGACCCCGGCGCCAGGTCCCACGCGAACTCCCCGACCGGCGCGACGGAGTCCGGGGGCGCGGTGAGATGGGATTCCCAGCGGAGCCCCCCGGGTCCCTCGACCTCGGCGGTCCCGCGGAAGGGCGCCATTGCGTCGTTCACCACCCAGGCCCGGGCCTCCAGCAGGCCTGCGCGGAACCTCCAATCGAGGCTCGGCAGCAGGGGCTGGCACGACTCCCGGACGGCGTCGCAGGCGCGCTTGCGCGACCCGCCATGCTCGACGACGCTCCACGACACGCAGGGCCAGGGCTCGTTCCACATCCAGAGGGCGAGGCCACCGCAAGGGTGGTCGGGGTCGTCCTTCCTTCGCCGGTGGTGCTCGATGGCCGTTTTGAGCGCGGCGGCCTGGGCGCGCTGGCTGACCTCGACGAACTCCTCCAGCGCCGGGTTTTTCGATTTCAGGAACACCCGGACGTATCGCTTCAATTTCGGCATCGAGGCCTTGTGGAATTTCCACCCCTGCCCCGGGGGCCACGGGTTCGACAGCATCCGCTTCATAGTTTCGACCGAGGGGCACGCCTGGAGTCCGAACTCGCTCACGAACGGCGCGAGGTTTCGCTTGCAGGCCTGCAGGGGCGCGAACATGTGCCACACGTTCCAATCGTGGACGTCGCCGTGGCGGGGGGAAGAGGGGTGGTAGGGCCGGGTGGGGTCGAGGGAGCGGACCGTTTCCTCCAGGGCCCGGAAGAGACGGGCGTTGCGCCACGCGCTGTATTCGTTGCCGCCGCACCAGAGGAAGAGGGAGGGGTGGTTGCGGAGGTCCCGCACGATTCCTGCGGCCTCCTGCCGCGCGAGGTCGCAGAAGGCGCGCGACTGTTCGTAGGTCTTGCAGGCGAAGGGGAAGTCCTGCCACACCAGGAGGCCGAGCCGGTCGCAGAGGTCGTAGAAGAAGCGCGGCTCCCGGAGGCCGCCGCCCCAGACCCGGAGGAAGTTCAGGTTCGCGTCGCGGGCGGCTTTCAGGAGCGATTCATAGCGGTTTTCATCGAGGCGCAGGAGGCTGTCGGGGGGCACCCAGTTGGCGCCGCGGAGGAACTCGCGGCGGCCGTTGACCTTGAAAAGCCAGAGGTTCTTTCCCGGGTCTCCGGGCCGGAGAGGCAACCGCTCGACGGTCCGGAGGCCGATGGGAATCTCGACCGCGTCCGAGCCGTCGATGGCGACACGGAGCGGGTGGAGAGCGGGTTCCCCGCGGTCCCAGGGTTCCCAGCGGCCGAGGCCCGCTGTCGGGAGGTGGAGGAGCGCCTGTCCCTGCGCGGCGCAGGTGGCGGCCGCACCCCCCGCGAGGGAGGCCCGGAGGGTGCCCGGACCCTGCGACCCCTCGATGCGCGCCTCGGCCTGCAGCGTGCTTCCGTGGAGGAACGCGAACACCTCCGACAGCATCGCTGGTCCCGTCTCGAACGTCTCCACCGCGTCCCACAGCCCCGAGGTTACGATGCGGGGCGCGAAGTCCCACTGGTAGCCGAACTGGGCCTTCAGCGCGCGGCGGCGCTTCGGAGGCGGAGGGGCCAGCCGGACCGCCAGGAGGTTGTCGCCCCGGAGGCGGGGGGTGGCGTCGAACTCGACCGGCGAGAACATCCCGACGTGGCGCCCCAGCAGGGTCCCGTTCAGCCAGAACTCGGCGTCGTAGTCCACGCCGGAAAAGCGGAGCCAGAGCCTCCGTCCCAGCGCCGGAGAGGCTTGAAACCGGGTCCGGTACCACCACTCCTTCCGCGCCGTCGGCTCCAGGAGTCGGGCGTTCCCGTCGCGGTAGGGGTCGGGAAAAAGCCCCGCTTCGACGAGGGCCGCCTGGACCGTCCCTGGCACCCGGGCCGGAATCCCGTCGGGCGGATCGCGGTCCGGGAGATGAGCCCCGGCCTTGAGACCGCTGCCGGGCTCGAAGCCGTGGAGGCTCCAGGGGCCGTCCACGGGTCGGGAGGAGGGGCGGCGCACGATGGAGGATGGGGACCGGACCCCCTCAAGAGCGGCGGCGCCGGGCGGCGAGGCCCGCCAGAAGCAGGGCCGCGGCGGCGAAAGCGGCCTCGAAGCCGGGGGGCTCGGGCGTCTTGGTGGGCTCCGCCGGGGCGGGGGTGGGGCTCACCAGTTTGACCCCCCAGGTGGCCTCCTTGTCCCGCGCCTGCTGGGTGCTGTTCGGGGGAATCGCCTCCTGGGCCGTGGAGACGGAGGCTTGGCCGGGCGCCAGGGTGATGTTGAGGCGGGTGAGGTTGTTGGCGGTGAGGTTCAGGGTAGCGGAGTAGGGGCTGAGACCGGGGAGGGCAACGCGCAACGTGTGGTTCCCCACCGCCAAGCTGAGGGAGAGGGGCGCCTGGCCGAGGGAGGACCCGTCCACCTGCACGTCCGCCCCGGCGGGGACGGAGTTCACATCGAGGGCGGCGGGGTAGGCGAGGCGGCTCAGGTTCAGGGTGACATTGGCTTCGCCCCCGAATGGGACGACGACGGTGACCGGGACCTCGCCGATGGAGGTGTTGTTGACCGCCACCCGGTGGGGCCCGGGGAGAATCTCCAGCTGGAGGGGGGTCGTCCCCCGGGCCTCGCCGTCCACGAGGACGGTGCCGTTGGGGGTGGAGTTGACTTTCAGGAAACTGGGGACGACGGCGCCGAGGTCGTAGAGGACGAGCCTGAGTTGCTTCAGGGCCATGCCCATGTAGCGCCCGTCGGGAGAGAGGGAAACTGCGGCCGCGACGTCTCCGGGGGACGGGGCCTTGAGGGCATTCCCGAAGAAGTCCCGGAGGGTCAGGTCAGTCCCGGCGGAAGCGGCGATGAGGTTCGGGGAGACCTGGACCATTGCCGGAAAACTGGCAGTCGAAACGCGGAGGCGGAACTGCTTCCCGCCGGACCGGTCGTGGAGGTAGGTCCCGTCGCTGGCCCCGATGACCACCTCCGGGCCCGACACGGCGATGCTCACCGGGCGGCGCACGTCGGTCCGGAGGAAGAGGTCCCCGTAGGAGATGGCCCGGGACTTGGCCCCGGCCGGCGTCCAGAGGGTGGCCGAGTCGGGGCCGAGCGTCGCCACGGAGCCGTCGCTGGCGATGGCGCCCATGGCCTGCTGCAGGCCGGTGTCCTTGCTCCAGACCTGGATGCCGTCCTTGTCCCGCACCTCCACGTAGCGCTCCTGGGAAACCACCATGCGGCTGCCGTCGGGGGTGATTCCAACCGAGCGGATGGAGCGGGGGGAGGCCGAGGTCCAGATGACCCCGCCCGAGGAGTCGTAGAGGTAGAGTTTATCCAGGGTCGCCGCGAGGACCCAGGGCCCCCGGGACACGTCGGGACCTGTGACGGCGACGCCGACCAGGGAGGGGAGGGGCTTCTGCCAGAGGGGCTTCAACTTGGAGTCGAAGAGGGTTACCCCCTGGCTTGTGGCGAGGGCTGTGAACCGGCCCTCCTGGCTGACGACCACGGCGACGGGGTCCCCCTCGAACAGGCGGTCGCCCGCGAAACGGGGCTCCCGGGACTGGGCGAATGCGGCCGCGGGCAGGAGGGCCAGGACCGCGAGCAGGAGGGCGATGGAGCGGGGAGCCATGAGCCTATTCCGGAGGCGGTTCTTTAAACCATCGTCATGGGGACTTGGCAATCCGAGATTTCGTGTAGGCGGCCAGGCCCCCGGTCCAGAGGATGGTCTCCAGGAGCGGGTCCTCCAGGGGGCCGAAGGACCACCGGCCCCGGGGGACGAAAAGCACGGTGCGCTCCTTCCCCGGGTCCCGGAAGCGAAGAGCGAGATTTCCGCCTTCGGCCCGGACTTCGAGGAACCGCTCGGGGGTCACCAACGGCCCCTCGGGCCGGAAGACCTCCACGCTCCCGCCCTTCCCCTCCCCGTAGCGGACGCGGGCTAGGTCGCCCGTCTCGGCCCGCACCTCGGGCTGGGTGACGGGGGGCAGGCCGTTGTAGATGGAGTTGGTCCGGAAGATGCGGGCGAAGGAGTTCGCCACCACGCAGGAGACCCCGAGTCCCTTGAGGGCCCGCGGGGCGTGCTCCCGGGAGGAGCCCTTGCCGAAGTTGCGCCCCTCGACGAGGATGGCGGAGGTCCCGGTCTCGGAGACCCACTTCCGGACCTCGGGGACGAAGTTCGGGTGGACCAGTTGGAAGGCGTGCTGGGCCAGGAACGCAGGGTCGAAAGAGGTGATGTAGGCCGCGGGGATGATTTGGTCGGTGTCGATGTCGTCGAGCCCCTTGTCGGCCTGCTTGTGGGGGAGGGACCAGACGCGGCCGATGAACTCGTGGGTCTTGGACATCGCTTACGCTTGCACCTTCCCAACCAGACCCCGCACGCGCACGCTCGGCGGCACACGCATCCGCAGGAGGCGTGTGTTTGCGACGAAGCCGCAAGGCCCCGGCCTCGCTCGCTGCGCTCGCTCGGCCCAGCGCCGCTCCTCGCGCCTCGCCTTCGACTCGGCGCTCGCCTTCCGACTGCGCCGAAAGCGAGCGCCCGTGAACGCAAGTTCACGGTCGCTCGTCGCAAATTGGCGCTGGGGGCCGCCTCGCTTGTGCGCGTGCTCACACAATGCACAGGATGACGTCTCATACGACTGTTGCAAGAGCAGGGGTCGCGGCGCGACGGCGCCCGTAGGCGGCATTTGTGTGGTGTGCGCGAGCCCGAGCGAGTGCACACCACCGCCGCCGACGAGGCGCGAGCGACCGAAGGGAGCGAGCGCCGAGTAGGGCGCCGAGCGCGCGGCCCGACCAATCATCAAAAAAGGCGATGTAGCGGGGTGGGATGTCACGGCCCATACAACTCCCACCCGAATTTCTGCCCCGGGCTCCGCTTGAACCGCTTGTACTTTGCCAGCGCCCTCTTCAGGTCTTTCTCCGGCACGATATCCGCAGGGTTCACGATGACTCCGGCGACCGCCGACGCGGCGACGACCGCCGGGCTCGCCAGGAAAATCCACGCTTCGGGGTGGCCCATGCGGTTCGGGAAATTTCGATTCGAGGCGGAGATGACCACGTCGTCCGCCTGCACCACCTCGCCCTTGGCGTCATACTTCTTCGCGTAGGCCTCGCTGGTGAAGAATGAACCCAGGCACCAGGAGCAGGAAGAGACGTCGGCCACGCGGGCCCCCGCCTTGCGGAACTTCTCCAGGACGCCCATCTTTTCCGCCTGCCGCAGGACCACCTCGCTCGCCGGCACCACCTTCATCAGGACGCCGGGGGCGACCTTGCGGCCCGCCACAATCTCGGCCGCAATCACCAAGTCCTCCAACCGCGCGTTGGTGCAGGAGCCGAGGAACGCCTTGGTGATTTCGGTGCCCGCGACCTTCGATACGGGCGCGTAGTTATCAGGGGAGTAGGGCGCCGCGACCAGGGGTTCCAGGGCGGAGAGGTCGAGTTTGATTCTCTTTTCATACTTCGCGCCGGGGTCCGCAAGCGCGGCCCTCCAAGGGGCCCGGGCCCGCCTCGACTTCTTGCCTCCGAGACCGTTGACCATGACACGGTCGGTCTTCGGGTCGCGGACCACCTCCTCGTTGACGAACCGTTCCACGGCCGCGTCGGGGGGGAAGACGCCCGCAGTCGCCTCCATTTCTGCCGCCATGTTGGCCATGGTGATGCGGGCTTCGAGGGACATGGCGGAGACGCCATCGCCGGAATACTCGACGGCAGCGTCGCGCCAGACACCCTCCTTGTAGTGCTTCCCGATAAGGTGAATCACCGCGTCCTTGGAGGAGACGTAGGGCCGGAACTTCCCGGTCAACTCGACGCTCACCGGCCTCGGGACCTTGAACGGCAGCCGCCCCGAGAGAATCATCATCCCGACTTCGGTCGAGCCCACCCCGGCCGCGAAGGCCCCGAGGGCGCCGTAGGACGGGGTGTGCGAGTCGGCCCAGAGAATCAGGTCGCCGGGCCGCACGTGCCCCTCCTCGGGGAGGACGATGTGGCAAATCCCCCCGATTCCGATGTCATAGACGTGGGGCAGGCAGTATTTGCGCGCGTACTCCCGCACGCGGTTGGCCTGGGCCGAGCGGGGGAAGATGTCCGCCGCGGGGCCGAGGAAGTGCTCCAAAGCGACGACGACGCGGTGCTTGTTCTTGTCAACGAGTTTCAGGAGTTTCTCCTCGCCGAGGTCGGCGAAGTCGGGCCCCTCGATGGCTGCAAAGGCGCCGTCGGCGGTGACGTCGGAGCCCCCGGTGACGTCCACCTCGAACTCGTGCCACGTCCCCGGCTTCAGGACCGCGAGGTCCTTGTCGGGGGCGGCTTGGTAGGGGGTTTTGCCGTTCTCGACCAAGTGCCGAGCGAGGATTTTTTGGGTGACGGTGAGCGCCATCGGGTGGGCTCGAGCGGTTTGGGGAATTAAACTTGCTGGGGCGATACACGAAAAGGACGTGTTGCAATAGCAAGGGCCGCAGCTCGACGGCGGGGCCCCCAGCGCCAATTTGCGACGAGCGACCGTGAACTTGCGTTCACGGGCGCTCGCTTTCGGCGCAGTCGGAAGGCGAGCGCCGAGTCGAAGGCGAGGCGCGAGGAGCGGCGCTGGGCCGAGCGTGAACGAAGTGAGCGCGAGGGCGAGGCCGCCGAGCGTGCGCGTGCGGCGAGAAACCCCAAACCGCCATTGCGCGGTTCCATGAAGGACCGAGTCAACCCGCACTCGAAACTCCGCAATCCACCAGTAGGGAGAATACCTCGCGAACCCCGGCCACCGCGGGACGGAGCGCCCCATCGCCCCGTCCACGACGTCGAACGCGGTCTGCCGGACCGGCCCCACGGGAGGCCGTACATCTCCCGGACTTCGTCGGGCAGGAGACCCGCCGTCACCAGTTTGTTGAACTCCGCCAGCGGGCGCGGGGTGAGCGGTGGATTGAGGATGGTCCAGGAGAGTTCGCGTGCCACTTCGCCGACGCCGAGCCCGTCGCGGAGCATGCGGCAGTAGTAGGCTTCGAAGTCGCGGGGGTTCGCGGGCATCGCCTTCGGCGTGGCACCGAGGAGTCCAGCGAGCGCGCACCACTCGCGGTAGTAGCGCCCCCTCTCGTGCGGCGCCAAGGGCGCGACCCAACGCTCGTAGAGGCTCACCGAGGTCTCGTAGAGGGTCGCCATGACCCAGGTTAGGAGCGCAGGGTCGTGGGCGTCGTAGGGCGCGCCGCGCGGGACGGGGCCCGCCTTTTCGCGGGTCTTTCCGTGGACCCGGTCGTGGACCCCGACGATGTGCGCCACGGCCCCCTGAGCCTGGCGCGGGGTGCCGAAGACAATCTTCTGCATCGTGTCGCCGGTGGTGTAAACTACCCGCCCCTTCAGGGGCGGGTAGTTTACTTCAACTGCTCCCTCGAATACCCCAGAACCCTCCGCGCCACAATCAGCGTGTTGATTTGCCCCGTCCCCTCGAAGATGTCCACAATCTTCGCGTCGCGCACCAAGCGCTCGAACCGGTCGCGGACGCGCACCCCGAGCGGCCCCGCGAGCGCCGCGCACCTCTGGGGAATCGAGGCCGCCGCGCGCCCCGCCACCACCTTCGCCATGGAGGCCTCCGCCGCCATCGGCAGCCCCCGGTCGGCCATCCACGCCGCCCGCCCTGTAAAGGCGGACGAAGGGGGCGAGGAGGTCCTTGCGGAACCCGCTGGGTCGGCCACGCCGGCGGCCACCTTCGGGTGGGCCAACTGCAAAAGGAGAGCCCGGGGGCCGCCGAAGACGAGGAAGTTTTCGCGGGCGATGCGCCACATCATCGACTGGGGGCCGAACGGAGGAGCGACGTTCCCCATCACCCGGACCCTTGGCAGGGACGTTCCAAGAGTTTTTTGAATCGAGTTCACGTCCTCCGCTTCACCCAGAACGTGAACAGCGGCCCCACCGGGTCCTCGACGGTCTTCACCAGTTCCTGCCCGTCCCTCTGCGTCCACGCGGGAATGTCCGCCTTCGCCGCCGGGTCGGTCGAGAGGACTTCGAGGACCTCGCCCACGGGCACGTCGCGAATCGCCTTCTTCGCTTTCACGACCGGGATGGGGCAGAGGAAGCCTTTGACATCGAGAACCTTGAACGGCTTCACTTCCGCCATCGTCAGCGGACGACCTCAAACTCCTTGAACTCTCCCTCCGGAGGTTCCCACGCCACCTCGCACCCCTCAACACCCGCAAAGGGGGGGCCTTTACGGCACGCTTCCACCCACTGCCGCACGGCCGACTCCGGCCCCTCGGCCACCGCCTCGACCCGGCCGTCCTCCAGGTTGCGGACCCAGCCCGTGACCCCCGCGCGGCCCGCGACCCGGGTGACGAAGTGGCGGAAGCCGACGCCCTGGACGTCGCCCCGGAGGTAGATGTGGGCCCGCGCGCGGCCGTCCGGCGCCATCACTTCTTCCGGATGAGAATCTTGTAAATCCCGGGCCCCGCCTCGGAGGTCCCGAGGACCTCGTGCCCCCCCTTCAGGACCGCCTCGGGGATGTTGCTCACGCTCGGGAGGTTGTCGGTGACCACCTCGACGGTCTCGCCCGCGGCCATCTTCTTCATCTCGCGCTGGGTGAAAATCACCGGCCAGGGGCACACCTCGCCGGAGAGGTCCAACCTGCGCTGCGTCTGCTGGGCCATCTGCACCCTTTCCGGGACGCGTCAAAAGGCTTTTGCGACGGCTGCTCCCGATTTCGGCGGAAGCCCCGGGATTACTTTCACCACGCGCCCGCCGGTCTTTAAAAAGGGGTTCCGCGTGTGGGTGGGGATGGCTCCCAAAATCCCAACCAAAAAGGCGCAAACGCCCGCCGGGCCGGCTCCGTCGTCCCCCGGCGCCTCGCTTCGCGACGCGCCGGCGCCGGAAACGCCAGCCGCGCCCAAGAGCGGAGTGGACATCGCCGCCCTGGTGCAGCGGGTCCAGGCCCGCGTGCCCCACGTCCCGCGGGAGGAGATTGAACCCCGGATTTCCAAACTGATTCTCGAATTCCAGGTCCCGCCGGAGGAGGCGGTCCGCTCGGTCCTCAACCTCTACGGCGGCTCCAAGGGCTCCGCGCCCCTCACCCCTGCGGCCGACGTCCGGGCGGCCGAGCTGACCGAGGCGGGGCGGTGGGTGAACATCAAGGCGAAGGTCCTCCAACTCTGGGAACCCCGGACCCCCTCCATGTCCCAGACCGGGCTCCTGGGAGATGAGAGCGGGACCGTCAAGTTCGTCTCCTGGGCGAAGTCGGGCCTCCCCAAGGTCGAAGAGGGCAAGTCCTACCAGTTCCGGAACGCGGTCACCGACAGTTACCAGGGGCGCGTCTCCATCAAGTTGAACCGGACCAGCGCCATCGCGCCCCTCGCGGAGGAGGTCAAGGTGGCGGAGAGGGAGCGGCGCGACGCCGTGGCCAAAGTCGAGGAAATCAAGGAGGCGAACCAGTGGGTCACCGTCCGCGGGCGCATCCTCCAACTCTGGCAGCCCAGGTCGGAGGCCATCGCCCAGACGGGGCTCGTGGGGGACGAAACGGGCCAGATGAAGTTCACCATCTTCGCGGGCCACGGCCTCCCCGAGGTGGAGGAGGGGAAGTCCTACGAGTTCCGCTCCGTGGTCACGGACAAATTCAACGACCGGCTGAGCGTCAAGGCCGGCAAGGCGAGCGCCATCACCCCCCTCGACCGGGAGGTGGTGGCCCGGGGGACCCCCGTGGAGATGGCGGGGGCCCTCCTCGACATCCTCCCCGGCTCGGGCTACATCAAGCGGTGCCCCCAGTGCGGCCGGATGGTCCAGAAGGGGGCCTGCTCGGAGCACGGCTCGGTCTCCCCGGTGGAGGACATCCGGGTGAAAGCCATCCTCGACGACGGGGCCGCGGCCAGGGACATCCTCCTGAACCGGGAACTGGCGGAGCGGTGCACCGGAATCACCCTCGATCAGGCCCGCAAAAAGGTCGAGGAGACCCTGGACACCGCGGCCATCCTCGACGACATGAAGCGGGCCCTCTTCGGCCGCTACTTCCACGTCCGTGGCCCCCAGGTGGGCCGCTACATCCTCGTAGAGACCATGGAGGAGATGGGGCCTCCCGACCTCGGGGAGGGTCTCTGACCATGGCTGCGGAGGCCGGAGACGGCGACAGTTCCCGATTCATTCGCGAGCCCGCCAGGCGTCTCTTCGCCTACGAAATCGAGCGGAGCAACCTCCTCACCCGGGAGGGAGATGGGACCTATGCTCGGCGCTACCTTTGGACCCCCACGGGGGCGAAATGCAACCGCATCTTCTTCGTCGGAACCCTGACCGACATCTCCCAAGTCCGGGAGGATATGGTCCGCGCCCGGCTCTCCGACCCGACGGGCTCTTGGTCCTTCTTCTCGGGCCGGTTCGATCGGGAGACCACGGCCGCCCTCTCCCGCATGGAGACGCCGTCCCTGGTGGCCCTTACCGCCAAGGTCCGCTCCTACGAGTCCCAGGGCTCCGAGCGGATAGCCTTCCGGCCCGAGACTGTCCTGCCCGCCACGCGGACGGTCCGGAACCGATGGGTTCTGGATACCGTCCGGCAGACCGAGGAGCGCATTGCCCGCCTTGCCACGGACCCGACCCTTCAGCGGGTCCGCGAGCACTACTCCGCCGACCTGGAAGCCTACCGCCAGGCGGGCCGCCAGGCGCTGGCAGCCGTCCGGGACGGGGCCGAGGTCGAAATCGTCGATTTGCTCTGACATTGTTGCCGCTCCCCCCGGAAACCTCCCGTCCCGTCGTCGTGGGCCTCTACCCTGTGACGCCTTCGCGTCGCGTGACAGTCAAAGAATCAGGCCCGCGCCGGTCCTCTCGGGAACCCTCTCGTTTCGTCGGCAACGGGATGAATCACCTGGTGAGAGGGAGGAGGGGGAGCAGGGCCCCCCCTCCTGATGGGGGTGCGCCCGCGCGTAGCGGGAGCGCTCACGCGAACGCCAAGCGTCCGCGGACTCTCCCGCCGGGGCCGAGAGGTTGGCTCGGGCTCGGGCCGCCTCTCCGTTCCGGGCCCTCCCCGTGCGGGGAGCCGGACGCGAGGAGCGGCCGGGATGGGCCCCGGCAGGAGCGGGAAATGCCGTGCAGGCCACGGGACGGAAGGCGGGGGCGGGGCCCGTCAGGTCCGCGAGGAACCGGAAGGCGACCCTGGAGGTCATGTCTCGTTCCGCGCCCCCGGAAGAGGGGAGGGGCGGAGATGAAGCCGGCACATCATCTCCGTCATCCACTCCCCCAAGGCTGAAACGACGCCCATGAGCGCGAGGAGGGGGGCCCCGAGGACCAGCGCGACGAACACCGGCGGAACCATCGCGTGGTTCCCGCACCTCGATTTCATATAAAGATTGCCAAGAATTTTTGCGCTGCGTTGTGAGACCCGCAGCTGTGTTCCGACCTTTTCTTACGGGCTCAACCGAGCCCGCGCGCGAGCGTGCGAAAGCGCCCACTTGACGCTACTTCTGCCTTACCCGACGGGCCGCGCGCTCGGCGCCGGAGCTCGGGCTCGCTGCGCTCGCCTTCGCCAGCACCGCCCCTCGCTTCGCCCGGGGCTCGTCGCAAATTGGCGCTGGGGGCCGACGTCGCGCTGCGGCCCTTGCTCCCCCACCACCCTATTTTGCACTGTTTCGACAGAGACAAAGCCTCCCGGAGGCGGTTTTTTCGCCATCCTCCGCAGGTAAATATATATACCCCCTTTCCAACGATACGCCGGGGACAATGGATAGGAAATCGCCCCACCCGGGGTAGCCATGTATATCAAGGAAATCGAATTCAGGAACTTCAAGACCTTCGTCAAGGCCAAGGTCCCCCTCCTGCCGGGCTTCACCGCCGTCACCGGCCCCAACGGCGCGGGGAAGTCCAACATCATCGACGGCGTCAACTTCGCCCTCGGCCTCGCCTCCACCCGCAAACTGCGGGCCGAGGACCTCTCGGGCTTCATCCACAAATCCAAGGGGGGCCGGAGCGGGGACTCCGCGGAGGTCACCCTCGTCTTCGACAACTCCGACGGGGCCCTCGGGCCCGAGCCCGAGATTCGCGTCACCCGCCGGGTCAAACTCGACTCGAAGGAGCAGCCCTCCAGCGTCTTCGCCTGGAACGACGACCGCCTCACCCTGGGCGAGTTGCGGGAGAGGTTGCTGAAGGTCAACATCGCCCCCGAGGGGCACAACGTCGTCCTTCAGGGGGAGGTCAACGCCGTCGCCAAGGGGCTCTCCGACCTGGAGCGCCGCAAGATGATTGACGAGATTGCGGGTGTGGCCGAGTTCGACGAGCGGCGCGAGAAGGCGAAGGAGGAACTGGTCGTGGTGAAGGAGCGGCTCAAGGAGGTGGACGCCCGCATCTCGGTGTGGGAGGAGCAGATGGGCCTCCTCCAGGTGGAGAAGGAGAAGGCAGCGGCCTACAAGGGCCTCGCGGACGAGAAAACTCGGACCGAGGCCCTCCTGCGCGCGGCCCAGCGCTCGCACCTCCAGGCGGAACTGGCGCGGAACCGGGAGGCGGCGCTGAAGAGGGCGAAGGAGGGGGAGAAACTGCAGGCCGAGGGGGAGAAATTGCGGAAGGAGAGGGCCGCTCTTCAGGAGGAGTTGGACCGGCTGGAGAAGGAGTTGCGGGACTCCGAGGATGCGACCCTGCGGAAACTCCGGGAGTCGGTCGAGGAGGCCCTCCAGGAGACGAGCGCGAAGAAAACCGCCATCGGGGAGATGGAGAAGCGCGTCGCGGAGGCGGAGGGCGAGGCGCACCGGCGGTCGGTCCTCATCTCGATGAAGAAGGAGGAGGCGGCCCGGGCCGCGGCCGACCTGGAGGCGGCGGAGGAGGTTCGGAAGGAGAAGAGGAGGGACGTGGACGCCCTCCGGCGGAAACTCGGCGTGGGCGGGGCGGAGGGCGCGGAGGCGGTGGACAAGCCCGCCCGCCTCGATGCCCTGCGGCGGGACATCCGCAACCTGGAGGAGGAGCGGCTCCGGGTCGAGCGGGAACTGGACGACCGGGTCCGCTCCCTCGCCCGGAAGACCGGCGAGCACAGCGCGCTCGCGAAGGAGGTCGAGGAACTCCAGCAGAAACTGGCCTCATTGGAGGAGCAGCAGCGGGCCCGGGTCCAGGCCTCCGAGGCGGCCCGGGCCGAGAGGAACAAGCACGTGAAGGAAATCGCCCTCCTCTCGGAGCGGCTGGACAAGCTGGAGGCGGCGTCCGCCGCGGCCGCCCAGCGCGCCCACGAGGCCCGGCGGGAGATGGAGCGCTCGGCGATTGGCTCGGGCCGCAGCCCCGCGGTGGCCGAGGTCCTCGACGCGGCGCGGAAACAGGAACTGGGCGGCGTCCTGGGGACCGTCGGCGACCTCATCCAGGTGGACGCGAAGCACGCCTTGGCCCTCGAAGCCGCGGCCGGGGGGCGCCTGGAGTGGGTCGTGATGGAGGGGGTCGAGGACGTCGCGCAGGCGCGGAGCCACCTGAAGAAGAAAGGCGTCCCGGGCCGCGTCACCCTCCTACCCCTCGACAAACTGGAGCCGCCCCGCAGGTCCCCCGGGCCCCGCGGGGAGGGGGTCGTGGGGGCCGCCATGGACCTCGTCTCCATCCGGCCGGGCCTCGAAGCGGCTCTGTGGGCCGCCGTGGGGGACACGGTCTTCGTGCAGGATTTCGACAGCGCCAAGCCCTACATCGGCCGCTGCCGCCTCGCCTCCCTGGAAGGGGACCTCTTCGAGCGTGCCGGGGCCATCACCGTCGGGGTGCTGCCGCGGCGCTTCCTCGGCAAGGCCCGGGAGGCCCAGGAGGCCCTTGCGGAAGCGGAGGAGCGGTTGCGAAATGCCGAGGAGGAGCAGGCCGCGGTCGAGCAGGCGTTGAAGGGACTGAAGGAGCGGGCCGATGCGGCGGGGCTGGAGACCGCCCGGGCCGAGAAGGAGATGGAGGGGCTCCAGGCGGCCCTGGCCGCCGTCCGGGCGGAACTGGAGCGCAAGGCCGCCGCCCTGCAGCCCCTGGCGGAGGAGGCGGGGACGGGGATTCTGGACGACCTCCGGAAGCGTAAGGAGAGCCTCGAAGCGCAGGAAGGGAAAGCGCGGAAGGAGGCCCGGGCACTGGAAGAGGAGTTGGGCGAGGTCGCGGAGGCTCTGGGGGAAACGGCCAAACTGCAGGAGGTCCTCCGGGGGCGGGAGGAGGCGCTGGCGGCCGCGGTCCTGGAGGCGGAGCGGCTCGCCCTGAAGGCGGACGCGGCCAAAAGTGCGTTCCAGGAGGCGGAGGCGGAACTGGAGCGGCTGGAGAAAGAGCGGGAGGACCTCCAGGCGAGAATCGAGAAAGCGAAGAAGGAAATCCGCGACCTCGAGGAGCGCTTGAAGGAGTTGCGGGCGAAGGAGGACGAGGTCGGAGTCTCCACTAAGAAACTGCGCAACTCCCGCGAGGAGGCGATGGCTGCCCTGGCGAAACTGACCGAGGAGATTCACGCCCGGGAGAAGGATGCGGAACTGCTGAGGCGCGACGTCGAGCAGTTGGAGACCGCGGCGGGGGCCCTGGCGGCGGAACTGGAGCGCATCCGCTCCCTGGGGCCGGAAGCGGACGAGGCGAACCTGCCGCCGGTCGAGGAACTCCAGGCCCGCTTGCGGGTGGCGGACGAGCGCCTCCAGGCGATGGGTCCGGTGAACCAGCGCGCCCTGGAAGACTACGCGGAACTGGAGGCCCGGAGGAATGAACTCCAGGAACAGCGGGACCAGTTGGGCAAGGAGCGCAAGGAGTTGCTGGAGCGCATGGACCGGTGCGAGGAGATGAAGCGGGAGGCGTTCATGGACGCCTTCAAGGCGGTGGACCGCTCCTTCCGGGAGATTTTCGCTGAACTCGCGGACGGGAAGGGCTCCCTCGCCCTCGAGAACGACGAGGACCCCTTCGCGGGCGGCATGAAAATCAGGGCCCAGCCCCGGGGCAAGACGATGCTCGACCTCCGCTCCCGCTCCGGCGGCGAGCAGACCCTCATCGCCCTCGCCTTCCTCCTCGCCCTCCAGTCCTACAGGCCCGCCCCCTTCTACGCCTTCGACGAGGTGGACATGCACCTCGACGGCGTCAACATCGAGCGGGTGGCGAAGCGCATCCGGAGGTTCGCGGACCGCGCCCAGTTCATCGTGGTCTCGTTGCGGGAGCCGATGGTGGAAGCGGCCGACCGCACCATCGGGGTGGCCATGCAGGAGACCGATGTATCGACTGTTACGGGAATCGTGTTGGGTAAAGGCGGCGAAGTGGAGACGGAGGTGAAGGTGGCGTGAGTCTGGGGAAGATAGACCGGGGCTATCGCCAGTCATATCACTTCTTTGATTCTTGGACGCCCGCGGCGAGGAACGAGCCGCGGGCATGCAGGAGACCGACATCTCCACGGTGACGGGAATCGACCTCAAGGCGGCCGCGGAGGAGACCGAAGTGAAGGTTGCTTAATCCGCAACGCGGAAATCTCCAAAGTGCTCTACATCCTCTTCACCACCGGCCGGTGCAACCTCGACTGCGCCTACTGCGGCGGCAGTTTCCCCAAAGACCTCGTTCCGCACAAGGTGGAATACGACCTGGACGACCTGCGGCGGTTCGTCGCGGGGGACCCGGAGGCGGTCGTCGCGTTCTACGGCGGGGAGCCGCTGCTGAACCCCGGCTTCATCCGGGAGGTGATGGAGCATGTCCCCGCCCGGCACTTCGCCATCCAGACCAACGGCTTGGCGGTGAATCGCATTCCGCCGGAATGCTGGCGGAGGTTCGACGCGGTCCTCCTCTCCGTGGACGGGAGGGAGGAGGTGACCGACCGGTTCCGGGGGCGGGGGGTCTACCGGGCCGCCCTCCGGGGCGCGCGCCGCCTCCGCGACGCCGGGTTCCGCGGCGACCTCATCGCCCGCATGACCCTGACTGAGGAGGGGGACGTCTGGTCCGACGTGACCCACCTCCTCGCCCTCGGCATTTTCAATCACGTCCACTGGCAGCTGAACGCGGTGTGGTCCGAGCCTTGGAGGGACCTCGGGGGATGGCTGGAGAACTCCTACAGGCCCGGCCTCCGCAGACTCCGGGAGTTCTGGGTCCGGGAGATGGAGGGGGGGAGGGTCCCCGGCATCGCCCCCTTCCTCGGCGTGGCGCGGAGGATGCTGTTTGGCGACGTGCCCGCGTGTCCCCTCCCCTGCGAAGCGGGCGACGGCGCGGTGGCGGTCACCCCCCGGGGCGACGTTCTGGCCTGCCCCATCGCAGTTCGTGAGGCGTGGGCGAGGATGGGCCACCTCCGCGACGGCAGGGGGGCGCTGATGCCGGTCCGGGTCGGCGAGCCCTGCACCTCCTGCTCCATCTACCGCTTCTGCGGGGGGCGGTGCCTCTACGCCCACAAGGAGGGGCCCCGGTTCTGGCCTCGGGAGGAGCGCGAGAGGGTGTGCGACGCGACCCGGTGGCTGGTGGCGGAGGTGGCGGAGGCGAAGGAGCGGATTGCCGGGCTCCTGGCGGAGGGCGTGGTCCCGCCGGGCCCCCTCCGCTACCCCGAGTTCAACAACACGGTGGAAGTGCTTCCGTGAATTTAAAAATCCGCATCGGGGGCCGGTAAGTTTATTAACCACCCACCCGTAACTGCGCCGAAGGGGATGGAAGGAACTAACCGTCTCATAGCGACCCCGGGAGGCGGGTGCCGTGGCCCTTGAGATTGCCCGGCCTGACATCGGCGCCCTCCTCGCGTCGGACATGGAGACCGAGGACCTCATCGAGCGCCTCGCGGGACTGGCCACCGCGGGCGAAATCAACCCCTGGGACGTGGACATCGTCTCGGTCTACGACCGGTTCATGGAGGTCATGGCGGAGAAGAAGCGCCTCGACCTCCGCGTCTCGGGCCGCTCCATCTACTACGCGGCGGTCCTCCTCCGCCTCAAGGCCGAGGCCCTGAACTTCTACGAGGAGCCCGAGCCGCCGCCCCCGGAGTGGAACGGCTACGCCCACCTCGTGGAGCCCCCCGACCTGCCCCGGCTCCGGTTCATCCGCCGCGCCCCGCGGCCCGTGGTCTTGGACGAATTGGCCGAGGCCCTGCGCGATGCGGAGACCCTCTACCGCCGCCGCCTGGAGCGGCAGGCCTCCCGCCCGGTGGACCCCGGGGAGGTCCTCAAGTTCCACGAGGAAGACATCGAGAACCGCATCCGCATCGTGTCGGAGCTCCTGCGGAAACTTTTCGGCCCGCACAAGACCGTCTGCCTCGACGACCTTCTGGACACCCTCGGCCACGAGCGGCGGACGGTGGTCTTCACCTTCATGGCCCTCCTCTTCCTCGCGACCCGCGGGATGGTGGCCGCGGCGGACGGGGAGAACCCGCTGCCCGGCGCCGCGGTCTCCATCACCCTCACCCAGGAGGAGCTCTTCGGGACGCTCCTGGTGAACCCGAGATGACCCAGGCCCCCGGCCCCATCGAGATCATCGAAGCCGCCCTCTTCGCCGCGGGCAAGACGGTCTCCCGGGACGAACTGGCCAAGATGGCGGGGATCGAGCCGGGCGAGGTGGACCGCCTCGTGAAGGAACTTCGCAAGGCCTATGAGGGCCGGGCGATGGAGATTGCCGACCTCGAGGGGCGCTACATCATGCAGGTCCGGCCCGCCCTCGCCCCGCGGGTCCGGGCGCTGGCGCCGATGGAGATGGACCCCTCGATTCTCCGGACCCTGAGCATCGTCGCCTACAACCAGCCCGTGACCCAGGCCGACGTGGTCCGGGTCCGGGGGGCCAAGACCTACGACCACGTCCGCTTCTTGGAGGAGCGGAAACTCGTCAAGAGCCGGCCCTACGGCCACACCAAGATTCTCGAGACCACGGAGGAGTTCGATGCATACTTCATGATTGAAAAACTGGAACGGCCCGAGGGGGCCACGCTGACCCTGCCCGCCCCCGGCAGCCCGGAATCGGCAGCGGTCGAAGTCGCGGTCGAGACCGCCGGGGCGTCAAAAGGTTCTTAAGGCGCACTCCGAACTCCCGGGATGCTCGGGTTCGACGTTTCCGAGGAGCAGAAGATGGCGAAGCAGGCCGCGGCCGAGTTCGCGAAGCGGCTCGCCCCCAAGCGGGACAAGGTCCTGCTCCACAAGGACAAGGACGGCTACAAGGGCCTCCACGACGAGGCCTGGAAGGGAATGGCCGAGCTGGGCCTCTTCGGCTGCCTCATCCCCGAGAAATACGGCGGCAACGGCCTCGGCCTCCTGACGGAGGTCATGATGATGGAGGAGATTGCGAGCCAGGGCCTCGGGAGCCCCGTCATTGTGACCACCACCATGGACGTCTGCTGCCTCCTGCGGGTGGGCAGCGAGGCCCTGAAGCAGAAATACCTGCCCAAGGTCGCCTCGGGCGAGAGCATGCTCTCCTTCGCCCTCACCGAGCCCGACGCGGGCTCCAACTCGGTCCGCGTCAAGACCGAGGCGAAGAAGGACGGCAACGTCTACCGCCTCACCGGCCAGAAGATATTCATCACCGGCGCCGACTGGACCGACTCGATGCTGGTCGTGGCCCGGACCATCCCCTACGAGACCGTGGCCAAGCAGGGCAAGCCCCGCTTCTACGGGCTCTCCCTCTTCATGGTGGACCTCAAGAAGAGCAAGGGCGTCACCCTGAGCAAGATTCCCATCCACGGCTTCGAGGGGGCCGAGCAGTTCGTGGTCTTCTTCGACAACGTGGAGGTCCCCGCCGAGAACCTCGTCTACAAGGAGAACGAGGGGGGCATCGCCCTTTTCAACTCCCTCAACCCCGAGCGCATCATCGCCGCCGCCGACGCCCTCGGCATCTCCGAGTTCGCCCTCCGCCGGGCCGTGGACTACGCCAAGCAGCGGAAGGTGTTCAAGGACACCCCCATCGGGGCCTACCAGGCCCTCCAGCACCCCCTCGCCGAGTCCCGCATCCAGCTGGAGGCGGCGCGGCTGCTGACCTACCGGGCCGCCTGGACCTACGACAAGGGCGCCCCGGTCCCCGAGGTCGGGAAGTGGGCCAACATGGCCAAACTCGCCGCCAGCGACGCCGCCATCAAGACGGTGGACAACGCCCTCGAGACCCTCGGCGGCTACGCGTTCTCCGAGGAGTACGGCATCGTCCACCTGTGGGACATGGCCCGCATCCTGAAGACCATCCCCATCAGCCGGGAGATGATTCTGAACTTCGTCGGCGAGCACGTGCTGGGGCTGCCGAAATCCTACTGAGGCAACCTGCCGGCGCAGGTGGGGGTGGTGGCGGGGGGCGGGGAGAGAGAAACGCCGTCGTTTGTCAATCTTCTGAGCAAGAGCGGCGAGACTCTGACAGGTCGCTTTCGAAAAGGCCGCCCCAGCGGGGGTCGTCGGTCAGGCCGCGCGCTCAGTGGCCTGCTCGCCCTCGCTCGGGCTCCGTCGGCGGCGGTACTGAGCGCCCGCACGGCTCGCGCACATCACAATACTGCCGCCTACGGCCGCCTTCGCGCTGCGGCCCTTGCGCTTGCAACGGCCATTTTGGTTGAAACGGGTGCCGGAGGTTCAGTGCCCCGCCCCTTCCCCGCCAGGAACTTCCCGCCCCCCAGCTTCCCGACGACCTCCCCTTCGCGCACAACCCGCTCCCCCCGCAGATAGACCTCCTCCGGGAACACCCCCTTCCACCCCTCGAAAGGTGTCCACCCGCATTTGGAGTGCAACTCCCGCCCCCGGAGGGTCCACTCCGCCTTGAGGTCCACAAGCATGAAGTCGGCGTCCTTTCCGGGCTCCAGGCCGCCCTTCGCCTCCAGCCCCAGAATCGCCGCCGGGCGCCGGCTCAGGAGGTCCACCGCCCGCGGAAGCATGAGGAGCCCCCGTCGGACCGCCGAGAGGAGGAGCGGCACCATCGTCTCCACCCCGGGCACCCCGGGGGGCGGGTCGGGCCCCCGCTTCTCCTGCCGCGTGTGGGGCGCGTGGTCGGAGGCGAGCGCGTCGCCGCGGCCCCGGGCCAGCGGGCGCCAGAGGAGGCGCCGGGTCTCCTCGGACCGGAGGGGCGGGTGGCACCAACCGAAGGACTTGAGGCGGAGCCAGTCGCGCTCGGAGAGAAGCAGGTGGTGGGGGGCCACCTCGGCGGTGAACCCCGCGGCCCGTGCGGCCATGATGGTCCCCGGGAGAGAGGCGTGGGCGATATGGAGTCTTTTCCTGGGAAATCTCCGGGCCAGCCACTCCACCGCCTCCCGCTCGCACGCCTCGGGCCGGGACTCATCGGACGCGACGCACGCCCGGCTCTCGGCGTGCACGATGGCCAGCGCCCCGAGGCGAAAGACGGCCCGTAGGCCGCGCTCCAGCGCCTGCGGGTCGAGGCGATGCATGAAAATCTCCCCGAACGCGGCGGCCCCGGCGCGCCGGAGGGCGGGCAGGGCCTTGAGGTTAGCCCCGTCGTAGCCCGCGGCGAGGGCGAAGTCCACCCGGCTCCTGCGGCGCGCCGCAGCGAGTTTCCTCCGGAACGCGGCCACGGTCGTGGCGGGCGGCACGGTGTTGGGCATGTCGAGGACAGTCGTCACGCCTCCGGCGGCGGCCGCTGCCGAGCCGGTCGCCCAGTCCTCCTTCCGGGCCTGGCCCATGTCGCGGAAGTGGACGTGGAGGTCCACCGCCCCCGGAAGGAGGAGGCGGCCCCGGCCGCCGATGCGGCGGAGACCGTAGGGGGCGACTTTCGACACGCGCTCGATGCAGCCTCCGCGAACCACCAAGGCTCCCTCGACGAGGGCGTCGCCCCGGAGGAGGCGGACGTTGTCAACGCAGAAATCGGCGCTCACCGCTTCCGCCCGTCCAGTTCGATTTCTCGCACCGGTCCGCCAGGGGCCTCCTCCCCAAACACCTGCCCCCGGAAGGCGAAGACCTGCGTTCCGGAGACGAGCCACGCGTCCATCGGCAGCCCGGCCTTGGCGCAGGTCTCGCAGAGGAACTCCTCAGAGTCCCACCCGTGCTCCGCCGCCACCTGGGGCAGCAAGAGGCCCGCCCGCGGGCCGCGGCGGACCACGAGGCCGTGCCCCCCCACTTCCACCCGCTTCGGGAAGTCGAGGGGCGGGCCTCCGAGGGGCTCGAGGGGGCCGAGGCAGGTGACCTCCACCGAGATGCGGGCCATCTCGCCCGCCCGGACCGGCTCCAGCCGCGGGTCGCGGGTGGCGGCTGCGGCCGATTCGACCACGGCCCGCCCGAAGGGCTGGAGGGGCTCGGGGCGCCCGATGCACCCGCGGAGGAGTTCGCCGCGCTTCAGGGTCACGAAGGCCCCCCGGGGCTCGCGGAATACGGCCCCGCCGGGGGGCTCGGGGAGGGCCCGCCGGGCCGCCGCAGCCGTCGCCGCCTCCCGGGCAAGGCAGACGGCGGCGGTCCCGTCGGCGGAAATCATCCGCAGGTGTTATAGGCTCAAAGGATAATCCCTCCTCGGGAGCGGGGAAGGGCAGCCGCCGGTCCCGCGCGGTTCAAACCCGTCGGGGCTGAGGAAAGTCCCCCCACCCGGGCGTCTTCCTCGCGGAAGATGTCCTGAAACGGCGGGCGCCCGCAAGCCCGCGCTTCCGCGAGGAGGCACGGGCCGGAGGGCGCATCCCGAGAGGGATGGCTCTGGCACAGAAACGGCACTCTGCGCGCCTTGTGCGATGAACCCGCGAGGGCGAGGTCGGCGTGCAAGAGATGAAACGCCCGCGCAACGGGGCAACCCGGGGTCGCGGGGCGGCGGTTATCCGCCGCGCGAAACCCCGCCGGCGCAAGTCGCTGCGGCGACGCCAGACGAATGCTGCCGGGCCCCGTGACCCCCCGCCCGGCGGGGGAGCGGTTCCTCCGGGGACCGTGAGAGGGCCCAACCAAAGGGGGCTTACTCTCCCCACTCCCAACCATTATTTTTAACACCCATCGATAGCAGTAGACTCATTTGGAGGCATAAAAATGGGCTCGAAATCGAGGGAAGTATTTATACCCCCCTCAGACCTGGAGCCCGAGATACGACGTCTGGTGGGCGACGAAAACCTCTCCCCGGGTCTCCGGTCGGAGATGGCACGGTACGGCGCCCACCTGAAGGACCGGGGGCTCTCCCTCGGGCACCGGACCCGGGAGGTCATGCGGACCCGCGAGTTCCTCCTCCGGTGGAAGCAGCCCGGGCCCCCGGGCCTGGAGGAGGTGACCCGCTTCCTCGGCCGCCTCCGGTCGGACGGTCACAAGGAGAAGACCGTCGCCCACTACGCGGGGGCCATCAAGAGGTTCTACACGTGGCGCAACGACGGGGAGCCGCCCCCGGGGCTCCGCCGGCTGTCGACCTCCCCGCGGGAGAAGAGGAAGATCCGGCCCTTCTGGACCTGGGAGGAGGTGGAGCGGATGCTGGCCGCCACCGATAGGCCCCAGCACCGGGCCCTCATCATGTGCCTGATGGAGTCGGGGGCCCGGGCGGAGGAGTTCCTCAAGTTGAACGTCGGCGACCTCGTGTTCGCCCCGGACAGCGGCTACGTGAAGGTCAAGCTGCCGACCGGGAAGACCGGCGAGTACACCCAGCTCTGGATCAAGTCGGTGCCCTATCTCCTGACTTGGTTTAAGTTCCATCCCGGCCCGCGGAGGGCCGACCGGAGCCTGGAGCCGACGGCCCCGTTGTGGGTCGGGGCCACGCGCCGCAGATACGGCCAGCGATTGACCTACCCCGGCCTCTATCACATTCTGCAGGACATCGGGACTGCCGTGGAGGTTCCTGCGGAGAAGAGGAGTCCACACGCAGCCAGAAGGGGAAACGCCACTTGGCTGCTCTCCCAGGGTTGGAGCCGAGAAAAAACAAACATGTGGCAAGGTCGCGAAAAAAGCAGCAAATTAATCGATGTCTATGCCCAAGACTTCGACTTGTCACAGGAGATGCTGCGAACTGGGGGGCTCGAACCCGCTGCCGCCCAAGCACAGACGGACGAGTTCCGGCCGGTGAAGTGCCAATGGTGCGGCCATTACAACGAGGCCCAGCCGCCGCCCAAGAGGTGCGCGGAGTGCGGGAAGCCGCTGACCATCGAGGCAGTGAAGGAGATGGAGGATAAAACCCGGCAGGCCACGGACTTCGCCCAACTGGTCGGGGGCGCAATCACGGACCTGTTCCAGTCGCGGCCTGAATTCGAGGCCGCCCTCAAGGAAGCCTTGGAGCGGCGCATGAAGGCCAAAGCCGGGGATCCGAAGGCCGCCTGACCGAAGGGCTCAGGGTGTTTTCCCGCCGATAGGCACAAGTGGCCTGCTTGGCGGCTTGTCCAGAAGACCCGAGAGAGATCGGATCGTAGCTCGTCTGCGAGTTGTCCCCGTTAGCGCGAGGAGGCGGGCTGCTTGCACTGTCGCATCCGGCCCGCGTTTCTTCAATCCTTCGAGCAACTCGGCAAATTTCTTGATTTCTCTGTCTCCGAAGAACGGGTGAAGAGTTCTATGGACCTGACGAGGATCCGACTTGGACGTCGCGTCCACGATGGCCCGCATTCGAGCATCGTCACTCTGAAAGTAAAACCAGAGAATGGCATTGGCTGCCTCGACGGGCCTCATCTTCGTACCACGGCGACGCTCATCTAAACTTTTCAAGTAGCCATCGACGAAGGTGTCCCGGACCGGTGCGTTTGAGGAGTACACGACACGAGCCGGACCCCGAGCAGAGATGCGCTCTCTCTGCACAGTTCCCTCCTCCACCAACCGGTGAATCCAGCGGGCTGCTGTGGCACGCTTAAGGTGGGAGGCCTGTATCCACCTCTCAAAGGTCGCTTTGCCGTTCAATGCCGACAATGTTGTAAGCAGGATGCCAGCCGGGTCCTTTCGGGGCCCCACAGACAGTCCCATCACTAAGTCTCATACTTGAGATCCAAATAAAAAGGTTCGCTACAAATACAAAGTATCATATGCGAGACTTTAACATCCTGGCAGAGAAAAGACAGGCCGATGGCGGAGATGAAGGAGGCACCGGCCACGGACGATGCGCTGCCGGAATGGGCGAGAACGCTGCTTGCACTCCGGGACCGCCTCATCGGTCCGCGACCCGGGGACAAACCGGAACAGAAGGGTGAGCGACGGTGAGCCAGGAACCACAGGGACATCTAGAGACGAGCCTTGGCATAGGAGGCCATGCCGGACTTCGGAGACCCGAAAAACAGTTGAAAACGGAGCTGAAAGACCATCAAGTATCTCAGTTTCCAGCCACGCTCCCTGTTCAGGGACCCTGTTCAGGTATCAGTGCAGATATCTGGTTCGGCTTTGGTGTGCCTAAGTTCAGGTACCTGTGCAGGTATCGGTTCAGATTTTGGCCCCCGTACGTTCAGGTACCTGTTCATGCTCAGGAGGGGGATAGTCGATGAACTCCGACCAAGGCGACTCAGAAACCGAGGCAGTCAGCAAAGCACCGGCACCTAGACGCCGACCCCCATCCCATGACAAATATCAGAAGGCGCATCCCATCATCTCGCTCCATGTGTCGCAGCAAGTGAAGGCCACTATCGACCAACAAAAGGGGAATGAGTCCTACGGGAAGTTCGTCACCAAACTGGTCACGGATTTTAAGGGCGAGGTCCAGAAGGAGACCAAAAAGCAACTTGCACCGATTCAGGCACAGTATATAGCACAGGCACAATCTGCCTCCGCCAGACATCAAGCGCAGTTGCAAACTGTCCAAGCCCAGCATAGAGCGCAATTGCAAAGAAAAGAAGAGGAGATGGGGCGGCTCAAACGGGAAATGGAACACCAAATACAAGAAGAGTTGGAAGGGCTCCCTTGTTTTATTTGCCGACGCCCTCTTCGCGAGAGCAAAACTTGGGCTGCATCTCACCAACCATGCTTGGAGAAGCGACTACTCCTTTCTTGCCTCCCCTGACCCGGCCACTGTCGGTTCCCGCGTCCGGCAGACTCCATCCTCTTGGAGACGACTCCCGGGGAAATCAAGGGAACACGTTGAACTTTCTCAACCCCGCTCTCACGCGTACATCCCTTTCAACCTCTCCCTCTCCACCGCGAACGCCCGGTGCCCCGCCACCATGTGCCGGGTCCGGATGACCAGCCCGCCCTCCCCGGGGTCCCCCTCCTTCAGGGCCTCCACCGTGGCCGTCTGGACCAGTTCGCCCAGGTGAGGCACACCCTCGTTGTTTTGGGCGGGCCCTACCTCGACCTCCAGGTCGCCGCGAAAGCCGGAGAGACGATGCAAGAAAAGGGCCTCCGGCTCGTACGCGAAGTCGGCCGGTTCCGGTAGGATGGAGTTCACCGTCCCCGACGATGGCGGGGTTTCACTCGGGGACAAACTCCGGGCACTCGGGAAGGAGGCCATCTACATTTCCGAGTTGAGACTGGTCGAGATGCGGAAAGGGCCGACGGGGAAACCGCTCCTGACATACCGGGCCAACCCCATGAGCGGCCTTGATTGGCGGAAGGTCCGGGTGTACGAGCGCCGCCGCCCGAGACGAGGTCAAGCCGCGAGAGGCGGCGCCTCCAACTACGCGCAGGTCATCGCCATCCATTGCCCAGTCTGTCGCCGATGGGTCCGCAGCAGGGAACTCGGCCGACACCGCCACCGCTGCCGCTCATGCAGGAGGCTGGTGCTCATCACAATGTTCTTCGCCGAGCCGGGCGGGTGGGCGTGCCGCGAGTGCGCGATGAAGTGGTCGCTCGCCCTGATCGGCCGGAAGCGGCCCGTTCGCAGCCGGAGGAGGAGATCGAGGGGAGATGGCAAAGCCGGATAGGCCGACCGGGTCTGGAGCGCCCGAGCCAACCAGTTACAGCGTCCAGATGCTCATGGAGGTCGCCGCCCGTGCCGAGAGGGGTCTCCACCGGCTGATGCGCATCGGTCTCGTCGACCGGAGGGACGATGGGTTTGTCCTCACGGAGCGCGGGCGGGCCATCGCGGAGGAGATGTACCGGGAGGCTAGGAAGAGCGGGACCATCGCGCCTCAGGAGCCGGTCGAGAAGGCTCTCCGCACCGTAGTTGTGATGGCCATTCTCAAGGCGGCCGAGCCGGATGTCCTGCCTGCGCAGGAGATCGTGGAGTGCGCGGGGGTGCTCATCGCGATGCTCAAGCCTGCGGACGCGGAGAAGTGAGAAGCGTTCCATTTCAGCGCCCGGATTGCATCCAACCTCCATAGGGCCGACATACGTAGTATGTCGGCCCTATTGCGGGCTCAACGTCTGACCTGCCGCCCGCCCAGTAATCGCTATCTGCCAGCCAAACAGCTAAACCCTTATATACTTCATGTAATTATAATTACTTACTGAGTAACTATGGTTACAAAAAAGATATACCTGGGACCTTTGGAACTTCGGCTGCTCTTGGCCCTGGAGGCGCGAGGGGCTAAACTCTTCACCATCGAGGATGCCAAGGCCATTCTCGCCGTATCGGACACCTTCGCGAGGAAGTTACTCCACGGCTTGGTGAAGAAGGGACGTCTCACCAGAGTCGAGCGGGGAAAGTACGTCCTCTCCCCCGCGAAGTCGGGTATAGAGGGGCTCTGGGTCGAGCACCCCTTCCTGATCGTCCCCCACTTGGCCAAGGAGTATTACGTGGGCTTCTGGACCGCCCTGAACTACTGGGGGATGACGGAGCAGGTTCCCCGGGTTGTCTATGTCGCGATTCCCCGCCCTCACCGGAAGACGGATGTGGAATACGGGGGTTACCGGCTGCAGTTCGTCCACATGGCTGCGCGGAAGTTCTTCGGATACGGGGAGGAGATGGTCGAGGGGCACCCCTTCAAAGTATCCAGCCCCCGGAAGACGCTCTTGGACTGCCTGGCCCACCCCGAGTACTGCGGAGGGGTGGCCGAGGTCGCCAAGGCGCTGTGGCAGAAGAAGTATCAGTTGAGCTGGCACGGCATCGGGGCCGACTTGGACCGGTACGGAGTCGATGCCGTACGCAGGCGGTTGGGATACCTGCTGGAGTTGCTGGGGCAGGAGCGGGGCTTGTCGAACGCTCTGGCGAAAAAGACGAGCGTGGGCTACCGGTGGCTCGACCCCGGCGCCAGAAAAGAAGTTCTGGAGTACTCCAAGAGGTGGGGGTTGATGGTGAACGTGCCCAAAGAGACGCTCTTGGCGTTCAGGTCCTTCTGAAGATGGCGGTCCCCGACATCCGCAAGGTTGCCGCGGCGAGCAAGGTCCCGGTGGGGACCATCGAGAAGGACGTCGCGTTGACGATCCTCCTCTCCCGGTTGTCGAAGAGCGGTCTCGCCGCCCGGACCGCCTTCAAGGGGGGCACCGCCATCAAGATGCTCCACTTCCCCGGCGCCCGGTTCTCCGAGGACCTCGATTTCACCCTCCTGGGGGTGGACCCCAAGGAGGTCAAGAAGGAGGTCCGGCTGATGACCCGTGCCCCGCATGGGACCTTCGCGTTCGGAGAACTCACCGAAGTCAGGTCGACCCCGGACAGCCTCCTTTTCCGGGTTCCCTTCACCGGGCCCCTCGACCACAGGGACTCTGTCCGCTTCGACTTCAGCCGCCGCGAGAAGCCCCTCCGGCCGCTGGAATCGCTGCCGGTCAAGGACCTCTACGGCATCCTCGAGGACGAGGCCCGGGTGCAGGCCCTCGCCCTCCCCGAGATCTTCGCCGAGAAGGTCAGGGCGCTCCTCCAGACCGGGCTTCCCCGCCACCTGTATGACCTCTGGTTCCTGCTGCGGGAGCGCCCGGGACTCCCGGACCCGGGCCTGATTGAGGGCAAACTGGCCCCGCACGGGCTGTCGCTCGATGAACCGGCCGTGGACCGGGCGCTGGCCCGGGTGGAACCGGTCTGGAAGAGGGACCTGGAGCCTTTCCTCGCCCGGTTGCCCGATTTCTCGCCTGTGGCCAAGGACGTCAAGGCGGGGCTTCTCCTGAGGTCCCCATAGGCCAGTCCCAGGAAGCGATTATCGACAAATTATCGATATATCATGTTTTCGATGCTTGGCGACGGATGGCGCAGTTCATCTCCGCAGTCTGGCGAGCATCTCCGCCAGCCCGTCCCCATACCCCCACCCGATGCCCTTGGCCGACCGGACGACCCTCTCCAGCCTCGGCCGGAACTCCCCCCTCCACCTTGAATCCGGGGGCCTGGAGAGCCGCCGCACCGCCTCCCCGAAGGCCTCCAGCAGCTCCCCGTAGAACCCCTCGTGGATGTCCCCGAACTGCAGGGTGAACCGGTTCCCGGTCTCCACGAAGCAGACCCAGAGTTCCAGCGCCCCCCGCCGGTCCCCCGTGTCCTTCTCGTACTCCTCGATGGCCCTGCGGGCGGCCTTGAGCCGCAGCTGGGGCTTCCCGTCCGGAGTGTAGAACCCCTCCCGGACAGCCCGAAGGGCGACTTGGAAGGCCTCCTTTCCTCTGCGGGTGGTCCAAGAGTCCCTTCCAGCGAGCAGGACGAGGTGCCTCATGGCTTTCCTCTTCTGCACCTCTCTCTGCCAGGGGTTCTCGAGAATCGCCTCCTTGTTCCGGACCAGGTCCTCCGGCGACGCGACGAAGCACCGGACCCCGGCCACCCGCCCCTCCACGCGCCCTCTCCAAAGGAGGGGTCCGGAGAGTCCGGCGATTCTCCGGCTGAAGTCCACATCGAGATTCCTGGAGTGGAGCCGGACCGGCCAGCCCCGGAAGAGCCACCCGGCGGCCCGTTCGTCGCTTCCCTTGAGGTCCCTCCAGCGCAGGGAGTCCCTCACCAGCGTGGGGATGCGCGGCGAGTATCCGCGGCGGATGAGGGCGCGGAAGACCGCCCTTGCCTCCTTCCGCGCGGGGTTGCAGAGGACGATGTCCAAGTCCTTCGGCCGGTGGGAGGGGACCCACTGGTGCAGGGCGAACCCTCCAACAACCACGAACCGGAGCCCTTTTCGTTTCAGGAGGGCGAGAACCCGGCGGATTTCCTCGGGAGGGGGCGGCCGGCTGCTTGGTTTACCCATGGTGGGCGGAATCATCGGGGACTCTAAGTTGGGGACGGTCCGGGAGGCGAGGGTGACCGCAGTGCTGTTGGGGCATTCCTCCCGGGATAGGGGCCGCCTGAAAGACTTATTCAGGCCCGCGTCCCCCGGCTCTTCTCCCTGGCCCGGATTCGCGCCACCAACTCCTCCACGGTGGCGGTCTCGCTGTCCCGTATCTTCCGGATCTCCCGGACGCTGTCCCGCCCCCTCTCCTCCTCCAGCCGGAGCAGCAGGACCCCCGTGGCCAGCCTCCGCTGGAGGAAAACCAACTCCCCGAAGTCCTTGTCGTTGGTCAGCAGAATCCTCCGCTCCCTCCGCGCCCGCTCCAAGACCTCCTCGTCCGGTGCGGAGGCGCCACCCTCGGAGACGTAGGCCACGTCGTGGCCCCTCTTTCGGAGAAGCCGGACGACCTCTCGCTCGACGTTCTCGTCCGCCAGGAACCTCATGCCCCGGCCTTGACCCAGTGGACCTCTTCGGTCCCCAGGGACTCGGCGGCGTAGGCGAGGGCGGCCCGGACATCCTCCCGCGTCAGGCGGGGGAACTCCCGGAGAATCTCCTCCACGGAGATGTTCTTGGAGAGTTTCCTAACGACGAGTTCCACGGGAATCCGCGTCCCCCGGATGACGGGCTTCCCCATCATAACGCGGGGGTTGATCTCGATGCGGGACAGGGGGGAGCGGGCAGCCATCAAGGAGAGTCGCGCGGCGGTTCATATAAACGTGAAGGGTCATCCGGCGTTGCGAGTTCACCAAGTCCTCCTGTCCGGCGCCATCGGCGGACCATGGCCACCGCCCGACCCTCGGTCATTCCGGGCACGGTGAACCCTCGGAGACAGGCGAGGGGCTCGCGCCGCTGGGCCTCCTCCAAGGCCTGCTGAACCCGGAGGCGGAACCACTCGTCCCGTGTCCGGAACCCCATCACCCGGAGGGCCCGGTCCAGCCGCCCGGCAAGTTCCGAGTCGAGCCTGAAGATGGCCTGTCTCTTGGCCATGTTCGATCAAGCACACTGCGACACTTGGACCCATCCATGGGCCGAGGTCGAGACGCACCACTGGGTCACCGACGGTCCAAAACCCCGTTTTCGGCCCCCCGAACTGCCCCCGCGCCCCTCTCCCGCTCCGGTTTTTCCGGACCTTTCCGAACTGGCCGGGAGGCTTACTCCACTCCAATACCGCAGGCACGACCGGAGCCACCAAGCCGCTGCCCAGCCTATCAGGGTTTCAGGTAGCCGAGGGAAAACTTTACGATTGGCCGAGGCCGAGGGTTTCGAATGGCCGAACCCAAACCTTTCGATTGGACGACCCCGGGCGCGGCCCGTCTCTACCCCCGCCACGCTGCGGCGCGCCTCGTGGAGGCACTGTCGGACTCGCCCGTGGTGCTGGTTCACGGCCCCCGGCAGTGCGGCAAGACGACGCTGGCGCGTATGGTGGGAGAGCCGCGGGGCTTCGCCTACTTCAACTTCGACGACGACGTGACTCGCGCCGCCGCCGCCCAGGATCCCGCCGGCTTCGTGGCCGACCTGCCGCGACGGGTCGTCCTGGACGAGGTGCAGCGGGTTCCGCAACTGTTCGGCGCCCTCAAGACGGCGGTGGACCGGCACCGCTCGCCGGGCCGGTTCATCCTGACCGGCTCGACCCACGTGCTGCTGCTCCCCCGGCTCGCCGACTCGCTGGCCGGGCGTATGGAGATCCTGCAGCTTCATCCCCTGGCCCAATGCGAGATCGAGCGGCGCTCCCCGCGTTTCCTGGACCTGCTCTTCGGCCGCGGCTTCAAGACCCGGACCTCGGAGCGGCTCGGCCACCAACTGGCCGGGCGGATCGTGGCTGGCGGCTACCCGGCGGCCCTCGCGCGCCCCGGCGAGCGCCGCCGCGCGGCGTGGTACCGGGATTACGTCGAGGCGCTCGTCCAGCGCGACGTGCGCGGCCTCTCCCGGGTCGGCGCGCTGGAGGCCCTGCCGCGCCTGCTCGCCCTCGCCGCCTCGCAGACGGCGCGCCTGCTGAACGTGGCGGAGCTCGCGGCCCCCTTCCAGCTCAGCCGGCCGACCGTCCGCGACTACGTCACGCTGCTGGAGCGCGTCTTCCTCCTGCAGAGGCTGCCCCCCTGGCACACCAGCCGGCTGAAGAGGCTCGTGAGGACGCCCAAGCTGCACCTCAGCGACACCGGCGTGGCGGCGGCCCTCCTCGGCGTGGAGGCGAGGGGTCTGGCGGCCGACCGGCCCCTGCTCGGGCAGCTCCTTGAGACGTTCGTGTTCCAGGAACTGCGGAGGCAGGCGAGTTGGCGCGACGAGGCCACGGCATTCTTCCACTTCCGGGACAAGGACGGCGCCGAGGTGGACATCGTGGTCGAGCGGGGCGCAGGGGAAGTGGCGGGAATCGAGGTGAAGGCCTCCGCCACCGTCGCTCCGGCGGACTTCCGCGGCCTGCGCAAGCTCAGGGAGGCTGCGGGCAGGCGCTTCGCCGCGGGCGTGGTGCTCTACGACGGGGAGGCGAGCGCGACCTTCGGCGGCGGCCTCTATGCCGTGCCGGTCCGCGCCCTGTGGGAACCTCTGTGAGCCGGCCGCGTATGTTCTGGGCGACGTGGGAGATCTGCTGACTGCCCAAAAACCCCGTTTTCGGCCCCCCGAACTGCCCCCGCGCCCCTCTCCCGCTCCGGTTTTTCCGGACCTTTCCGAACCGGCCGGGAGGCTTACTCTCCCCACTCTCTGGGAACAGGGGGTTTACCACCCTCTGCTCCCATCCCACTGTCCGTGAGGGGACCCACCGCCCGGGCCAGGGCCGCGTGGGAGGTCCGAAGTTGGTCTTCGAGGCCCATCTTCTTGGCCTCTTGCTTGGCCCCCTGGAAACTTTCGGGTTTTCGAAAAGCCGGAAGAGCAAGTCGAGGGAGTTTCGCTCGGCCGCCTCGGCCTTCTCGACCGCCATCGCCGTAGGGGCGTCGCGGGGGAGCCCGCACCGCCCGCAGAAGAGGCCCACGGCGGAGTTGGGGTCTTTGCACCGGACGCAGTTCCAAGGCTTGAGGGGAACTGGGCCTGCTCCGCCTGCTCCACCTCGACGCCAGCGGAGCAAAGGATGGATTTATCGACGTCCCTCCCGGCCAAGTGGACGTGGTGGGCGGGCATTTTGGAGTTCTTGGACCCGTCGAAGAAAAGGCGCATTTCAGGCTCCGTAAGATGGACCGCAAGGTGGGTGGCGCGGGTGTGCCGGAATGCGTGGGGGTTGACGTCCTACGAAGTCCGGGAGATGCATGGCCTCCCGTGGGGGCCGGTCCGGCAGACCGCGTTCGACGTCGTGGACGGGGCGATGGGGCGCTCCGTCCCGCGGTGGCCGGGGTTCGCGAGGTATTCTCCCTACGGGATGGTGGCGGAGTTGCGGGCCCTGCTGCTCGGGTAGGCCGCAGCCTCAGAGCATCAACTCGATTCCGAGTTCCTCCGCCAGCTCCTTGTACCGGTTCCGAATCGTGACCTCCGTGACCCCCGCCGCCTCCGCGACCTCCCGCTGGGTCCGGTGCTCCCCGTAGAGAATCGAGGCGATGTAGATGGCCGCCGCGGCGACCCCCGTGGGGCCCCGACCGCTGGTCAACTCGCGCTCGGTCGCCTCCCGGACCACGTCCATCGCCTTCGCCTGGACCTCGCCCTTCAGTTTCAGCGCGGAGCAGAAGCGGGGGACGTAGTCGAGGGGGCTCGTCGGGGTCAGTTTCAGCGTCAACTCCCGGGCGAGGAAGCGGTAGGTGCGGCCGATTTCCTTCCGGCTCACTTTCGCCACCGCCGCGATCTCGTCGAGGGTCCGCGGCACGTCGCACTGGCGGCAGGCGGCGTAGAGGGCCGCCGCCGCGACCCCCTCGATGGAGCGGCCCCGGACCAGGTTGGACTCCACCGCCTTCCGATAGACCATGGCGGCGGTCTCCCGGATGTTCCGGCTCATGGACATGGCCGAGGCCATCCGGTCGAGTTCGCTGAGGGCGAAGGTCAGGTTCCTCTCGGTGGCGCTGCTGACCCGGACCCTCCGCTGCCAGCGCCGCAGGCGGTAGAGTTGGGCCCGGTTGCGCGAGGAGATGAGTTTTCCGTAGGCGTCCCGGTTGCGCCAGTCAATCACCGTCGAGAGCCCCTTGTCGTGAATCGTGAGCGTGGAGGGCGCCCCGACCCGGGAGCGCCGCATCCTCTGGTCGTGGTCGAAGGCGCGCCACTCGGGCCCCTGGTCGATGAAGGCCTCGTCGGCCACCAGACCGCACTGGTTGCAGACCAGTTCGGCCCGCTCGTAGTCGTGGATGAGGTCGCGGGAGCCGCACTCGGAGCAGACCTTCGGGACCCCCTCCGGGCGCTTGCCCTTCGGGGGACCTTCAGGCGCGGGTCCTTCGGCCGGTCCTGGCTGCAGTTTCTGCATGCTCTCTCCCCGTGTAACCGTATTGCGGCGCCCTCTCCGTGCGGCGGCTCTCGTAGAGCGGCCCCGGGCGCACCTCTCCCCGCGGGTAGAGGACCCCGTAGGGCCTCCGGACCGGGCCGAAGAGGTCCGAGATGCGGCCCACGTCGCGCCCCGAAGCGTCGGCGAGGGGCATGCCAGGCCGCGCGCGGACGCCGGGCTCCATCCGGACCACGAGGCGGCCCTGGATGCGATGGAGCGCGGTGGCGACGGGCTCGATGGATGCGCGAGCGGGCGGAGTTTTCATTGGCGCCGGAGGCCGTGGACTCCGTTCGCGGGCGCCGGCTTCCGGCGAACGTCGGAAAGCTGGAGAATTGAAGCGCCGCGGCCGGTTGAACTTCGCACCTCTCGGGATGGGAGAAGTTCGCGGCACACTTCCCCCCGCGGGGCGGGAGTTATAAAGGTTACGAGTTCAGAAATTTCTCCGCGAAATTGCATCGGAGACGGAGCGAGTCCGTGCCCTTTTTGCCTCGCACCGCTCAACTCGCAGGAATCTCAGCGTCCACCACCACGTGCCACACGCCCGGGGCGTATTTTTTCAGCCGGCGCAAAGTCGCACGTGCCCCCGGTGCCACACTCCGGAGTCGCCGGAGGGGCCGCTCGAGGATTTTTTCGGGCACCCCCTCGTGGTAGTGGAGCCAGCCGCCGCCCCGGAGGGCCCGCAGGGCGGTCTCCAGGAAGGGCGCGCTGTCGAGGTGGCCCAGGATGACGCGGTCCGCGACCCCGGCGGGGCAGGTGGCGCGGCAGTCGCCGAGGCGGGCGTCCACATTCTGGACGCGGTTCAACGCGAGGTTTCGAATCAGAAAACGATACGAATCGGGGTTGAGTTCGAGCGCGTGGACTTTCCGGGGCCTGCCCGTCCGCACCATGGGCAGCGTGAAGTAGCCGATGCCGGCGAACATGTCCACCACCACCTCCCCGGGGGCCACGACCCCGGCCATCCGGGCCCGCTCCGAGAGATTCCCCGGGCTGAACATCACCCGCGTCAGGTCGAGGGAGTAGAGGCAGCCGTTCTCCCGGACCACCGTCTCCCCGCCGTCGCCCGCCAGGACCTCGGCCCGGGGAATGCGAAGGGGTCCCGGGGCGACGCCCCGGTAAAACAGCACGCGGCTGCACCGCGGGAAGGCGTCGAGGAACTCCGCGGCCCTGGGGCGGTCCCGGGGGTCCTTGAGGAGGAGGGCGTCGCCGAGAATCTGGTAGGGGCCCCGGGGAAGGATCATGGCGGCCCGGGGACTATCACGAGACCGCGCCCGGTCCGGACCACGGCCACCTCGCGCCCCACCCGCCCGAGGAAGGGGGGGCGGGCCAGGGTCACGGTCTCCAGGGAGGAGGGGTCGAGAATCTGGACCTCGGCTTCGGTGGAGGAGACCACGGCGGCCCGCTGGACCTCCCCGACCCGGACCGCCCCGGCGGCCTCCACGCTCCGGCGGCGGCCCGTCGCCAGGTCGGTCCCGAGGAGATTCTTCCCCTTCCACCCCTCGACCCGGAGCAATGCCTCGTCGCCGCGCGCTGCCAGCCGGACCACGTCGCCGGCCCGGAAGGGGCGGAGGCGGACCACCCGCGACACCCGGTAGATCTCCCGGCCGTCGCGCCGGCCCGCCACCTTCGGGCTCGCGGAGGTGGTTCCGCCGAGGACGCCGGCGAGGTGGCGTGCCAGGCGCTCGGTCTCGCGCTCGCTCTCGATGAACAGGTCGAGGCCGCCCGCCTCCGCCTCCGCCCGGGCCACGTCGAATCCGCCCGCCTCGTCCAGGACCCGGCGCATCTCCTCCGGGGCCAGGGGCCGCTCCGTGGCCCGGACCTGGACGACCCCCTCGTAGTAGCGGCCCGCCCGCCGGGAGCACGACTCGCACACCTCGGGCTTCAGGCGGTAGGGGACCTCGCCCTCCAGCCGGACCGGGACCGGGCCGAGGTTGCCGGTGAGGGTGTATCGCAGGACGCCGCCCCACGGGTCTGCGCCCGGGTCCGCGGCCAGGTCCAGTCCGGGCCTGCGAAGGTCGGGCAGGAACTTGAACGCGCCCCGGAGGGCCTCTTCGACGCTCCGGCCCGCGCCCCGGCTGCCGGTCAGGATGAGGCTGCACCTCGGGCACCTCCGGCCCCGGAGAACCGGCGGATTGGAAAGGAGGCGGACGCGCTCCGGGGCGCACGCTCCGCAGAGCCCCTTGAAGAGTTCGGAGGCGGTCTTGGGCGCGCCGCAGCGGGCGCAGAAGAGGGGGGAGGCCATCCCTCCCCGCTCCTCCCGCGGTAGTGAAAAGTCCCCCGCCCCGGGGAGGGGCCCGGGATGCCGGGTGACGGTGTAACTCCTGGAAACGGAGTTCAGAGGCCGCAGATTGAAGGAAAATCCGTTTAAACGTTGAATCAATTTCCGACGTGAAACGACGTAACGACCCGTCGTAGAATATCCCTTCTTCTACATATTCAAGATTGGGTCATGGGGTCTGCGGGAAGGCGGTCCGGGGAAGTGCAGGCGGCGGCCACGTTGGCCGGCGAAGCGCCCGCGCCCCCCTCGCAGTCACCATGAAACGGCCCGACACCAGCGCGAAGCAAGTCCGGTGCGGCGCCCCTTCCCGGGGCGTGCCCGCGTGCGCGAGGCCGCCGGCGCCATCCATCCGGCGCCCGGTCTCCGCATCTCCAGGCCGGACGACGAACAGCGACATCCCATCCGGGGCCGGGCAGACCCGCCCTGCGGTCAGGGAGCTGCGGGTCAGTGAGGCGGGCCAGGCTTGCATCCCGGCAAGCGGGGAGGGGGGCCAGTGAGCGCACCTCTCCCCGCGCCGGGCGGGAGCCTCGCCTTGCTCCGGGAGAAGGCCAGGTTCGGTTCCGTGGTCTATTTCGACCTGCGGGTGTGGAGAAGGAAGCAGCAGAACTTTCCTGCGATGCTTGCTGGCGCCAAAACCAAGGGGGGTGAAAG
>CAZANW010000003.1:0-51777 GCA_964486625.1 uncultured Halobacteria archaeon
TCGCGTCAGCCCTGCCGTTTTTCGATAGCGGATGGACTACCCTGACCTCTTACCCCATCGCCCTTCTGCGCTGAAATCTTCTGTGTCCGAGTCAGGTCACATTGTAGGCGTCGCCGACCCCGATGCCTTCGGTGCCGCTGACGGCGAGGTCCGGCTATGGTTTCCGGATGACCATCCGCGTCGCTTCGCCCTCTTCCAGGGTCTCGAACCCGATGGACCTCTTCTTCGCGTAGTCCCGGATGTATTCGAGGTTGGACCTGTCGGTGATGAGGACGTGGACCTCCGCGCCGGAGGCCATGGAGTCCATGATTTTCTTGCTCCGGATGAAATTGTAGGGGCACTTCACGCCCCGGAGGTCCACGGTCTCGGAGGTCATCTCAACCCGGCGACCTCCACCCGAGGAGCCACAGCAGGCCGTAGGTCAGGGCCACCGCGACGACCGGGACCGCGAACCATGCCATCAGCGTCCGCTTGACGACCCTGATTTTAACGGTTCCCCGGACCCCCTTCTTCCCCATGCTCAGGCCGATGACCGCCGAGGTGTGGGCCTGGGTGACCGAGATGGGGAACCCGAGGTAGGACGCCAGGATGATGACCGTCCCCGAGACCATCTCCACCCCGCCGGCCCGGATGGGGCATATCTCGGCAATCTCCTTGCCCACGGTGTGGATGACCCGGGCTCCCATGAGGACCGCCCCGACCGACATCGCCCCGGCCCCGAGGAGGATGGCGGTGGGGGCGTCGAGCCCGAACCCCACCGCGGGCCCCATGGCCTTCCCGACGGAGTTGGCCCCGACGGAGAATGCGATGTAGGAGCCGGTGAGCGTGAGGGAGATGCTCAGGAACCGGTTGATTTTCTTCTCCGCCCCCAGGTCCGCGACCGTCTCGAGGGCCCACGGGTGGACCCACCTCGCCCAGACGAACCCCCCGAAGGCGGTCGCGAGCGGGGCGAGGACCCACCAGACCGCGTTGGCGGCCAGGAACCCGGCGTTCAGAGTGGAGGTGTAGAGCCCGACCCCCACCAGGCTGAAGATGGTGGAAAGCGCGGTGGAGATGGGGGCCCGCAAGTAGTTCGTGGCGAGGATGAACAGGGCGGAAAGGGCCGTGACGAGGAGGACCGGCGTCGCCTGGCCGGAAAGTTGCCCCGGGTCGAGGTAGCCCCCCGCGATGGAGCGCGTGACCCGCGAGCCCCCGAGAATCGCCCCCAGGAAGAAGAAGGCAAATACGATGAGGAGGGACTGCCGCCGGGTCCGGATGCCCGCGCCGTAGGCCGTCCCCATGGCCGCCGCGCTGTTGTTGGCGCCCACGGCCATCGCGAGGAGGATTGCGAAGCCCGTGACCGCGGTCAGGACGGGGTCGGCCATTCAGCCCGCGGGGGCTCCCGCCACGTGCTTCCGCAGCACCTCGGCCACCTCGGGCCGCATCATCTCGGGCGGGACCGGTTCCCCGGCCCTCAGCCTCCGCCGCACCTCGGTCCCGCTCAGGGTCCGGCGGTCCCCGGGCCCGTGGCCGCAGGTCTTCTCGGTGGCCATCGAGCCGCACCGGTCGCACCAGAAGACGTCGCGGAAGAGGAGCGGGGTGATGCCGATGTCCCACCGGGCCAGCGCCTCCTGGGCGTCGTAGGGGCCGTAGAACTTCCCGACCCCCGCCATGTCCCGGCCCACGATGTAGTGGGTGCAGCCGTAGTTCTTCCGGACCAAGGCGAGGAAGACCGCGGCCCGGGGGCCCGCGTAGCGCATGGCGATGCTGAGGGGGGCCAGGAGGGCGCGGCCGGGCGGATAGACCCGGACCATGGCGCTGTAGGACTCCAGGATGGCCGCGGCGGAGAAGTCGTCGGGCTTCAACTTGCCCACGACGGGGTGGATGAAGAGGCCGTCCACCTGCTCCAGCGCGCACCTCTGGAGATACTCGTGGGCCCGGTGGGGCGGGTTGCGGGTCTGGTAGCCCGCGACGGTCTCCCAGCCGCGCCTCTTGAACTCGGCCCGCGTCTCCGCCGGGGTCGGCTCGTCCAGGCCGGCCCCGGGACGCGCGATGCGGTCCACGGGCCCCGCGGCGAGAAAGGGGGGCCACCGCAGCACCTCGGCGACGTTGGGGTGGGCGGGGTCCTCGGTGCCATAGACTCCTTTCGCGAACGCCCTCCGGTCGAGGGGGTAGCACTCCCGGACCCGGAGGCGGGCGATGGAACGACCGCTCTGGGTGAGAAGAACGTCTTCGTTTCGTTCCAACTCCTTCTCGACCGGCAGGACGACGGGGATGGGCCACACCGCCCCGCCGGGCAACTTCCAGGTCCGCAGGATGGAGCGCAGGGTCCGCCGGTCTGCGAAGCCGTCGAGGGGGCTGTAGGCCCCGGTGGCCAGTTTCTCGGCGTCGAGGAGGAACTCGATGGGGACCTCGACGCGGGGCAGGCCGCTCGCCGCCGCCCTGCGGGCCCGGTCGGGGGGGAGGACCCGGTTCACCAGCCGGCCGCCGTGCGGTTTGGAAACCATCCGCCCAGGAATGCCTGCGGTGTATAATATTTTCTCTATATTTTTATTACTCGGGATAATCTTCATAAGGGGCACCCTCCAGGGAGAGACCCGATGGCGAAGGCCTATTTCCGCGCAGGCGAGTGAGAGCGCCACGATGGACTCCAAGGATGTCGCGAGCCTGAACCGGAAACTGGGCAACGCATCGCCCCCGGAGGTCCTCCGCTGGACCCTCGAGAAACTCCACCCCAAGGTGGCCCTCGCCTCCTCCTTCGGGGCGGAGGACGTGGTCCTGATTGACATGATGGTGAAACTGCGCCCCGACGCCCGGGTTTTCACCCTCGACACCGGCCGGTTGCCCCAGGAGACCTACGACGTCATGGACGCCGTCCGGGAGAGATACAACATCTCCGTCGAGGTCTTCTACCCGAAGACCGACGCCGTGGAGGCGATGGTCAACGAGCACGGCCTCAACCTCTTCTACAAGTCGGTCGAGTTCCGGAAAATGTGCTGCGGCGTGCGGAAAGTGGAGCCCCTGAACCGCGCCCTCTCTGGGCTCGACGCCTGGGTCACCGGCCTCCGGCGGGAGCAGACCGACACCCGGGCGGCCGTCGCCAAGGTGGAACTGGACGCGGGCCACGGGTCCATCCTCAAAATCAACCCCCTCGCCGACTGGACCTGGGACCAGGTGTGGGCCTACGTCAAGCAGCACCAGGTCCCCTACAACGCCCTCCACGACCGCGGATACCCCAGCATCGGATGCGCACCCTGCACCCGCGCGGTGAAGTCCGGCGAGGACCTGCGGGCGGGGCGGTGGTGGTGGGAGCAGGACGCGAAGAAGGAGTGCGGGATTCACGTGACGGAGAGCGGGCAGGTAAAACCGGCACGGGCGGCGTGTAACGTCGCCGGAAAGTAGTTTAAACACATTTTCTTGGAAAAACTTTATATCCGGTTTCGAGCCATCTTCAAGGGATGACCAACATCGGCGAATACTCCCAGAAGGTCCTCGACCACTTCCGGAACCCCCGGAACGTGGGCTCCATCGAGAAGGCCGACGGGGTCGGGACCGTCGGGAACCCCACCTGCGGGGACCTGATGACCATGTACATCAAGGTCAACCCCGAAACCAAGAAAATCGAGGACATGAAGTTCCAGACCTTCGGATGCGGCGCGGCCATCGCCTCCAGCAGCATGATGACCGAAATCGCCTGCGGCAAGACCATCGAGGAGGCCACCCGCATCACCAAGACCGACATCGTGGACGCCCTCGACGGCCTCCCGCCGGTCAAGATTCACTGCTCGGTCCTCGCCACCGAGGCCCTCCACGCCGCCCTCCAGGACTACGTGGAGAGACAGAAGTCGGGGGCTCCGGGCGCGCCCCAGGCCTCCGGGCCAGTCTCCGCCTGATTGAGTTCCGCGTTCCCGCTCCCGGTTTGAACCAGAAAATATATCCTCTCCATTTCGAACCCACCCCCATGGCCTCTGCGGAGGTCGAGCCGTCCCACCCCAAGTGCTCCGTCTGCGGGTTCCACCACCCGAAGTTCTCCTCCGAAACGGACCTCCACCAGAGGTGCGGCGAGTGCGGGCGGGTCTTCCCCTCGAAAATCGGCCTTGAGTTCCACCAGCAGACCCACAAGGGATAATAGGCCCCTCGCCCATCCGGGGCGATGGCCGACGCGGTCCAGAGGGAGTTCGTCATGGTCAAGCCCGACGGCGTGGCGCGGGGCCTCGCGGGGGAGGTGGTCTCCCGGCTGGAGCGCAAGGGCCTCCGGCTTGTGGCTGCGAAGATGCTCCGGGTCGGCGAGAAGACCGCGCAGGAGCACTACGCCGAGCACCGGGAGAAGCCCTTCTTCAAGGAACTGGTGGCCCACATCCGGAGCGGCCCCTCGCTCGCGATGGTGGTCGAGGGGCGCGAGGCCATCGCCGTGGTGCGGGCTTTGGTCGGGGCCACCGACCCCGCCAAGGCGGCCCCGGGGACCTTGCGGGGCGACTTCTGCCTCGACATCACCCGGAACCTCGTCCACGCCTCCGACTCGCCCGCCAGCGCGGAGCGGGAAATCAAACTCTATTTCAGCCCCCAGGAACTCTGATTCCGGCAACGACTTTATAATCGGGTCCGGGCGAGTTCTTCCCATGCCGGAACCCGACCGCGTCCCCCCCGGCCGCTGGCGCCCCCCGGGCGCCCCCATGGCCCCGGCCCCGCGGGCCCCTCCGCCGGCGAGACCGGAGGAGAGGAAGCGCGCGAACCCCCTCGACGCCCTCGGGGTCGAGCCCTACAAGGAGCGGCCCGAGGAGGCGGGCGGGCGGCAGCTCTTCACCTGGTTCTTCACCCTGATGGCCATCGGCCTCGTCCTCTTCGGGTCGGGCCTGACGGTCGCCTGGGCCTCCGACCCCAAGAGTTGCAACATCACCGAGGGCTTCGGCAAGATTCGGGCCTGCGTGGACTTCGCCTTCTTCGGGGTCATCGTGGCCGGCGTCGGCCTCGTGGTGAACGGTCTCACCGTCTTCGACACCTTCTGGCCCGACCGCTACCTGGTCCACACCCTGGGGTTTCTCATGGCGGTGTCGGGCCTGGTCTATGGCATCCTCACCACGGAGCGCTGGCCCCTCCACATCCAGGGCATCCTGGTGGTGGTGGTGGGCCTGGTCCTCAGCGTCTTCATCGGATTCGTGAACCTCGTCGGGTGGGTCCGCTTCAAGAAGCACCACGCCTCGTTCTTCGCGGGCTACACGTTTTTCATCGTGCTCATCCTCGCAATCGTGGCCTGGGTCACTTCCAGCCTGCCGGTCAAAGTCTGATGGCGGACCTCCTTCTCTTCCTCCCCCGCGCACACTACTCCAAGATTCGGGACGCGCTCCTCAAGGACGACCCGGTCTCCCGGGCGGGCATCCTGTTTCGCGATGCGAAGGGGCTGGGCCCTTCCCGGGACGGGTTCTACTGCATCATCTCGGCCCCCGAGCCGACCCTCGAGCGCGCCAAGGGAATCGCGGCCGGGGCGGAGGTCGTAACCGGGGCGGAGAGGGACAAGATCCTTAAGGCCGTGAAGAGTCAGGGGGATGCGGCCGCCGAGGGGTTCGGGGCCATCTTTGGTTGAACACTTTCACCCTCCTCTCGGCGCGGTTCCATGCCCCTTCGCGGTGCTGGGAATGGGATGGCGTCTCGTTCGCTCGTCCTCCGGACCGACAACCCCGGTGAAGCCGCCCGTCAAATCCAGGAGGTGCTGGCCTTGAAGCTCCTGTTCCGGGAGCGCCTCTCTCCGGCTTCGGGCCCCGAATAGGCAAGGCATAAATTCCCGGGCGATAGTTCGCCCCGATGCGGGACATCTACCCCATCGGCGAGATGCCTCCGCCGGGCCAGGTCCCCCGGCAGATGCACGCCCAGGTCATCCGGCAGGGCCGCTTCGGGGAGCCGGCGAAGGCGTTCCAAATCGAAAAAATCCCCGTCCCCTCCCCGGGCCCCGGCGATGCCCTCGTCTATGTCATGGCCGCCGGGGTCAACTACAACAACGTCTGGGCCGCCCTGGGCCGCCCGGTGGACGTGATTGCGGCCCGGCAGAAGGAGGGCCAGAAGGAGGATTTCCACATCGGCGGCAGCGATGCCTCCGGAATCGTCTATGCGGTCGGCCCCGGCGTGGAGAACGTCGAGGTCGGCGACCACGTCGTGATACACTGCGGCCACTGGAACACCGAGGCCCCCGCCATCCGGGAGGGGCTCGACCCCGGCTTCCACGACTCCTACCGCATCTGGGGCTACGAGACCAACTGGGGCTCCTTCGCCCAGTTCACCAAGGTCCAGGCCCACCAGTGCATGCCGAAAGCGAAGCACCTGACCTGGGAGGAGGCGGCCGCTCCCACGCTCGTGGGGGCCACGGCCTACCGCATGCTCTTCGGCTGGCCCCCCCACACGGTCCGCAGGGGCGACGTCGTCCTCGTCTGGGGCGGCTCGGGGGGGCTCGGCTCCATGGCGATACAACTGGTGAAGAGCGCCGGGGGAATCCCGGTGGCGGTCGTTTCCAGCGACCTCAAGTTCGACTACTGCATGAAACTCGGGGCGAAGGGGTGCATCAATCGCGCGAAGTTCACCCACTGGGGCCTCCCCCCCGACTGGCGGAACGGGGAGGCCTACGGGAAGTGGCTCCAGGGGGCCCGCGCTTTCGGGAAGGCGCTCTGGGAGGCCGTCGGCGAGCGGAAGAACCCGCGCATCGTCTTCGAGCACCCGGGGGAGGACACGATTCCCACCTCGATTTTCGTCTGCGAGAGCGGCGGCATGGTGGTCATCTGCGCCGGGACCTCCGGCTACGCCGCCGTGGCCGACCTCCGCTACCTCTGGATGAGGCAGAAGAGGCTCCAAGGCTCCCATTTCGCCAACGACGAGCAGTCCAACGGCTTCAACAAACTGGTGATGGAGAAGAAAATCGACCCCTGCCTGTCGAGGGTTTTCAAGTTCGAGGAGATTGGCGGGTGCCACCAGTTGATGCACGAGAACAAGCACCCGCCGGGGAACATGGTCTGCATGGTCGGCGTCCCGCGGAGAGGGATGAAAGATGGGAGCTGAGCGGCGCATCGCACCGGGCGGTGTTTCCCGCCTCCCGCAACAAGTGCGGCAGGCGCCTGGAAAGTATATAGAAGCGGCTTCTCCACCTCGAAGAATGCTCGTGGTCACCGCCGTCTCCGGCAAGGGCGGCGTGGGGAAAACGACGACCGTCGCCAACCTCGGCGTCGCCCTCTCCCGGCTCGGGGAGCGGGTCCTCCTCCTCGACTGCAACTTCGTCAACCCCGACCTCCGGCTCCACTTCGGCCTCCGGGGGTTCGCGGTCTCCCTCCAGGAGGCGCTCCGCCACGAACTCGACCTCTCACAGGCCGCCGTTTCCCGGCTCGGGGTGGACCTGGTCCCCGCCCTCTCAGGCCCCCCGCGGGACCTCGACCGGCTGCCCGCCCTCCTCCAGGACCTGCGGGGCTACGACGTGGTCCTCGTGGACACCTTCCCCGGCCTCGAAGGGGGCAACCGGGTGCTCCTCGACCGCAGCGACGTCGCCCTCCTGGTGTCGAACCCCGACGTGGTCTCGTGGACCGACACCAAGCGCATCGCCTCCCAAATTCCCATCCCGTCGGTCTGGGTCACCAACCGCGCGGTCAACGGCGGCCACGGCGGGTTCAAGGTGGCCCAGTGGCCCGAGATGGATTTCAGCCTGCGCAAGGGCGTCCCGGTGGCGGCCCTGGTCAGGGACGGGCCCGCCTCGAAGACCTACGAGGCCATCGCGCAGGACCTCCTCCTGCGGCCGGTCCGGGAGAAGCCCCGGTGGGAGGCGCCCCGCGCCGCGGTCCCGAACCGGCTCCGGTGGGTCCTGGCGCGGTTCCGGCAGGAGAGGCTGGGCCTCAACTCCTGAAAACCCTTTTAGCGGACGCATCCGGGTCCTTTTGTGCTCCTGAAACCCGGCCTCATCGAGCCCAGGGAATACCAGCGCGCCATCGTCGAGACCGCCCTGGGAAAGAACACCCTGGTCCTCCTCCCGACGGCCCTCGGCAAGACGGTCGTCGCCCTCCACGTCGCGGCGCAGCGCTCCGGGGAGACCGGCGGGAAGGTCCTCGTCCTCGCCCCGACCCGGCCCCTCTGCGCCCAGCATTTGGAGACTTTCCGGCGCCACCTCAAGGCGGAGCCGGACGACTTCGCCCTGCTCCTCGGAACCGCGGCCCCCGCGAAGCGCGCGGAGATGTTCCGCCGGGCCCGGTTCCTCTTCGCCACCCCGCAGACGGTCCGGAACGACCTGGAGGCGGGCCGCTACGGCCTCCGGGAGGTCTGCCTCCTCGTCTTCGACGAGGCCCACCGGGCGCGGAAGCGATACGCCTACGGGGAGATTGCCGCCCGCTACCGCGCGGAGTCGAGGTGGCCCCGGGTCCTCGCCCTGACCGCCTCGCCCGGGAAGGACCGGGCCGCCATCGAGGCCACCTGCGCCGACCTCGGCGTCGAGGCCGTCGAGCACCGGGACGAGGCCTCTCCCGACGTCAGGCCCTACGTCCCGCCGCTGGAGATGCGCTGGCTCGAAACCTCCCTGCCCGCGCCCTACGGGAGAGTGCGAGACCTCCTGGAGGAGATGCGGGCCGAGCCCGTGGCCGCCCTCCAGAAAGCGGGGCTCCTGCCGCGGAAGCGGCCCGAGCGGGTGAGCCGAACCGAACTCCTGGCCCTCGGGCGCAAACTGCGGCAGGCTATCGAGGCGCGCCCCTCCTCCCCGGGGCCCTACGAGGCCCTCGTCGCCCAGTCCGCCGCCCTCTCCCTCTCCCACGCCGTTGAACTGCTGACCACCCAGGACATCCGGGTCCTGAAAGGGTTCCTGGACGACATGAAGGGGAAGACCACCCGGACCGCCCGCTGGATTCGGGACCACGAGCTCTTCCCCGATGTGGAGGACCTCGTGGCCCGCCACGAGGGGCTCGAGCATCCCAAGATGGCCCTCCTCGCGGGGGTTCTGGCCGACGCCCTCGCCCGCAACCCGGAGAGCCGCGTGATTGTCTTCACACAATACCGCTCCACCGCCGTCCGGCTCCTGGAGAGGTTCCGGGATGTGCCCGGCCTCCGGCCCGCGCGGTTCGTGGGCCAGGCGTCCCGGGAGGGGGACCCCGGGCTGAGCCAGCCGGCCCAGGCGGAGATTCTGCGGAGGTTCCGGGAGGGGGACCTCAACCTCCTCATCGCCACCAGCGTAGCGGAGGAGGGGCTCGACATCCCCTCGGTGGACCTGGTGGTCTTCTACGAGCCGGTCCCGAGCGAAATCCGGGCCATCCAGAGGCGGGGCCGGACCGCCCGGCGGGCCCCCGGCCGGGCCGTCGTCCTGGTGGCCCGGGGGACCGTGGACGAGGCTTACCTGTGGGCCTCCCGGGCCCGGGAGGCGCGGATGCGGAGGGTGGTTTCCGGCCTCAATGGGCCGGGAAGGGGAGCGCCGCGGCAGGCGAAACTCTTTTAAACGGCTTTCCCAGACTCCCTCGCAGAGATGGCCTCCAAGAAGAAGTCGGAAGTCGATTTGAATGCCAGCCCCCTCCTGGACCTGCTGGAGCGCATCGCCGGGAAGGAGTCGAGTTTGAGCCTCGACCTCGACAACGTGGGCGTGGACCTCGGGGAGGGGCGGCGCGTCGTCCTCAACGGGAAGGTCCACGTGAACGTCGCCGCCCTGAAGTAGGGGAGCAGGAGCCGCGGGCCATCGGCTTTGCCGGGAGAGCCCACGCGCCGGTATGATTACGCTCGCCTTGGCCGGGAAGCCCAACGTCGGCAAGTCCACATTTTTCAAGGCCGCCACCCTCGCCGACGTGGCCATCGCCAACTACCCGTTCACCACCAAGGACGCGAACCGCGGCGTGGCCCACCTCCGGACCCCCTGCGCCTGCAAGCCCGTCGGCGCCACCGGCTGCGCCTGCGGCGACACCGGGACCCGGTGGGTCCCCGTCGGCCTCGTGGACGTCGCGGGCCTGGTCCGGGGGGCCCACCAGGGGCGCGGCCTCGGCAACGCGTTCCTGGACAACCTCCGGCAGGCCGACGCCATGCTCCACGTCGTGGACTCTTCGGGGGGGACCGACGGCGAGGGCAACCCCGTGCCCCCCGGCACGCAGGACCCGGCGGAGGACGTCCGGATGGTGGAGGAGGAGTTCACCCTGTGGCTCCAGGGGCTCCTGGAGAAGCGGTGGGCGACCCTCGGGCGCCGCCTGGTGGGCCCCCACCCCGAGCGGGAACTGGCCGACGCTCTCGGGGGCGTCGGGGTCACCGAGGCGATGGCGAAGCAGGCCCTCGCCCGGGGCAGCGACCCGCCGGGCCTCGCCCGGGCCCTCCGGGACATCCGGATGCCGACCCTGGTGTGCGCCAACAAGATGGACGCGGCCGCCCCCGGCGCCCTCAAGGCGCTGGAAACCCTCGGGCGGCCTGTCGTGTCTTGTGCCGCGGACATAGAACTCGCTCTCCGCATGGCGGCCAAGGGGGGGCTGGTCCGCTACCTGCCGGGGGACCGGGAGTTCGAGGTGCTCGGAAAGCCGACAGGGGCGCAGGCCGCGGCCCTGGAGCGCATCCGGGAGTTCCTCCGGCGGTTCGGCGCCACCGGGGTCCAGGAGGCGCTCCAGAGGGGGGCGTTCGACCTCCTCCGCCTCATGGTCGTTTACCCCGTGGAGGACGAGGGCAGGTTCACCGACTCGCAGGGCCGCGTCCTGCCCGACGCCCACCTGCTCCCCCGGGGCGCGACCCCGCGGGACCTGGCCCGGGCGGTCCACACCGACCTCGCCGAGGGGTTCCTCTACGCCGTGGACGCGCGGAAGAAGCGGCGGCTGGGGGAGGACGCCGAGCTCCAGCCGGGCGACGTGGTGCGCATCGTATCGTCTAAATAGTTGCCCGCGCGCGCAAAGTGGAAAGTATATAACAGACTCCCCCGAACCCGGACCGAGGGTGATGGAACGTGACGACCGCGGAGACCCAGATAGTCGCCGGCCTAAACCGGTTTTTCCGCGAGCGGGGGATTGATGCCGTCGCCTACCGCATCCGCCAGCACCGGTTCGCCCCCCAGGTGGTGGACCTCCTGGTGGACTCCCGCCACTGGAGATACTACCTCGCCATGGAAGTGAAGTCCATCTCGGTGGAGAAGGGGACCCGGTCCCTCTACTTCTCCCAGCACTTCCACCAGGCCCAGAAGGCGCGGAATGGAGGGAACGGGCACTCGACGGACAACCAGGTGGACCGCATCAGCGACTTCCTGAAGAGGTCGGGGCGCATCGGTTTCCTCGCGGTGGAGTTGCGCCGGGGGCCCGGGCGGCCCGTCGGGGGCCACTTCGTGCCCTGGCGGGAGGTGGAGGCCCGCTTCCGGCGCGGCGACGCGGGTTTCCGGGTCGAGGAGCTGGAGGGGTATCCGCAAGTCCCCCAGGCGGGCCGGGAGTACGCGTTCACGGAGGAGTTCTTCGGGGAGGCGGTGAACTCATGAGCAGCCTGCTGGCGAAGACGGCCAACCGTAAGCTCACCGACTACCCGAGCATCCACATCGAGAACGTGGTGGCCTCCACCTTCCTTGGGGTCGCCGTGGACCTCGTCTCCCTCTCCCGCCAGCTGGTCGGGGCCGAATACAACCCCGAGCGCTTCCCCGGCGTCGTCCTCCGCACCGAGGCCCCCAAGGCCGCGACCCTCGTCTTCCGCTCGGGCAAGGTGGTCTGCACCGGGGCCAAGAGCGTCGAGGACGTCCACTACAGTTTGCGGCGGGTCTTCCAGGAAATCAAGGGCCTCGGGGTGGCGGTCCTGGAGCCCGACATCACCATCCAGAACATCGTCGCCAGCGCCGACCTCGGGGTCGAGATGGACCTCGGGGCGGTGGCGGCCTCCATCGGCCTGGAGAACGTGGAGTTCGAGCCCGAGATGTTCCCGGGCCTCGTCCGGCGGCTGGAGACGCCCAAGGCGGTGATTCTCCTCTTCGGCTCGGGCAAGATGATTATCACCGGGGCCCAGTCGGTGAGGGACTGCGAGAGCGCGCTCGGGGCGATTGTCCAAGAGTTGACGAGCCTCGGGTTGCTGAAATCGAACGGCGCGGCCACCGAATAGGTCATCGCTTCACCCGGACCTCGTCCCCGACCCGTTCCACCAAGCCGAGTTTCTCCAGCCCCGCCAACCCCCGCCGGACCCGCCGCGGGGGCCACCGGGTCCTCTCGGCCAGCCCCATTTCCGAGGCGCGGCCCAGGGCGGCCACGGCGGTGAAGAGAGCCCTCCGCTCGCGGGCCAGGAACCGCGACCGGAGGAGCGCCAGGAGGGCCAACAGCGCGGCCCCGGCCGGGAGGAACCACAGGCCCGAGAGGTCGCCCGCCATCCGCCCCCTTCGCGGGCAGAAATATTGAAAACGTCGTGCCCCTCTCCCGGCCATGGTGGACGCGATTGCAGTCCCCGGCCCCGCCTGCCCGCAACTGGGCCCCCGGGTGGCCCGGGCTCTCGGTTGCCCGGCCGCGAAGGTTTCCCACCGCACCTTCCCCGACGGCGAGTCCTACCTGCGGGTGGAGGCTTCCCTGGCCGGGAAGCACGCGGTCGTGGTCCAGTCCACCGGGACCGCCCTCGACCTCGTCGCCCTGCTGCAACTGGCCGACGCGGGCCGGGAGGCGAAGCGGCTGACCCTCGTGGTCCCCTACTTCGGCTACGCCCGCCAGGACCGCGCCTTCAACCCCGGGGAGCCCGTCAGCGCGCGGGCCGTCGCGGAGGCCCTCCGAGCCGATGATGTCCTCATCGTGAACGTGCACAGCCCGGCGACCCTCAAGTTCTTCAAAGTCCCGGCGCGCTCCCTCGACGCGTCGCCCCTCCTCGGGGAGGCCATCGGGAGGGCCGGCCTCCGGAAGCCGCTCCTGGTCGCCCCCGACGACGGCGCCGAGAACCTGGTCCGGGGGGCCGCCGGGGCGTGCGGGGCCGACCGGGACGTGCTGGAGAAGAGGCGGGTCTCCGACACGCAGGTGGAAATCACCCCCAAGCAAGTCCCCGCGGCGGGCCGCGACGTGGTGATTGTGGACGACATGGTGACCACCGGCGGGACGATTGCCGAGGCCGCGAAGATGCTCCGCTCGCAGGGGGCCTCCAGCGTCTCGGTGGCCTGCGTCCACGCGGTCCTCACGCCCGGCGCCCGGGAGAAACTGCAGGCCGCGGGGGTCCGGGAGTTCATCGCCACCGACACCCTCGACCGGCCCGAGGGGAGGGTGACGGTGGCGGGGCTCGTGGCGAAGGCGGTGGCGGGGGGCGCCTGAGCCGGAACCTATTTCCACAGGCAATCCGTCTTGGGCTTGGGTGGGCTCATGGGATACGAGGGCGTCTTTCCGGCGGTGATTATCGCAGCCTGCGCCGCTTTCGCTTCACTCCTCTTCCGGCGCAAGCGAAGGGACCCCGCCAGCCGCGCATTCCTGGCGCTCCTCGCCCTCTTCGCCCTTTTCGCCGTGGTCTACCTCCCGGGACGCCTCGGTCTCCACTCAGATGAGGTGCGCACCTTCTACCGCTACGGCAACGCCCTGGTGTTCCCCTTTCTCACAGCGACCCTCCTCCACTTCTGCCTTCTCTACCCGCGGAGGTCGCGCCTCCTGGCCCGGCCCTGGGCCGCGCCCCTCCTCTACCTCCCGGCCGCGCTCCTGGCCTCGGCCTTTCTCCGCGACATCCGCCTCTTCGCCGTGTCGGTCGATGTCCTGCCCGGCTACGACCAGTTCTACACGACCTACGGGCCCCTCGCCCCCCTCTTCGTGGCCGTGGTCATGGGCCCCGCGCTGCTGGCGGTGGCGTCCCTCGCGGCGGCCCGGGCGCGAGCCTCCTCGGCCGTGGAGGCCCGCGTGCTCACCCTCCTCCTCGCGGGCATCGGGACCCTGGTGGCATTTTCCACAATCACCTCGATTGCCCGGACCTTCGCCGGGGTCTACATCCCGGTGGGCGAGAGCGAGGTGGCCATGGTCCCCCTGGGAACCATCTCCTACGCCATCCTCCGCCACGGCCTCCTCATCGCCCCCTCTCTCGAAGAGCCGAGCGACCGGCCCCGCCGGTTCCTGGCCGAGCCGGGCAGCAGCCTTCTCATCGCCTCTCCCGGGACCGCCGGGTTCGACCTCCTTGGAGATTTGGCCGTCCACGGCGCCCCCGGGGCGGTCTTCACCCGGCTCCCCTCCGGGCTGCGGGCGCAGGGCCACGGATTGCGGAAGACGCCCTTTTTCTGGATGGGGCGGTGGCCCGGGAACCGTCTCCCCGTCGGCTACTCCGGCACCGTCAGCCACATGAAGGACCTCGTCCACGCGGCCACCGACTTCATGGAGAGCGCCCCGGGGGCGGCGGTCCTGGTGGATGATGCCGCCCCCCTCGCCGGGCGCGGCGGGTTCCGGGCCCTCCAAGAGATGGCCGTGCGGCTCCGGGAGAAGGCCCGGAAGCACGGGTGCTTCCTCCTCTTCCGGGTGGACCCGCGGCGCCTCGAACCCGGAGAGGTGGCCTGGCTGGAGCGGGAACTCGCGCTCCCCGGGGCGCAGAGATTTTAAGGGGGGCACCCCCGCAGCCTTTTTATGCGCAACCCGGCAGGTTCCGCTCGAAGATGAAAATTCTCGGCGTCGTTTCGGGCAAGGGCGGGGTGGGAAAGACCACCACGGTCACGAACCTCGCCGTCCTCCTGGCCCGGCACTACAAGCGGAAGGTCCTCGCCGTGGACGCGAATATCCTGGCGCCCAACCTCGGCATCCACTTCGGCATCTACAACTACGGCAAGACCCTGGTGGAGGTCCTGCGGGGGGAGGCGGCCTTCGAGGAGGCGGTCCAGGTCCACTCCAGCGGGGTCCACATCCTCTCCGCCCACCCCGCCCCGGCCCTCATCAAGGGGCCCACCATCCACCTGGAGGCCACCCTCCGGGACCTGAAGGGATACGACTACGTGATTCTCGACACGGCCCCCGGGCTGGAGCGGGAGATTTTCCCCGTCCTGGAGACCTGCGACGAGGTCCTCGTGGTGACGAACCCGGAGTATCCCTCCGTGATTGACGCCAAGCGCACGATTGAACTGGCCAAGCAGACCCGCGTCCACATCCGGGGCGTCGAACTGAACCGCTACCGCAGGGAGCGCTGGGGGCTCTCCCCGGTGGACGTCCAGTATGTGTGCGAGGTGCCGGTCATCTCCGTGGTCCCGGACCGGGACGAGGTCCGGCGCTCCATCTCCGCGGGCCTGCCGGTGGTCCAGGGGGCGCCCCGCTCCCCGGCGGCCGTCGAGTTCCGCCGGCTGGCGGCGTTCCTCCTGGGGGAGCGCGACGAGGAGGACCTGGCGGAGAAACTCATGAACGTCCTCTGGTTCCGGCGCCGCCTCTCCATCGAGTCCGCCCTCCGCAAGGCCCCCACCCCGCCCCTGCCCCCGCCGCGGGCGACGGTCCAGATGGAGACCCTCTATCCGGCTCCCGAGCGCGAACTGCCCATCGCGGAGAAGGAGGTCATGGTCGCGCCGCCTCCCCCGCCCCCGGTCCGGAAACAGGAGCCGCCGCCGGAGCCCGTCCCCGAGCCGCCTCCCGCGCCCCCCGCCCGGAAGCCCGAGCTGGAGCCGACCCCCGAGCCGCCGGAGGTCGAGCCACTTCCCATCCCGGAGCCGCCTCCGCGCCCCCGCGCCGCGGAGCGGGTCCGCGAACCCGAGCCCTCTCCCCCGCCTCGGGCTCAACCCCCGCCGCCCGCCGCTCCGCAGCCGGAGCCCGCGGCCCCGCGGGCCGCCCCCCTCCCCGCCGGCGAGCGGCGGAGCCTCCAGACCCGCAAGGAACTCCTCGAGAGCCTCCTCACCAGCATCCAGCGGCAGCACGAGCGGGGCTACATCGCCAAGGCGGCCTACCTGAAAATGAAAGAGGACTACGAGGCCAAACTGCGGGAAATCGCGGAGAGATTGCGCTAAGGATATGTCCCGCACCCGTCGGCGTCCCGGACCCCCTTGAAGGAGACGTTGTTGTAATAGTCGCCCGCGAACTGTGCCACGGGGACGTCGAGCCAGAACCGGAAGAGGGCGGTGGCGTTGTCCGGCTGCTCGAAGACCGAGAGGTTGGTGAGGCCGGGGAGGGTCTCGTAGACTACGTTGTTCAGGTCCTGGTTGGCGTCCCGGGGCGCGACGTAGCCCGGCGGGGTCCCCGGGGGCCCACCGCCGAACCAGGTCCCATTGCCGTGCCGTGTCGAGGCGTTCCAAGTGTATCCCGATAGGGAAATGGCGTGCGCGCTCCCGGGAGTTCGCAGGGAGTCGTTGGCGGAGAGGCAGAGTGTGACGTTCACGGTGGAGGTGGTGGAGACGTTCACCCAATAGGAGGTGTTCCCCGCACCCACGATGCCCGCCAGTTCTGTGTCGTTGGTGTCGTTGTTGTGGGTCGCGTTCAGGTCGGTCTGCGGGGGGAAGGCGCCCCCGAACTGGATGCCCTGGGAGAGATTGTTGGAGAGCGCGATGGCGAGGGTGCGGGCGATGGTGACGGTGGAGTTGGAATTGTTGAACTCCGAAGCGTTGTAGTAGAGGGTGGCGTTGGCGGTCTCGATGACGCAGGTCGGGTAGAAGGTCCCGAGGGGATGGCCCGTGGTGTTCCAGGTGATGGCGGCCACCCCGGTGGAGTTGGTCAACGCGCTTCCGAGGAACACCGTGAAGGGCTGGCCGGTGGTGTTGTTGTAGAAGGAGACGTTGTAGCCCGCGACGGTCGAGGCGTTGTCCTTGTCCTGGACTTGGCACGACAGGGGCATGAAGTAGCCGTCGGGTATCGTCTTGCTGGGGGTGAGGCTGGTGGCGTTGGTCCAGCCCCACAACTGGAAGTAGAGGTAGGAGGAGACGTTGATGTTGCCCGAGGTGTCGTTGGCGAACTGGCGCCACTGCTTCCAGCCGGGGCTGACATCCTGAAAGTCCGCGAGATCCCCCTGGGTGAAGTTGGACCAGTTGGAGAGCCCCGAGACGTTCTGGGTCGAGGCGTTGAGGGTGGCCCCGGTCGAGGTGGCGTTCCACTCCAGGCTGGTGTTGTTGAGGGCGATGTTGTCGGTCCAGAAGACGCTGAAGAGAATCGACTCGTTCTTGTGGACGAGGGTCCGGTTCTGGGTCGCGCTCGACGAGAAGGCCACGGTGACGTCGCTCTCGAACTCGACCTCGAACTTGACGGCGTGGCCGTTGTTCCCGGCCCCCTCCTGCGCGAGGGCCACCCCCTCCCCCGGGCGCAGGTAGAGTTTGGTGTCGGTCTTGAACCGGAGCTCCTTCTGGCCGACCAGTTCCCCGCCGTCGTTGGGCCCCGTCGTGGCGGGAGCGGTGACGCCCGAGATGCGCTCGCCGGTGGCCCAGGCCGCCGTGACCCCGTCGTAGCGGAACTCGGCCGCGGTGTCGCCAAGGGCCGTGTTCTTCTTCGGGACCTGCGAGGCGGGGAGGAGGGTGCCCCCGGAGGCGGAGGTGATGCGGGTGATGTTGAAGTGCACGGCGGCCGCAGGAGCGATGGCATCAATCCGGATTTCGAGCTTCTTGACGACGAGGGTCTTGGACGCGCTGGAGGGGTTCATGAGGGCGCCGTAAACGTAGTTGGAGGTGGTCACGCCGGTGACGGCCGGGGTGGAGACCATGTAGTCCCCCTGGGTGGCCGGGGTGGTGGAGGTCTCCTGCCACTCCAGCATGAGCCGGACCCGGTGGTTCGCGCTCCCGGCCGCCTCCTGCATCAGGGCGATGCCCTCCCCCTCCCGGAGGACGATGCGCTCGTCTCCGCCGTCGTAGATGGTCCCGTTGAACCGGGTCTCCTTCTCGCCGATGAGTTCGGCGGCGTTCCCGGGGGAGGTCAGGGTCAGGAGCCGGGAGGTGCTCCCGGCGCCCCCGGCGATGGTCACGGTGGGGCCGGTGTGGCGGATTTCGGCCACGGTCGAGGAGGAGTTGTTGTGCTTCTGGATGGCCGTGAGGTTCCGGCTTCCGGAGAGGAGGGTGCCGCCGCTCGCCGCGGTGGTGCGGGAGATGTTGAAGGTGATGTAGGCGGCGTTCGCGACGGCGTCCACCCGGACATCCATCCGCTTCACGATGAGGGCCTTCCCCGAGCCGGTGGGGTTGAAGAGGGAGGCGTAGACGTAGCCGGCCGTCGCGCTCCCCGTGTCGTAAGAGGAATACATGAACTCGGTCTGGGGGGCGGGCGTTTCGGACCAGTTGACCTCCTGCCACTCGGCCATGAGGTTCACCCGGAAGTTGGCGTTCCCCGCCGCCTCTTGGAGGAGCGCGATGCCCTCGCCGGGCTGGAGGACGAACTTCTCGTCGTCCCCGAACCTCAACTCCAGGAGGCCGACCTGCTCCCCCGTCTTGCCGGGGCCGTTCTGCGCCGGGCCGAGGACTGAGACGAGGCGGGCGTCCGAACCGGTCCCCCCGACGGGGGTCACGGTGACTCCGGTGTGGCGGATTTGCGCCTGGGAGGTCGAGGAGTTGGTGTGCTTCTTCGCGATGCCCCCGGCCGAGACGAGCGTCCCGCCGGAGGAGGCGTTGATGCGGGTGAGGTTGAAGGGGACGTAGGCCGCCGTGTTGGACGACTCGACCCGCACGCCGATTCGCTTCACGAGGAGACTTTTCCCCGAGCCGGAGGGGTTGAATAGGGAGGCGTAGGCGTAGTTGGCGGCGGTGCTGCCGCTGACGATGGGGGTGGACATCATGAACTCGTTCTGCGGCGGGGGCGCCGTGGTCTCCTCTTCCCACTCCAGCATGACCTGGACCCGCAGGGCGGTGTTCCCCGCCGCCTCCTGCAGGAAGGCGACCCCCTCCCCGGGCGGGAGGACGAGTTTCTCGTCGTTGCGGAACCGGATGTCGAGGAATGCGTCCGTCGTCCCCGACTGCCCCGGGGAGAGGATGGCCGCGAGGCGGGAGGTGTTCCCCGGCCCGGCGGAGAGGGTCACGGAGGGGCCCGTGTAGCGGACCTGGGCCACCGAGAGCGGGGAGTTGGTGTTTTTCCTCGGGATGGTGTCGGTCTGGATGAGGCTCCCGCCGGAGGAGGCGTTGATGCGGGAGAGGTTCATGGCGACGACGGTCGTGAGGGGGCTGGAGGTCGAGACCACCCGCAGGTCCACCCGCTTCACGATGAGGGTCTTCCCCGAGCCGGTGGGGTTGAAGAGGGAGGCGTAGGCGTAGTTGGCCGCGGTGCTGCCGCTGACGAGGGGCGTGGCCAGCAGCATCTCGTTTCCCGCCGGCGGAGTCGCCGTCTCCTCGGTCCACTCCGCCATGAGCCGGATGGCGAAGTTCGTGCTCCCCGCCGCCTCCTGGAGCAGGGCCACTCCCTCGCCGGGCCGGAGGACCAGTTTCTCGTCCGTCTCGAAACGCATCTCCTTGTATCCGGTGATGTCCTTGACCTTGGTCGGGGTGAGAACGGCGGCGATGCGGGAATTGTTCCCCGGGCCGGCGGAGATGGTGACCGCGGGACCCGAGTAGCGGATTTCGACCACGGGGTCGGCGGCGGTGGTGATTTTCTTGGGAATCTGGCTCGCCGCGGCGAGGGTCCCGCCGGAGGAGGCGTTGATGCGGGTGACGTTCAGGGAAATCAGGGCGGCGTTGGCGACCGCGTCGGGCCGGATGTCAATCCGCTGGATGACGATGGTCTTGCCGGAGCCGGAGGGGTTGAAGAGGGAGGCGTAGGCGTAGTTGGCCGAGGCGCTGCCGGTGACCGCCGGAGTGGAGTAAACGTAGCCCCCGAGGGAGGTCTGGGCTTCCGCGGGGCGGGCGGCCAGGAGGACCGCCGCAGCCAGGAGGACCGCCGCCAGGACTCCCCGCAAGCGCCCCATCGGCCCCTATTTCACCCTCCGCAGGGCCTCCAGCCGGATGATGCGGTCGAAGACCCAGCGGGAGTAGCGGATGGTGATGGCCCGCACCACCAGCGCCGCGACTGCGATGGCGGCGGCGACGAGGAAAATCAGCCACCAGTCCCACCCGCCGGGGCGCACCACGACGTCGAAGGAGACCACCTGCCGGGAGCCCTCGGAGGAGAGTGTGAAAATGAGGGACTGCGTCCCCACGGGGGCGTCCCGGGGAACCGACAGGGCGAAGACCTGCTCCCTCCGGTCGAGGGCGGGGAGTTCCACGGTGAACTCCTTCGGCTCGACCTTCCACGGAGACGGGGCATCCAGCCGGCCGGCGATGCGCTGGGGGGTCTTGAGGAGGCTCTCGAACGTGGCCTTCAGCCGCCCCGGGGCCCCCTGGTAGAGCGTCTCGCTGAAGGCCTCCACCTTGAAAGCGGGGGGCGCCTCCTCGTAGGAGGCGGTGACCTTGTCCACCGGGAAATAGATGTAGGGGGACCACTCGGAGCGGACGCCCGGCAGGGTATAGGTGAGTGTCCGCGTCTCGTTTTCCAGGAGGTCGAGGAGGGTCCACTTCACCCACGGGTCGGGGTCGAGAATCTCCGGGGGAGTGGCGAAGGAGATGTCCGAGACCCGGGCCGCCAGGCTCTTGGGAATCTTCTCCTCCACTTCGAGTTTCGGGACCGGCCGCTCCCCGCTGCGGACCACCAGGTTGACGCGGGTCTGGTTCTTCTCCGTGTCCACGTCGAGGACCCGGAGGGCGCTCGGGGCGGAGAGCCCCGGGGCGGGCGTTTTCACCCGGAGAATCGCGAACGTCTCGGCGACGACCTGGCCGCCCTCCGAGAGCTTCACCGCCACCCGGTAGTCCCCCGGCGGGGCGTCCTTGGGCGGGGAGAGCACCTGTTTCAGGAATGCCTTCTCCTTGGACGGCAGGCCGATGGCCTTCTGGGGGAAGTAGGCCCACTCCTCGGGGAGAAGCGTCTGGACCTGGAGGGTCAGGGGCAGCCCCCGGTTGTTGGCGACCAGGAAGTCGCTCTCCCGGACCTCCCCGGGCCGCAGTTCGATGACGACCGGCTGGCGCAGGAACGCGACGTCGCGGAAGGTGGGGGCGGAAATGGACCCCAGGGCAGGCGCGGGCTGCGGGACGGCCCCGCCGCCTCCCCCGGCCGCGCCCCCGGCCCCGCCGACCGGGGCCGGGTTGACCATGTAGTCGAACTGCCTCCGGTCGGTGACGGTCCCGTTCGTGAGCGCCTCGACGAGGACCGTCCATTTCCCGAGGACGGCGGTGCAGTTCCCGCACCCCACCTGGGCGAGGACGAGGGAGGCCCCGGCGGCCTTGTTGGCCGTGGTGTTGGTGAGAAGGAAGGGGAGCCCGCCCCCCGCGGGGGGGGTGATGGTGATGCGGATGGAGATGTTTCCCGCGGTGTTCCCGGTATTCCGGGCGGTGGCCGAGAAGTCCGCCGCGCCCGCCAAGAGGGGGGCGGCGGGGTTGACCGCCGCGGCGTCAATCTTGGCGTTGGCGGCGGCAGCGACCCCTCCCCCGGTGTTCACTTGGACCTGTCCCTGCGCCTGGGCGAGGCCCGCCGCGACGAGCAGCACCATGGCCGCGAGGACCGACGCGGGCGGGTTCATGGCGGGCACTCCGCAGCCGAACGGAAAAACGCCGTCCTCATGAGCAGGCCACCCCCGCCATCTTCGCCCGGAAGGAGATGGTGTTCGCGTAGTTACCGGCGGGCTGGTTGTCCGGGACGTTGAGGTAGAAGCGGAAGTAGACGCGCTCGCCTGGGACGATGGTCTTCGATTCCGTTTTCGTCCCTGGGAAGAGGCTGAAGTTCACCCCGGGGTAGACCGCGAAGTCCGTGGTGTTGTAACGGCTGTCGTTCCAGGTGAAGTTCCCCGCCAAGTAGATGACGTCGCCCGCGCCCGTCGTGAGATCGCCGCTGGCGTTCACGCAGAGGTCGAGGTTGAGGGAGTTGGCGGCGTCGGCCTTGATGTAGTAGGTGGTGGTATTGTTGTCAGCAGGGTTGACGTTCTTGGAGGCGTTGTTGGCGGAGGTGCCCGGCGTCAGGTTCTGGACATTGACGCCCGCGAGGAGGTCGTTGGAACCCGCGATTGCGATTTGCGGGCTTACTGTGACGTTGGCGGTGACGTTCTTCACGGCCGCCGCCTGCGAGCCCGCGGGCGGGAGCAGCGCGAGAAACAGCGCCACCGCCCCGAACGCGGCCGCCCACCGCGGGGTCGTCATCGCGGGACGTCCCCGGGAGCGCGCTTCACTTCTCCGGTGTTTCGGGCCGCTCCTTCTTCTCCGCCCCTTCGCGCTCCAGTTGCTCCAGTTGCCTCTTCAGCCGCTCCGCCTTCTCCCGGCGCCGGACCTCGGACGGCTTGCGGTATTTCCGGACGAGCCCCCCCGCTACGAGTGCGATGGCCGCGTAGAAGGCCACGTCGGCGGGGGTCCCGTAGTCGGTCCCCGCGGGCGCGCACCCCACGACGAGTTTCAGGGGCGCGGCGACCGATGTGCCGGTCGCGGAGCCCACGCCCGACGTCGGCCCCCCGACCTGCTTGCTGAGGGCCGCGACCTCCCCCGCGTAGGACCTCCGCTCGGAGTCGGCCGGGCAGGACTGGCGGGGGAAGAGGGGCCCCAGGCCTCCGGAGGGGTAGGCGACCGGGATGCTGAAGCAGATGCGCCGCTGGACGGGTTGCTCGGGCGGGGTCCCCTTGGGCACCGGGACCGAGGGGTCGGAGAGGGCCGGGGAGACGAGGGGCGCCAGTTCCTTGGAGGCCGCGAGGCTCCCCTCCACGTCGGTGTCGAAGGGGTTGTAGAGGCCGTAGGTGATGCATGAGACCGTGTCCTGCGGGACCACGGCGGACTCCTGAGTCCATTTCAGCCCGATGCCCACTTCTGCGGAGGCCAAAGGGGCCGCTCCGAGAGCAACCAAGAGAACAAGGACCCCCCTGGCGGTCATAGCGAGGTGTTGTCGGAAATAGAAGCATATAGTTGTCCTCTTCCCGACGAAGGGCCCAGGGCTTCATGGAACGCCCCGCCTCCCGCTACGGGTAGCTTCCGCAGCCGCTGGTGTCCCGGACCGTTTTGAAGGTCAATGTATCGTAGTAGTCGCCCGGGGCCTGGGTGCCCGGGATGTCGAGCCAGAACCGGAAGAAGATGCTCGCGTTGTCGGGCTGGCCCGAGACGCTGATGTTGCTCATGCCCGGGCGGTATTCGTAGGAGGCGACGTTCACGTCGTCGTTGCTGTCCACCGGGGGGAGGTTGTCCGCGGGGCCGCCAATCCCCCCCCACGGGAACCAGGTCCCGTTGCCGTGGCGGGAGGTGGCGTTCCAGGTGTATCCCGACATGGGGATGACGGTCGTGCTTCCCGGAATGCGCAGGGAGTCGTTGGCGGAGAAGCAGAGGGTCACGTTCACGTTCGTCGTCTTGGAGATGTTCAAGTAGAAGGAGGTGTTTCCCGGGCCGAGGATGCCGGGGAGTTCGGTGGCGTTGGTGTCGTTGTTGTGGGTCGCGTTCAGGTTGGTCTGCGGAAGGTTCGTGATGTTGCCGAACGGGACCCCCTGGGACAGATTGAACGAGATGGAGGCGGCGACCTGGGCGTAGATGGTGACGTTGGCGGTGACGTTCACAATCTGGCTCTGGGCCGCGACCTCCCCCGCAAGGACCCAGGCGACGATGAGCGCCCCCAGCCCCGCCCCGAGGAGAGTGGCTGCGGCGAGGCTCTTCGTTGCGGACATGGGATTCGACGCGGTTACGGATAGCTCCCGCAACCCGCGTTGTCCCGGACCCCCTTGAACGACAAGGTGTTGAAGTAGTCACCCGGGGCCTGGGTAGCCGGGATGTCGAGCCAGAAGCGGAAGAGGACGGTCGAGTTCTGGGTGTTGCCGTTCTGGCTCATGTTCGTAGCCCCTGTGACGATGGCGTAGTTGGCGTTGGGGACGGCCTGGTTGGAGTCGCTGGGCGCGACGTAGCCAAGCGGAGTCCCCGGGGGCCCACCGCCGAACCAAGTCCCATTGCCGTGGAAAGCGGAATCGTTCCAGGTGAACCCGGAGAGCGGAATGGTGTTGAGGCCGTCGGGGGTCTTCAGGGAGTTGTTGGCCGAGAAGCAGAGGGTCACGTTGACGTTGGAGGTCCGCGAGACGTTGATGTAGTAGGAGGTGTTGAGGGCGCCCACGATGCCCGGAAGTTCGGTCGTGTTGGAGTCGTTGACGTGGGTCGCGTTCAGGTTGGTCTGGGGCAGAATCGTGATGTTCCCGAAAACGACTCCCCCGGAGAGGTTGTTGGAGGCCGCGATGGCCAACTGGGCGTAGATGCTGACGTTGGATGTGACGTTGACAATCTGGCTCTGGGCGGCCACCATGCCCGGGATGGAGAAGACAGCCAGAAGGCCCAGAAGCATCCCGGCTGCGGTTGCCCAGACGACGGCTCCTCCCCTGGCCACGTGGTGAACCGGGTGCCTCCCTCGGGTCATGGGTAAATCGGGTTCAATTTCCATACTTAAGGTTTCCCATCCCTACCGTTGGTAATACCATAGTCCGATTTTTAATACAGTAGGGAAACCTCTATAGTTCTCCGCCCCTCGAATGGGCTCATGCCCCTCTACCGCTCCACGGTCGGACCGAAGGGGCAAATCACGCTGCCCAAGGACCTGCGGGACAGCCTCCACCTCTTGGAGGGGGAGGACGTCGTCATTTACCGGGACGGGGACACGGTCCAGGTCAAGCACCCGCCGGCCTCCCTCCGGGGCCGGCTGCGTGGGGTCCTCGACTACAAAGGCATCGAGAAGGACGTCGAGCGGATTCGAGCCGCGTGGCGAACGTGAGCCCGCCCGTTGCCGCGCCCTCCGACTCCCCGCCCGTCTATCTCGTGGACACCCCTGCCCTGGCCCGCTACCTCGGCGGCGACATCCCCCGCGACCTGGAGCCCCTCTTCGACGCGGCCGAGAAGGGGAAGGCCACCCTCCTCCTCCACGACCAGGTCCTGGCGGAATTCCTCACCGCCTGCGCCAACGGGCGGCTGAAGGTGGACCACCCGGGCGTCGTCATCGAGCAACTGCTCAAGGAGTTGGAGGCCTCCCCGGTCTTCACCCTCGCCTCCATGGACTACGGGGGGTGGCAGACATTCTTCCACACCGAGGTCCGCCAGCCGGTGGAGCGATTCCTGGTGGCCCTCGCCCGTTCCCACGACGCCAAGGCCATCCTGACCAACAACCCCGTCCTCAAGAAGGCCTACCCCTGCGTGTGGTGAGGGGCTGCGCACCCCACAATAGGATTATCCGTTTCGTGTTGAATGCTCCTGGATGGCCGAGTTCGCCATCCAGTATCCGGTCCTCGTCGTCATCGCCCTGCTGGTCCTCCCCGTCGAAATCTGGACCCTCGTCCGCCACCGCGACTGGGTCAAGACCCAGGTCTTCCTCCGCTACCGCCACTACATCCGGCTCTGGACCGTCGGCGGGGCGATTCTCGCCCCCGGCTTCTTCCTCCTGCTGGGGGCGGCCTTCCTGGACCGGGTGGAGCCGACGTGGCCCTACGGCGTCATCTCCCTGGGGGCCCTGGGGGTGGCTTTGTTCGGAACCTCCCGCATCTTCCTGATTCTGCGGGGGAGAAAGGCCCCCGGAGGCGGGTGAGGTGGTCTCCGCTTTCGCGTGGGTCCTTGTCGGGGCCGCCGTGCTGGTCGTGGGGTTCGCCGGGATGCTCCTGGCCCGGCTCGGCCGGAACCCGGAACTCGACAAGGCCCGGCTCTTCCTCAAGTTCGACGAGCTTCACCGGCTCCATATCATCTCGATGAGCGTGACCTGGTTCATCCTCCTCGCCTATCTGGTCTCCGTCCTCGTCCTCGGCGCGCCGCCGCTGTTTCCGCACGGGGCGATGGCCGGTCTCCTCGCCATCTGGTCCCTCTTCATGTCTGTCTCGGTGACCCTCCTGGTCCGGCGTCGCGCGGGGGCGGCCGGGAAAGCCTGACGGTCAGCGCCCCAGGAGGACCTTCGTCTCCAACTCCTGGATGAACGGCACGAGCGCCGCCTGAAGGGCCCGGTCGTAGTTCAGGAACATGGCGACCCCCGCCGCGACCATGACCCACCCCGCGGCCCGCTCGATGGCGGGCCCCCGCTCCCGGAGCCACTGGAGCCGGGCCGCCGCAGCCTTGGAGCCGTAGGCGATGAGGAGAATGGGGGTCCCCGCCCCCAGCGAGTAGGTCGCAAGCATCCCCGCCCCCAAGGCCGCGTTCCCGGAGTTCGCCGCGACGGTGAGGACCGTCCCCAGGACGAGGCCGATGCAGGGGACCCAGACGAGGCCCAAGAGGGCCCCCAGGCCCAGGGCCCCCAGGGGCGAGTGGCTCCTCTCCACCGCCCCGGAGGCGGGGATGCGGGAAACGAGCCGGGACAGGGTTCGGCTCCACCACCCCTTGAGGGCGGGGACTGCCATGGTCAGGCCGAAGAGGATGATGAGCGCCACGAAGAGCCGGCGCATGTCCTGGAAGGCGACGGCGAGGCCCGCGGCCGCCAGGAACCCGCCCATGGCGCTGAAGGTGAGGGCCAGGCCCGCCACCAGGAAGAGGGGGCGGTGCCACCGGCCCACCGAGCCCGCGAGCAGGGGCGGGAGGATGGGAAGGACGCAGGGGCTGGCGGCCGAGAGGACGCCGGCGCCGTAGACCAGGGGGAGGGTGGGCTCGATGGCCATCGGACCCAGAGGAGGCGCCCATGGACAAAAAGCCCGGGCCGGCCGGGTGGCTCAGAGTCCCGCCTTGGCCCGTTCGACCGCGGCGCGCACGTTGCCCAGGCAGCAACTCCCCTGGGGGTTGCGGACCTCGCACGCGCACCGGCCCGCCTTGATTCCCGCGGTGACGGCCGCCAGGACGGTGCTCCGGCCCGTGGCGGCCAGTTCGGCCCGGAGGGTGGCCGGGGTGTGGCGGAAGCAGTAGCACACGAACACGTCGCCGTCCTGCGGGTGCTTCTGGTGGACCCGCTCCCGGAGAGCCCCCTCGTCAATCCGGTGGTCTGCGTCGAGGCCGTAATAGACCGTCGGGCAATTCCGCGTCCCGCAAAACCGGTATCGCGTGGCCAGAATCTCGGTCAGCGGCACGGCCAGCATCGTCTTGACGGTGAGGAGGTCCACCGGCTTCCCGGGCTTTCCGCACAATGGGCACGGGGCGTTGTCGGCGGCGGTCCTCCTCTCGCATGTGGCGGAGCCGCCTTCGGGCGGGCACTCGCATTTCCCGGCTTTGTCTGCGCCGCTCATGCCTCTTGCCGTGTTTCGGCGGGCGGGGGCGCGGACCGGGGGACCTCCCGCGCGAACCCCCGATTCAGGGCAATCGCCAGGACCATCAGGGCGTTGGAGAGCGCGAAAAACGCGGTGGCGTTCGAGTTGACGGCGATGGCGGCGCTCGCCCCCGCCACCCCCCCGACCGCCGGGAAGAGAAAGGTGGCCAGGGAGGCGCAACCGGGGCAGACTCCGAGGACGAACGTGGCCAGGGTCCCGGCGATTCCCGGGGTGGTGGCCCGGAGGCCGCAGGCCCGGTGCTTGCGGTTGTAGGCGAAGAGGGCGATGGATGCCCCGAAGAGGGTCGAGAAGAGGAGGTAGAGGGAGAAGTTGGCCGGCCGCTCCCGGAGGACTGCGAACCAGACGTCGAGGTTGTTCAACTGGTAGATGTTCTGGACCACGGAGATGGCCACGGCCATGGCGAGGGCGCTCGCCGCCGCCAGGAGGGCGTAGCGCCGCATGCGGAGGACCCGGAGCAGATGCATGAATCACACTCTGGAGCGAGGTTCAAATACCGTTTCCGGTGTTGCGGGCCGGGCCCGGAACGGGGGGTGCCGGTGCGGTCAGGGCGGCGGGGGGCAGAACGGGCAGACGGGGCCCTTCATCGGACTCACCTCCTGCGACTCGACCACTACGAACTTTTTCGTAGCCATCATGTGCCTTCACCGGCCGCAGACTTAAAGATTTCGAACCTATACAAGAAAAATAGTAGAAAAGGGATTTAAATGGTAAATGTGGAAGAGGCCCGGATGGCCGAACTGGTGGCCCGCCCGGTGGAACTGAAGCACATCTACACCCTCCCCGCCGAGAAGGCGATGGCCCTGGAGGATCCCCTCCGGGCCCTCCTCCTCAACCTCCTCAGCGAGCGGCCCATGTCGGTGGAGGAGATGGCCGCCGAGGCCAGGAAGCGGGGCCACCGGAAGGCGGTGACGACGCTCCGTCACCACGTCGAAGTCCTGAAGCGGGCGGGACTCATCGAACTCGCCCGGGTCCGGGAGGCGCGGGGGGCGGCGCTCAAATACTACGCGGCCACAGCGCGGGTCCTCGGCTACGAACTCACCCCGGAGGCGGAGAACGCGCTGCGGAGCGCCATCGAGGACGCGGAGAAGCGCGTGGAGAAGACCGTCCGGGAGCTGCTCCGGACCCACCGGCGGGAACTCCGGGAAGCGGCGGAGGGCCTCAAGGACTGCCCCTACTGCCCCACCCCGCACTTCGTGGAGTATGCCGCGCTGAAGGTCCTGGAGCGGGCGACTGCGCGGGCTGCCAAAAAAATCGATTGGGCGAGGGTCTGAGAGAGTTTCCGCGCGCTCCGCGGGCTACACCTTCAGTTCGGGCACCAGTTCCGGGTGCTCCGCGAGATACTCCCGCGCCCGGGCAATCTCGTCGGGCATCGCTCCCGGCGGGGTGATGCCCTTCTTCAGGAGGGCCGCCAGGGCCAGGACATGCTTCAGACGGTCGTTGGCCGTCTGGACCTCCAGGGGCGTCGGGGGCCGCCACTCCATCTCCCCCGCCACCTGGTAGACCGCCCGCCGGAAGCCGTCCCCCTCGGGGCTCTCGTGGAGTTCGAGGGCAATCTCCTCGAGGTCGGGGTTGCGCATGAGCCTGCGGCGGAGGAGTTCCACCGCCTTGCGGATGGAGGCCTGGAAGGCCTCGGGAATCTCGCGGAGGGGCTCGAATTTCGAGAGTTTCGCGGCGAGGTGGGCGTGCTCGGGGAGGCAGTAGAGGCTCGCCCAGCGGTCCCTCTGCCGGAGGGGAAAGACCGCGACGCGCCCCTCCTTCTCCATCCGGCCGAGGCGGTGGTAGAGGGTCCGCTTGCTGAGGCCGGAGAGGGTGAGCAACTGGCGCGCCTCCTTGGGTCCGGTCCGGAGGTGGGAGAGGAGAGACTCCTCGCGGGCGCCCATCCTGGAGAAGAACGGGTGCTGGATGGGCGGGGGCCTATCGCCGTCCATTCCCGCCTCCGCCGGGCTCCATCCGGAACTTGACCACCCCGGAGAGGAAGCGCATCTCCCCCAGTTCGAGGCCCTTCATCCGGAGGTCCAACTCCCGTTCCGAGGTCCACTCCACCCGGTCCAAGAGGGACAGGAGGGAGAACGCTCCCGATGCATATCCCAACATCACCCGCCTCCCATTCACGTAACTGGGTGCCTTCCGATGTATAAATCCATCTATTTATTTGCACCCGGTTCCGTTACGCCCGGAGTTCCGGCAACGCCCTGCGGTCCCGCCCCTCGAGATGCTCGCGGGCCCGGTTGATCTCCTCCAGACTGGCGTCCGAGGGGGTGATTCCGCTCTTCAGCAACTTGGCGAGGGCGGGGATGTAGTCCAGTTTCCGGCGGGCCTCCTCCCGCTCCCGGGGGGTCGGAGGGCGCCATCCCGCCCCTCCCGCGACCTGATAGACCGCCTGGCGGAAAGCGGGCTCCTCGGGGTCCCTCTCCAGTTCGCGGGCGACCTCCTCGACGTCGGGGTTCCGGAAGAGTTCCCGGCGGAGGCGGTCCACTCCCTCCAGGATGGCCTCCCGGAGGGGGCGGGGGACCTCCGGCCTCCGCTCGAACCCCGACTCCTCCGCAGCGCGGGAGGCGTGCTGGGGGAGGGCGTAGAGGCTCGCCCACCCGCCCGGGACGCGGAGGGGGAAGGCCGAGACCCGCCCCTCCCTCTCCAGTTGCCCCATGACTTGGAGCACCGCCGCCTCGCCGAGCTGGCTCATGCGGGAGAGTTCCGGGACCCCCAGGGGCCCCTTCTGAAGCGCCCCCAGGAGTTCAGTCCGGGCCCGGCCGCGCTCCTCCTCCGGAACCTCTCCGCCGAGGCTCACCTCGCCCGAGATGAACTTGAAGTCGCCCATGTCGAGCCCTCCGAGGCGCAGGACCAGGCGCCCCTCCCTCTCGGAGAACTCGATGCGCTGCAGCACGGGGACCATCGCCAGGGCCACCAGGGGATTCACAAGCATTACCTTCCCGCCTCCAATGAACAATGAACGCCTCTGCCGGAAGAAAAAGAGTGCGCCATGGCACCAAGTTTACCTGCGAGTCTCCGGACCCTCCCCGCGCAAGATGCTCCCGCGAATTCGTTCCACCGTTTCCCGGTCCGGCTCGCCTCCGGCGAGAATCCGCCCGGCCTCGACCCGGTAGGGAATCCAGGAGGTCGTCCTGCGGGGCTCGACCACGCGCATGAAGCGGCGGCCGTCCTCCTCCTTCATCTCGACGACCTGGTCCACCAACTGCTTCAGGTAGGGGAGGGCCTCCCCGTCCGGGGCGCCCCCCTCCACGACGTAGAGCCCCAGGCCCCGGGCCGTCTTCATCCGCCCGGCGAAGACGTGGAGGAAGCGGAACACGGTCCGGAGGTCGGAATACATCAGAATCGTGCCCAGGTTGTGGACCACGAAGCGCATCTTCCGCGTCCTGTGCCGGGTCCAGAACTCTTGGAGGAACGCCGTCGCCGCCACCGCGATGCCGGTGAGGTTCACGGGGCTCGACACCCGCTTGATGCGCTCCGTGTCCCCGACCGAGAGGCCGATGGTCTGGGAGACGCAGTCCACGATTCCAAGGGGCCCCGGGAGCGCTTCCAGGTCCACGCCGTGCCTCCGGAGGGCGTCGAGGGAGTCCTCGCCGCTGAGGCCGGTGGAAACCAGGATGGCCGCTTCGCGGTCGGCCAGGCCCGCGCCCAGGACGTTGTAAACGAAAGTGTCCGCCCCGGAGAGGGGAGGGCCCACCGCCAGGAGGTTGGTCCCCGCCCGGACCGGGGAGAGGAGCCTGTCGAGGGGCGGGATGCCCAGCCGGTAGTCGGTCATGGAGGGTTCCGGCCTTTTCGCCGCGGCGGGCGTCCGGGCCCGCTCGGGCTGGAGGATGGATTGCTCGTTCATGGTCGCCTCAGGTCTGACCCGCTCATTCCCCATGGGGCGTCCCCCATCCTATTCCTGGCGTCCTTGCCCGCGGTGCCCTTTCCCGCGGCGAACGGGGCGCGCGCCATCGTTCTTCTCCGGTGACTCCGTCACGGGGGCCCCCATCCCCCGGGGACGGGACGGCTCCTCTGCGGCGGGTGCCACGCATCGAACATCGGCGGCTGCGCCCGGGGCAGGACCCGCCCCTCGTTGACCTCGAACCCGACCCACGCGGTCGCGTCGCCCCTCCGCCTCATCCGCAGGAGGGAGCGGTCGCGGTCGGGGCGGACCTCGATGACCCCGTCCGCCAGGGTCTCCATGGCCGCCAGGACCCGCGGGTCGTCGTGCATCCCCTCCTGCATCGTGTAGAGCCCGAACCCTCCCGTCGCCCTCACCTGGGAGTTGAGCGCGTGGAGGAACCGGAAGGCCGACCGCAGGTCGGAATACATCAGCATCGTGCTGAGGCTGTAGATGGCGAACCGGCACCGGCGGACCCCCCACCGCCTCCGGAACCCTGCCAGGAACTCCTCCGCCGCCCGGGCGATGCCGGCGAAGTTCACCGGGCTCGAGACGCGCCGGATGGGCTCGGTCCTCCACTCGGGGAATCCGTCGCTCAGGGAGGCGCAATCCACGATGCCCACCCGGTTCTGGACCGGCTCCAGGCCGATGCCGTGGTCCTGGAACCACTTCCAGCACTCCTCGCCGCGGGCTCCGGTCGAGATGAGGAGGGCCCCGTCCCCTTCGCGGAGTCCTTCCCGGAGGACGTTGTAAACCAGGGTCTCCTTCTCCGGCATGGGGGGTCCGGACATGAGGAGGGTCGTGCCGGGGTGGAGCCAGGGGACCTCAGCGTCGAGGACGGGGATTCCGAGGCGGAGGGGGGCGCGCGGGGTCCGGGGGACCCTCTCGTCGTCGGTGGGGAGGAACTCCCGGCGACTCGACAGCGCGCGCTCTCTCTCCATTGCTGACCCCACTTGAGGATGGGCCGGGCGGGTTGAAAACGGTGACGGATGCGCACCCGGTGAAAAATTTCAGGCACCCGGAGCAGAAAACCAACGGCTTGGCATCGGGTTACTCGCGGAGGAACTCGCGCAGTTCCGCCTTCGCCCTCTCCGCCCGCTTCCGCTCGGTGAGGTCGCGGACGACGCCGGTGAAGAAGCGCTCCCCGTCTGCCCGGTATTCGCCGAACGAGATTTCCACGGGAATCTCCCGCCCGCGCTTATGGAGTGCGGGCAACTCGACGCCGCTCCAGGGGATGTGCCTCTCGCCGGTCGCCAGGTATCTCCGGAGGGCGTCGAGGTGGCGGCCCCTCAGAGGCTCCGGCATGAGCATCGTGAGAGGCTGGCCCAGGAGTTCCGGCCGCGTGTAGCCGAAGAGCTTCTCGGCGGCCGCGTTGGCGAACCGGATGCGGCTCTCCGCGTCAATCAGGAGAATCGCGTCGGTGGCGGTCTCCGTGACGAGCCGGTAGCGCTCCTCGCTCTCCCGGAGGGCCCTCTCCACCCGCTTCCGCTCGGTGATGTCGATGACGGAGGCCAGCACGAAAGTTCCCTCCGTCATTTCGACATGGCTCAGGCCGATTTCGACGGGAACCTCGGTCCCGTCTTTCCGCAGCCCGAAGAGGTCCCGGCCCCTGCCCATGGGCCGCGCCTGCGGGTCCGCGAAGAATCCGGCCCGGTCACCGGGGTGCTTCCCCCGGAACCGCTCGGGAACCAGCGTTTCGATGGAGCGCCCCATCAACTCCTCCCGGGAGTAGCCGAACACCTTCTCGGCCTGCGCGTTCGCCATCCGAATCTGGCCACGGGCGTCCACCATCAGCATCGCGGCGGGCGCCGCTTCCACCGCCCGCAGCACCCGCTCCTCCACTTTCGTGCGCTGCGCGCTCACGGCGGCCAGAATCATGGCGCTCGCGGCAACTGTCCCCACGAAAATTTCCAACTGGGTGAGGCTGTCGCTGAGTCTCGGGCCCGTGAAGGGGCCCAGGCCCCGGGCGGTGCCCGCCACCGCCAGCAGGGAGAGGCCGAGGGTGGCGGCGGTCGCCCCCCGCGGGCCGAACCGGAGGGCGGCCCAGACGAGAGGGGGCAACGTCAGGTACGCAAAGGCGGCCTCCAACCGCATCCCGAAAACGACCGCGCCCAGGAGGGCCAGCAGAGCCGCCACACCTCCCGCCTCCGCAATCCGCGGGGGAGCCCAACGGGGGCGCGGCCACCGGCTCCAGGCCAGCAGGAAGGAGGCCACGACGAGGTCCCCCATCGCATCCCCGACCCACCACGCCCGCGCTGTCGCGCCGAAGTCCGATGCGGGGACCGTCCCGCCGAGAATGAGGCTCAGGGGCCCGACGGTCGCGCTGATGGCGGTGCTGAGGAGGCCGGCGAGCCCGATGAGCGCCCCCACGTCGCGCAGCCGCTCCAGGGGCGCCTGGAATCCCGCCCTCCCGAGCAGCGTGGCCCCGACGACCGCCTCCAGGGTGTTCCCGGTCGCGATTCCGGCGGCCACGGGAATGGAGGCCCCGGCGGTCAGGTTGACGAAAAATGCCCCGAGGGCGACCCCGGGCCAGAGGCCGCGGCCGCCGAGGAGGAGCGCCGCCAGAGCGATGCCGGTCGGGGGCCACACGAGGGTCGCGAAGCCGCTGACCGCGTCGAGGGAGAGCCCGATTTTCCCGGTTGCGAAGTAGGCGGCGAAGAGGAGGCCGACCTTGGCCCAGTAGCGCCACGACGGGCCGTTCCCATTCTCCATCCGCATGACCGTAGCAGGTCTGGACGGGGCCGGAATAATCTTTGGGGTCGCGCTCTTGCACCCGGTTTACCCCGCGCCTCTTCTACCCCAGCCACTCCTTCAGTTCGGTCCGCAGCCTCTCCTTCATTTTCCGCTCGGTGATGTCCCGGAAGTTCACGACGACTCCCCGGACGGCCGGCTCGGCCAGCAGGTTGGTCGCCGCGATCTCCACCCAGCGCCACGAGCCGTCCTTGTGCCGGACGCGGCACTCGGCCGTCACGCTGCGGCCGGGCCCCTCGACGAGTCCGGCGAACTTGCCCCGGATGGACGGCAGGTCCTCGGGGTGGACCAGGTCGAACCCGACGATTCCCATCCACTCGTTCGGGGCGTAGCCGAGCATGCGGCGCACGGCGGAACTGACGTAGAGGATGCGGGCCTGCGCGTCAATCACGCACACCGCGTCCGCGGCGTTCTCGATGAGCGCCCGGAACCGCGCGCCGCTCCGGCGCTGCTCCTCCTCGGCGTGCTTGCGCTCGGTGACGTCGAACACGGTCACAATCCGGTAGAGGGGCCGCCCCTCCGCGTCCCGGACCGCAGTCGCGTGCAGTTCCGCCGGGAACACGCTCCCGTCCTTGCGCAGGTGGAGGGCCTCGAAAACGTGGTGCCCCGTCTCGTGGGTCCTCCGGATGTGCTCCGGGAGTTCCGCGCGCGACCCGGGCGCGAAAATCTCGGCGGACGGCCGCCCGACCAGCTCCCCGGGGGAGTAGCCATGCATCTCCTCGAATGCGGGGTTGGCGAGCAGGATGCGGGGCGGGTCGTCCACGCTGCCCACGGCCACCCCGACACGGGTGTTCTGGACCACCTCCGCCCACCTCCGCGCCTCCTCCTCCGCCCGCTTCCGCTCGGTGACGTCCATGGCGATGCCGATGGCGCCGATGACCGTCCCGCCCGCGTCCCGAAGGGGCTCCACGTAGTTCTGGAGGGCCCTCCCGCCCCACTCCATCTCGTAGGCGACGGTCTCCCCCTTCAGGGCCCGCCGGTGAGCCGCGATGGCCGGGAACTCCAAGTCGCTCGTGCGGAAATACTCGAAGAGGCTCATCCCGACGACCTGGTTCGGGCGCAAGCCCACGGCGGCCAGGCCCGCCCCGAGGGAGGAGGTGAACCGGAGGTCGGTGTCGGTCGTCCAGACCACCGCTGGCATCTGCTCCGAGATGAGCCGCAGCCGCTCCTCCCTCTCCCGGACCGCCTCCTCCGCCCGCTTGCGCTGGGTGATGTCAAGCGCGGCCCCGACGGTGCCGATGACCGACCCGTCCCGGTCCCGCAGCGGCTCCACGTAAACCTGGAGCACCCGCCCCATCCACTCCATCTCGTGGGTCACGGACTCTCCGTGGAGGGCGAGGCGATGGGCCGCGATGGGCATGAAGGCCGGGTCGTTGGTCTTGAAATACTCGAAGAGGCTCATGCCGACCGCCTGGTTCGGCCGCATGTTCAGGGCCGCCAGCCCCGCCCCCAGGATGGAGGTGTAGCGGAGGTCGGCGTCGGTGGACCAGATGATGGCGGGCATCTGCTCCACCACCAGCCGCAGCCGCGCCTCCTTCTCCCGGAGGGCGGTCTCGGCCCACTGCTTTTCGGTCAGGGCGCGCTCCAGTTCCGTGAGACGCTGCCGGAGGTCGGTGGCCCCGGACTCCGCGGAGGAATGCTTCGGGTCCCGGGGCTGCTTCGAAGGGTCGCCGGAGACAATCATCGTTCCCATTTCACCCCGGGAGGTAGATAGGTTTCTCCGTTTTATTGTTTATCCGCCATGCACCCGGTTCCGCGCGGGGGCCGGGTCCTACGGCGGCGTGTTCAGGAGCAGCCAGTAGAGCCCCAGTTCCCGGACCGCCTCGGCGAACTTGTCGAAGTCCACCGGCTTGACGATGTAGGAGTTGACGCCCAGTGTGTAGCACTCCTCGACGTCGCGCCTCTCCCGGGACGATGTGAGGGCGACCACCGGGACGGCCTTGGTCCGCGGGTCGGACTTGAGCCTCCGCAGAACCTCCAAGCCGTCCACCTTCGGGAGTTTCAGGTCGAGGAGGACCAGTTTGGGCGCGTCTTGCGGCGGGCGCATCGCGCCGGAGCTGGTGGTGAAGAAGAACTCCAGCGCCTCCACCCCGTCCCGCGCCACGTGGATGCGGTTGGTGATGTTCGCCTTCTTCAGCGCATGGAGGGTCAACTCGACGTCGTTGGGGTCGTCCTCCACCAGGAGGATTTCCACCGGGTGCCGCTCGCTCATGCGGCGCTCTCCCCTAATTTCGACTGGCGGTGCTCTTCCCGTTCCCCACCGGGCAGGTCGAGCGCGAAGCGGAACACCGCCCCCTTGCCGACCTCCCCATCGGCCCAGGCCCGCCCCCCGTGCCTCTGGACGATGTTCTGGACGATGGCGAGCCCCACACCCGAGCCCTCGAACTCGTCCGCCCGGTGGAGCCGCTGGAACACTCCGAACAACTTGTTGGCGTATCGCATGTCGAACCCGACCCCGTTGTCGCGGACGAAATAGACGGGGTGCCCGTTCGCCGCCTCGCAGCCCACCTCGATGCGGGCGGTCTCGCGCGGGCGGGTGAACTTCAGGGCGTTGGCGAGGAGGTTGACCCAGACCTGCTTGAGAAGGGCCGGGTCCCCCTCGCAGGCGGGCAGGTCGCCGACGACCAGCTCGACGGTGCGCCCCTGCCGCTCGGCGCCGAGGGAATCCATCGCCTCCCGGACGAGGGCCGCGGGGTCCACCCGCCGCTTCTCCAGGGGCTGGCGCCCCGTCCGCGCGAAGAGCAGCAGGTCGTCGATGAGCCGGCCCATCTGCACGGTGTTCTCGCGCACCCGCTCCAGGTGGCCCCGGACCTCGGTCGGGAGCCGGGAGGCGTGCTCCTCCAACAGGATGCGCGAGAAGCCGTCGATGGCCCGCAGGGGGGCCCGCAGGTCGTGGGAGATGGAGTAGGAGAAGCGCTCCAATTCCCTCACCGTGGTTTCCAGTTCCGCGGTCCGCTCGGCCACCCGGCGCTCCAGGTCGGCGTTGAGCCGGCGGATTTCCTCCTCCGCCCTCTTCCGCTCAGTGATGTCCACGATGGAGGCCAGCACGAAGGTCCCATCCGGCGCCTCGACGGGGCTCAGGCCGATTTCGACGGGAACCTCGGTCCCGTCTTTCCGCAGCCCGAAGAGGTCCCGGCCCCTGCCCATGGGCCGCGCCTGCGGGTCCGCGAAGAATCCGGCCCGGTCACCGGGGTGCTTCCCCCGGAACCGCTCGGGAACCAGCGTTTCGATGGAGCGCCCCATCAACTCCTCCCGGGAGTAGCCGAACACCTTCTCGGCCTGCGCGTTCGCCATCCGAATCTGGCCCTCCCGGTCCACCATGACCATCCCGCTGGGGGCCGCCTCCACCGCCAGGCGGGCGCGCTCCTGCGCGGGGAACGCGAGGCTCTCCAGGGTGTAGGCCTTCTCGCGGCCCAGGATGGCGAGGAACTCCACCTCGTCGTCGATGAAGAGCGGCGGGCGGTGGAACAGGACCACCAGGAGCCCCCACTTGTGGCGCCCGCTGGAGACCGGGACCGCGACCAGGGCCCGGCCCCCCATCGCGGCGGCGAGGCGGCGGTCTTCCTCTCCAAATTGCGAGGGGTCCAGGACAGCCACCGGCTCGCCGCTACTCCAGGCGCGGCCCAGAGCGCCCCCCTCCGCGGCGATGGTCGCTGGAGCGCCCTCCGGGGGGTGGGCGACCACCACGTGGAGTTCCTTCCGGCCGCTCTCCGAGAAGGCGACCAGCACGCTCTTCTCGGACTCCGAAGAAGAAGAAGAAGAAGAAGAAGAAGAGACGGCGGCTCTCGCCAATCGCTCCAGGAGCGCCTCGGTCCGGCCGGATTCCGGCCTGCCAGCGCGGAACTCCTGCAGGAACTTGTACATCTCCGCGTTCCGCCAGACGCGGCGCAGCCAGCCGGGCGGGGTGAAGCCGAGGTAGTAGGCCACGGCAACCTCGAACACGACGGACTGGAGGAAGAGCACCTGGCCGAGGGGATTCTGGGGGTCCACGATGCGGATTCCGGCGAAGAAGATGGCCGCGGCGAGGAGGAGGGTCCCGGCGGCCACCAGCGCCATGCGCCACCGGGTCGCGCCGCGGCTCCTGCGCGCCGCCCCCGCGAATGCGACGACCCCGTAGCCGTCGAACACGACGAAATAGGCGACGACGGGCAGGAGCAGCGGGGAGGCCGGGGCGTTGGGGGGGGTCACGGGCGCGGCGAGGCGGAAGGCCCACGAGCCGGCCATCCCGAGGGCCGCCGCCCACATCCACCTCCGCGGCACCGGCCGGAAGTGCTCCACCAGCCGGACCACGAGGAACGGCTGGGCGATGGTGAAGAATGCGGATGCCATCGCCAGCGCGGGGTTCGGCCCCGTGGCGTAGGTCACCCAGGTGGAGACCGTCCCGGCCGCGAGGCTCCCGAGCATCAGCGCGACATCGAGCCGGGGGCGGTCGCGGCTCCGCAGGAACTGCGCCAACGCGAGGGCGAAGACGAGGAGGAGGCCGGCCCGCGTCGCCTCGGTGAGGGCGGACAGGAGTTCAACCACGGCCCGCGCTCACCCCCTCCGGCCCAGGACCTTCCTCACCTCGGCCACCAGGACCCGGGGCTCGACGGGCTTCGCCAGGAACCCGGCGGCCCCGTGCTTGAAGGCCGCCTCCGCGACCTCCACCGCCCCGAAGCCGGAGATGACGAGGACTGGGGAATCGGGGGCCGCCCGCCGCAACTCCTGGAGGGTTTCGAGACCGCTCTGGTTCGGCAGCAGGTAGTCGAGCAGGACCACCCCGAACGCGCCCTCCCGGGCCTTGCGGACCCCCTCGGCCGCGTCGGCCGCGACCTCCACCGCGCAGCCCTCGGCTTCCAGGAGCCTCCGGAGGTAGCCGAGGGTGACCGGGTCGTCGTCGATGACCAGGACCGCGGGCCTCACGGGCCCTCCCGCGATCGGGCGCTCAAGGAGCCCCTCCGCTTCCTCCATCGAGTTTCCATCTCCGCCGCGACGAAGAATCCTCCTCGCATTGCACCCGGTTTACAGGGTCCCGTTGCCGAAGCCCGAATCCCTCAGCGCGGCCCGCGTGGTCCCGGTGACCCACAACCCGCGCAACTCCCGGGGCCCGAACCAGCGCGCCGCTAGCACCTCCGGGTCGGGCCGCGCCTCGCCTCCGACATAGCGCGCCCGGAAGCACTCGATGCGGTAGCGGTTCGGATATCGCCCCAACTGCCACCACTTCGGCCACACATAGACCCCCAGCCGCTCCCCGGCCTCGACGACGCACCCCGTCTCTTCGAGGGTCTCCCGGACCGCCGCCTGCGCGGGGCTCTCGCCGGGCTCGATGCGCCCGCCGGGGAAGGCCCAGAGGCCGGGGTTCGGCGGATACTTGCGGCGGATAAGGAGGACCCTGCCTTCGTGGACGGTGAGGGTCGAGGCGGTCTCGACGAAACCCATCCCTCTCCTGGGGCGCCGTTTTTAATCTGTGGTTCCATCAGGCCCCATGGACATCCACCCCCTCCCCCTCCACCTCGACCTCCGGGGCCGCCGGTGCGTGGTCGTCGGCGGGGGCCGCGAGGCGCTCCACAAGACACGGCTCCTTCTGGGCAGCGGGGCGCGGGTCGAGATTTTCAACCCCGGCCTGCTCGACACCACTCTGGGGGGGGTGGTTCGGCGAAACCGCATCCCCCACATCCGCCGCTGGGCGACACCGGCGGACCTGCGGGACTCCTGGGTGACCTTCCACACCGAGCCCGGCCTCGACCCGTCCGTCACCGCTCTGTCGGCCGCGGCGATTCGAAACCGCCGGCTCTTCAGCGCGACCGACGCGCCCGCGCTCTCGACGGTGGTCATGCCCGCCATCGCCCGGAAGGGGCTCCTCCAGGTCGCGGTCGGGACCGGCAACGCCAGCCCCGCGACCGCGGTCCGCGTCCGGGACGCCGTGGCGGAGGCCGCGGGCCCGGAGTTCACCGCCTACCTGCGCCGCCTGGCCCGTCTGAGGGCGCAGGTGCGCCGGCTGCCCGACCCCGAGGCGCGGAAGGAGGCGATGCGGCGCGCCTCCCGGGGGCTCCAGGTCTCGGTGAAGTTCCGCGTTCCCCGCGGCAAATCTCGATGAAGACCCGGGTCCTCCGGATTCGCAAGGGGCGCCCCCTCGGCCCCCAACTGGGGCCCGCCGCCGAAGTCCTCCGCCGGGGCGGGCTCGTCGCCTTCCCCACCGAGACGGTCTACGGCCTCGGGGCGAACGCCCTCGACCCCCGGGCCGTGGCCCGCGTCTTCCGCGCCAAGGGGCGGCCCGCCGACAACCCGATGATTGTCCACATCGCCCGGATGGAGGATTTGGCCCGCGTCACCCGGGAGACGCCCCCCGCGACACTCCGCTTGGCCCGCGCCTTCTGGCCCGGCCCCCTGACCCTCCTCTTCCGGAAGCACCCGCGCCTGCCCCGGGCGGTGACCGCGAGCCTGCCGACGGTGGCGGTCCGGATGCCCGACCACCCCATCGCCCGTGAACTCATCCTGCGGGCGGGAGTCCCGGTGGCCGCGCCGAGCGCCAACCGCTCCGGGAGGCCGAGCCCGACCCGGCCGCAGGACGTGCTGGAGGACTTGGAGGGGCGGGTCGAGATGGTGATTGACGGCGGTCCGACCCCCATCGGGGTCGAGTCCACGGTCCTCTCCACCCTCGTTTCGCCGCCCGTTCTCCTCCGGCCGGGCGCGGTGGGGCGGGAGGCGATTGAGAAAATCCTGGGCCCGGTCCGCCTCGCCTCCGGGGCGGGAGAAGGGCCAGCGCCCTCTCCCGGACTCAAGCACCGCCACTACGCCCCGCGGGCCCGCATCGTCCTCGTGGACGGCGCGCCCGGGGAGGTGCGGGAAAAAATGGAACTCCTCTCTCGCCGGTTCAGGGGAAAATCTGTGGCTGCCCTGGTGTCGGCCGCGCACCCGCCCCGCTCCATCCCCGCCCGCAGGCTGGGCCGCGACCCGCGGACGGCGGCGCACCGCCTCTTCGCGGCCCTGCGGGACCTGGACCGGGAAGGGATGGACGTGATTCTGGTGGAGAATTTCGGGACCCGCGGGCTCGGCCTCGCCATCCGGGACCGGCTGGAGCGGGCGGCCAAGGCCAAAATCCGAAATCCAAAACCCTAAATCCGAAACAAATCCAAATCTCAAAATCCAAAATTCAAAGCATCCGTTTTGGATTTTGAATTTTATGCTTTGAATTTGTTTAGGATTTAGTGCTTCGTGCTTCGGATCTCACTTCTTCCCCGCCTTCTCCGGCGCTAGGTTGCTCGAGTGGCCGGGGAAGACGCTCATCTCGGGGTGGACGTAGTGGGCGGCGTTGTTCACCGCGGTGCACGCCTCCCCGAAGCCGGTGACGATGAGTTTCACCTTGCCCGGGTAGGTGGTGACGTCGCCCGCGGCATAGACCCCCGGGAGGTTGGTCTCCATCTTCGAGTTCACCACGATGGAGTCCGCCTCCATCTTCAGGCCCCAGGTGGTGATGGGCCCGAGGTTGGAGTGGAACCCCAGGCAGGCCACCACGCAGTCCACGTCGAGGGTCTCCTCGGCCTTGGTCTGGTTGTTGAAGACGACCGCCTTCCGGACCCGGCTGTCCCCCTGGATGGACTTCAGTTCGTACCAGAGTTTCACGGTCATGCCCGAGGACATGAGTTGCCTCACCGTGTCCTCGTGGGCCCGGAACTTGTCCCGGCGGTGGATGAGGGTGACCGACTTCGCCACCGGCTTGAGCATCATGGCCCAGTCGCACGCCGAGTCGCCGCCGCCGACCATCAGGACCCGCTGGTTCCGGAAGTCGTCGAGGCGCTGGACGATGTAGGAGAGCCCCTTCCCCTCCCACACCTTGAGTTCGGGCGCGTCGTAGCGGCGGGGCGTGAACATGCCGATGCCCGCGGAGATGATGACCGCGCGGGTGAGCCGCTTCGCCTGGTCGGTCCCGACCTCGATGGCCTTGCCTCCGTCCACGCGCTTCAGGGTCTCGACCTTCTCGTTCAGGCAAATCTCGGGCTCGAACTGCATCACCTGGGCCACCAGGTTCCGGACGAGGTCCTTGCCGAACACCTTGGGGAAGCCCGCCACGTCGTAGATGTATTTCTCCGGGTAGAGGGCCGCCACCTGGCCCCCGAGTTGCGGCAAACTGTCGATGATGCGGACCTTCAGGCCCCGGAAGCCCCCGTAGTAGGCGGCGAAAATGCCCGCGGGGCCCGCGCCGATGACCGTGACGTCCGCGGTGTGGTTGTTGCCGGCACCCGGTTCCGGCACGGGAGGGGGCATCCCGAACCTGCTTGACGGGAGGTCTTAAGCGTTTTCTGCCGAGAATCACCGCCCATGGTGCAGGACCTCCGGGGGCGCGTCGCGCTGGTCACCGGCGGCTCCCGCGGCATCGGGCGCGCGGTGTGCGAGGCCCTCGTCCGGGACGGGGCCCGGGTTGCGGTGAACTACCGCACCTCGGAGCGGGAGGCCCGCGCCCTGGTCCGGCGCCTCGGGCCCCGCGTCGGGGCGTTCCGGGCCGACGTCTCCTCGCGCCGGGAGGCGGAGGCGATGGTCTCGGCCGTCCAGCGCAAATGGGGCCGGCTCGACATCCTGGTGAACGCGGCCTCCTACTCCTCGCCCCGCGGGTGGAAGGCGCGCCTGGAGGACCTCGACCCCGGGGAGTTCATGCGGACCCTCGAAGTGGACCTGATGGGCACCCTCCTCTGCTGCCGGGCCGTGGCGCCATTCATGCGCCGCCGGAACTACGGGAAAATCGTCAACTTCGCCTCGGCGGCGGCCATCGCGGGGGACCCGACGACCCTCCTCTACGCCGGGGCGAAAATGGGCATCGTGGGGCTCACCCGGGCCCTCGCGCGGGAGCTCGCGCCCGCCATCCGGGTGAACGCCGTGGCCCCCGGCTCCATCCGGACGGGCTGGCTGGAAGAGTGGAAACTGACGGCGCGTGACCGGGCCGGATTGCTCCGCGAGATTCCCCTGCGCCGCATCGGGTCTCCGGAGGAGGTGGCTGATGTGGTCCGGTTCCTCGCCGGGCCAAGGTCCGACTTCGTCACCGGGCAGACGTGGGTCGTGGACGGCGGGGTCACGGCGCTGTGAGGCGGAGCGGGAGGGGCATCGTTCTCCTTTCGGGGGGCATGGACTCCGCCGTGGTCCTCTGGTGGGCCAGGCGGCGCTTCCGGGAGGTCCGCGCCCTCACGTTCCACGTCGCATACCGCGCCGGGCCGGAGCGCAGGGCGGCGCGGCTCATCGCCCGCGCTGCGGGGGCGCGCCTCGACGAAATCGCGGTCCCGTTCCTCCACGAGAACCACGACCCGGACAGGCCCCGCGGATACATCCCCTCCCGGAACCTCGTCTTCTACTCCATCGCCCTCTCCCGGGCCGAGGCCTCCGGGGCCGGGGCCGTCGTCGGGGGCCACACGCGGGGCGACGCGGCGCGGTTCCGGGACGCGGGCCGCCCCTTCTTCCGGGGCCTGGAGTCCCTGGCGGCGTCGGGGGGCTACCCGCGGGTCCGCGTCCTCACCCCCCTGGCGCGGCTCGACAAGGCGGGCGTCGTCCGGCTGGGCCTCCGCCTCGGGGTTCCCCTGCATCTCACTTGGTCGTGCTACGGCCGGGGCCCGCGCCCCTGCGGCCGGTGCCCGGCGTGTCGGGAGCGGGAGGCGGCGTTCGCGAAGTGCGGGGTCGCCGACCCCGGGCGAAGTCGTCCGTTGCTAGGGCCCGAGCGACCCTTCGACTTTTCAGGCCGCCGCATCGCGAAGCGAGGCGGCGGGGGGCACCGGAGGTGACCCGTCCGCCGCAGGCAAATCAGATGACCCGCACCTTCTCCTGGGCGTAGCCGTCCAACTTCCCGCGGTAGGTCTTCAGCAGGCGGGTCAGGGTCTCCGGGGAAATCATCCCCGTGCCCGCCATCTCGGCGGCCAGGGCGGGGAGGTCGGAACGGCTCCGGATAAGGCGGTCCCGCAGGCTGCCATTCGGCTCCCCCATCCGGAAAAACAACTCAGTTTTGGATATGAGCGTTCCGTGCGTAAAATCAGGTTGCCGGGTCGCAGCCTACGGAACTTACGGCCGGCAGTGGGCCCGGCAAAGTGGAACAAAATCAAGAGGCGCCGTCTCGGGGATGGAGGGCCGGCCTCGGCCTCAGGCCCCCGGCCCGGTCAGGTCAATCCGCTTGACCGTCCCGTAGGTCACCTCGTCGTCGGTCAGCCGGAAGGTCTGGGACTGGCCGCGGGAGGTGATGAGGGTGTAGGGGCCCGTGGCGACCACCGCGTAGCGCGTCTTGCCGTTCGCCGGCGCGCCGGGGTCGGGGGGCTCCGTGGAGTAGGGGACCGTCAGGGAGAAGGTCCCGTCGGGGCCCGCCGTCGCGGACTGGACGTAGGTGAAGGCTCGGCCGGCGTTGGTCTGGAGGGGCAGGCTGACCCGGAGCTGGGTCCCCGGCGCGGCGCTGCCGGTGACGTTGGCCCCCCGGAGATACTCGTAGGTGACGAGGAACGGGATGCTGGTGGGGGAGGTCCCGTTGGCGCACTGCTTGGGGTCGCTGACGACGGGCATCCCAAAGGGCGAGAGTTGGCCGACGAGGGAGCGGCCGTCCCCGCCCACGCAGCGGTAAACCATGGGGCTCCTGGACTCGTAGACGAGCCGGTAGCGCTGGAGGGCGGGAATCGCCACCCGGACGCTGCCCTGGCCCGCGGCCTCGGAGTCGGCAATCCACTCGTAGGACGCCTCCGAGCCGTCGAGGAAGTGGAGGCGGGCCTCCATGGTCCGGGCGTAGTCCGCGCTCCCCAGGGCGTTGAAGTCGGTGATGCAGAGGGCGGGGGCCTGGGGGACCCCCCGGTTGCAGAGGGACTGGAGGTTGCTCCGGTATCGCTCGAACAGGCGGCTCCAGGAGCCGCACTCCTGGATTCCCAGGTTGTTCTGGACGCAGGCGATGAACCACCTCTCCTGGATGTAGGTGGTGTTCCCCGCGGTGGCCCACGTGAGGACCGCGCCGAACTTCCCGGTGGCCTGGGGCCAGTCCGAGATGACGTAGCGGGTCCCGAAGGCGTCCGCGATGCGGTTCGCCAGGCTCTCGCTGTCGGTGGAGAGGAAGGGCGCGGCTCCGGGGGTCACGCCCGGGTCGGAGGCCTGGGAGCCCCCCGGGCGGCACTGGAACGGGTCCCGCTCGGGGCAGGGGAGGAGGCCGATGCCCCCCTGGAAGGGGTTGGCGTTGGGGATGCGGCGGGCGAAGTAGGTGATGACGTGGCCGTAGTCCCACCACGACATCACGCCGTAGGGGCCGTCGTAGTCATACCAGGTGGTCCCGTTCGACTTCTTCGGATAGGGGAAGGGGCCCTCGTGGGGGCGGCTGTAGATGTCCGAGAAGTTGAGCCCGGGCCCCTGGGGGTCGGGGGTGTTGTTCCGCATCCAGGTGAGGGTGTCGTACCACTCCAGGTAGTCGCCCCCGCTGCCCGGGCCGCCCTGGGCGGAGAGGAGGGTGTAGTCCACCATGCTCGTCGTGCCGGGAACGGCGTCGGCCACGAAGATGGCGAGGAAGAGGACGGCGGGCACCAGGGCGCTGATGACCACCGGGCTCGCCGAGCGGGAGAGGAAGGAGGAGATGTCCGAGGGGCGGGCCACCTCCCGGGGGAGCCGCTCGCGGAGCCGCCGCAGGCCCGCGGCGTCCGTGAGTTCGACGAAGAAGTAGGCGGCGACCACGGCCACGGAGGCCACCGAGTAGTAGGAGAAGCGGTTCTGGGCCCAGGTGATTTGAATCAGGAAGTAGGCCCAGAACACGAGGAAGAGGAGGCCCGGGCGGTACCCGGCACCCTCGCCCTTTTTGATGAAGCCCCGGTAGATGACACGATAGCCGATGAGGGTGAAGAGACCGAGGTAGAGGAACCCCACGTGGAGCGGGCCGCCCTCGAGGCCCAGGAACTGGTTCCAGTTGGGCCCCGATGCCTCGGCGACGGTGGAAGCCCCGCCCTGGGGGGGCGTGAAGATGGACAGGGCGCCGGTGATGCCATTGGCCAGGTTCGGGGTGGCGGCGAACAGCAGGAGGAGCCCCGCGGCGGGCAGAACGAGGAGAAGGAATGGGAAGAGAAAGCGGGGGAGGTTCCACCGCCGGAAGAGGTGGACCAGGAATCCCAGCAGGAGGGAGAACGCCAGGAAAGCGGAGAGGATGAAGGGGGCGAAGGGGGTGTAGGTCTTGAAGTCGGGGGAGACGATGAGGTCCCACTGGGTCGCCGGGAGGAGCATCAGGATGGGAAGGAGCAGGGTCCCCGCGGTCACGAGAATCGGCCCGTCGGGGTTCCCCCCCCGGAGGAACTCCAGCAGCACATGGACCACCAGGAAGAGGCCGATGGGGACGAGGAGCATCGTGCCCCCGGGCCAGTTCAGCAGGTAGAGGCCGTAGGCCAGGCCCGACCCGACGAGCGGGAGGGCCGCCGGCCGGAGGGCCCGCCACTCGCGCCGGACCACGTGGCCGAAGGTGAGATTCCGGCCGAGGTCGAGGGCCCGGATGTAGAGCGCCACGGCCAGGAGCATGTAGAAGACCTCGGCCACGTGGTGGTCGGTGAACCCGAGGAGGGAGCGGGAGAAGAACTGGCCCGGGAGGGTGGCGAGGATGGCCGCCGCCAGGAGGCCGGTGCGGCGGTCGAAGGAGTAGCGGGCGATGAGGTAGACGGGGATGAGGGTGAGGCCCCCCATGACCGCGGGGAAGAGGGCCGCAATCGTGTCCACGGTCGGGGAGGAGGGGTTGCCGAGGCCCGCCAGGAGGGAGACCGTGACGATGCTCAGGGTCCAGGCGGGCCCGTAGTGGATGCCGCCGCCGTAGGGGAAGAGCGTGAAGGGGTCGAAGAACGCGCGGACCGGGAAGTTCCGGAGGGTGAGCTCGACCTGGCGCATCTGCATGACGGCGTCGTCGGCGGCGAACTTGCAGCACCGGCCGTCGGGGAAGAGTTCGCTGTTCCACGGAATCACGGCCCGGTTGTAGATGGCGAAGACCACGAGGCCCGCGAGGAGGGCGCCGCAGACGAGGGCGGGGAGGAGGCGCCCAGAGAATTCTCTTCCCGGCTTGGACTCTTGCTTCTTTTTGAATTTAAACCGAATCTCGGATTTAGAGGCTCGTTCTTCTTTTAGCGGCCGGTCGAGCGGCACCCCTCCAGTTTGGGATTTTTGACCGGCCATTCTGGGTGGAAAAGTGGGGGTCCGGAGAAGAACTTTCTCCCGTGAAAACGCGGAAAAAGTAGATGGGAACCCCCTCCTCCGGTCTGCGATGAGGCTTGCCGTCTTCGGCCCCGGGGCCACATTTCTGTCGGGCATCTCCTACTACACCGCGCGGCTGGCGGCGGCCCTGTCGGAGCGGCACGAGGTCACGGTGGTCCTGTTCCGAAGGATGCTCCCCACGTTCTTCTTCCCCGGCCGGGGGCGGGTCGGGGCTCCGCTGGCGGACCTCGACTACGGCCGGGCCAGGAGGGTCGAGGTGGACTGGCACAACCCGGGGACGTGGTGGGCGGCCCACCGGGCGGTGAAGGACGCGGACGTCTGGATTCTCCCGTGGTGGACCGCCTCGGTGTTCCACGTCTATCTCGCCCTCGACCTCTTCCGCCGCAAACCCCGGCTGGCCGTCGAGTTCCACGAGGTTCTCGACCCCCTGGAGGCCCGCAACCCCGGCCTGCGGCTCTACACGCGGCTCGCCTCCGCCCTCCTCCTGCGGCGGGCCGCGGCCGCGGTGGTCCACTCCGCGGCCGACCGCGACTCGGTGGCCCGCCGGTTCTCCATCCGGGCCGAGGTGGTCCCCCACGGGCTCTACGGCTATCCCCGGGTCCCCCGCGAGGAGGCGCGGCGGAGCCTCTCCATCCGCGAGCCCCGCGTCCTCCTCTACTTCGGCATCGTCCGGAATTACAAGGGGCTGCCGGTGCTGCTGGACGCCTTCGACCGGCTCCCGGAGGACCTGGCCCGGGAGACGCGGCTCCTGCTGGTGGGTGAGCCCTGGGACGACGAGGCGGCCCTGCGGGCGCGCATCGAGGCGTCCCCGCGCCGCGACCGCATCACCTGGGTGGACCGCTACGTTTCCGACGGCGAGGTCCCCCTCTTCTTCGGCGCGGCCGACCTCGTGGCCCTGCCCTACCTGCGGGCCTCCCAGAGCGGCGTGGCCCACATCGCCATGGCCCAGGGGCTGCCGCTCGTCCTGAGCCGGGTCGGGGGCCTCGGGGCCCTGGAGACCTACCCGGGAACGACGCTGGTCGAGCCCGGGGACGCGGCGGCCCTCTCGGCGGCCGTGGAGAATGGACTGCGGGCCGGGCCCCGGACCCACCCGCCCCCGCCCCTGGGGTTCGCCGAGACGGCGCGGAGATACGGGGAGGTCCTGGCCCGGGCCAGCAGGTCTTAAATCGGCGCGCCACCCAGGCGAATCGTATGCAGCAACAGCAACGGGAGAAGATTTTCCTCGCCTATCCGGCCCTGGAGGAGTCCTTCGCCCGGGCCCTCGGGCGCCAGCTCCAGTCGGCCGGGTTCGACGTCCTCTTCGACCCGTGGGACGACCGGGGCGTCGAGGCGGTCCCGAAGGAACTGGAGGACGCCCTCTCCGGGTGCAGCCAGTTCCTCTACGTCCTCTCCCCGTCGGCGGGCTCCAAGTGGTCCCGGGCGGGATACCAGGCGCTCCTCTACAAAAAAATGAAAAACCTGGGGCTCCGCATCGTCCCCCTCATCCGGGGGAACGCCGCGGTGCCGCCGCTCATGGGCCCGCTGCGCCACTTCGACTTCCGCGGGTTCAACGTCAACGACCCGTCGGCGTTCCGCACCGACAAGGAGGGGCCGTTCAAGGGCCTCATGGAGACCGTTTCCCGCAAGCCGCAGGGGGGCCGGGGAGACCTCATTCCCCCGGGCATGGCGACCTACGAGTTCACGTTCGCGCCGCGCCAGGGCAAGGTGAGGAACTTCGACGGCACCCTCAACTACGACATGATTCTGAGGAACGTCAAGAAGGACCCGCTGAAGAACTTCGCCATCACGGTGCGCTTTCGGGAGCAGGTCCTCGACATGCGCTACGACAAATACCGCTCGTCGTCCGCGGAACTGGGCACCGGCGAAGGGCTCTCCCGCGACGGGAAGCGGTTCAACTGGATTGTGGAGACCTTCTACGCCGGCGGCGGGTTTCTCGTCTTCACCGTCCGGTCGAGGGGGGTGCCCGAGATTGAGCGGCTCTCGACCCGCTTCATCGGGCGCGTGGCGGGGACCAACCGGGTGATTGCGCCCGACCCGCAGGGGATCTGACCGTGAAAATCGCCCTCGTCTCCCCCCGCTACCCGCCCTATGCGGGGGGCGTGGAGCGCCACGTCCAGGCCCTGGCCGAGGGGCTCGCCGCCCGGGGCCACGAGGTCGCCTCCCTCTCCACCGACCCCGGCGGGCGGTGGGCGCCGGAGGAGACCCGCGGCGGGGTCAGGGTCCTCCGCTTCCCCGCCTTCGCCCCCCGGGAGGCCTACTACTGGAGCCCGCGCCTCGCCGCCCGCCTGCGGGAGGGGGAGTTCGACGTCGTCCACCTCCACTCCTACCACAGCCTCACCTCCTGGCTGGGAGCCCGGGCAGCCCGGGCGCCGGTGGTCTTCACTCCCCACTACCACGGGGCCGGACACACCCCGTTCCGGGCACTCCTCCTCCGGCCCTACCGGCTCCTCGGCCGGCGCGTCTTCGAACGGGCGCGGCGGGTGGTCTGCGTCTCCCGCCACGAAGCGGACCTCGTCCGGGGCCACTTCGGCGTCGCCCCGGGAAAGGTGGAGGTCATCCCGAACGGCGTGGACCTCCCGCCCCCGGCGGGCCCAGCGCCGCCCCGGACCCGGGACCTCCTCTACGTGGGCCGCCTCGAGAAATACAAAGGTGTTCACCACCTCCTCGACGCACTGCGCGACCTGCAAATCCACCTCGCCGTCGTGGGCACGGGCCCCTACGAGGCTTCCCTGCGGAACCTGGCCCGGAGGCTGGGAGTCGCGGACCGGGTCTCCTGGGAGTCGGGGCTGGCGGCGGAGGCGCTGGCGGCCCGCTACCGGGGCGCGGGGGCCCTCGCCCTCCTCTCGACCCGCGAGGCCTACGGCTTGTCGGTGGCCGAGGCCCTCGCCTGCGGGACCCCCTGCGTCGTGGCCCGCGCGGCCGCATTGGCCGAGTTCGTGGACGGCCGCCTCTGCTTCGGGGTCGGGGTCCCCGTGGAGCGCGGGGCGCTGGTCGCGACCCTCCGCAGGGCGCTGGATACCCCTCCCTCCGCCTACGGCGGGACGCTGCTGCGGTGGGACGACGTCGTCGAGAAGGTCGAGAGGGTTTACCGCGCGGTGGTCTGAGAACTCCACCACTCGACGAACCGGTCCATCCCCTCCTCCAGGGGGACCTTCGATTTCCACCCGAGGCGGTTGATTTTGCGCACGTCTGCGATGAGGGTCTTCACGTCCCCGGCCCATGACTTCCCGGTGTAGACGATGCGGGCCCCGGGGGAGACCCGCGCCACCAACCCCTCTGCGATGTGGCGGATGGTGGTGGGCCGCCCGGCGGCCACGTTGTAGCACTCCCCCTTGCCCCGGCGGAAGAGGAAGAGGAGGGCGTCCACGCAGTCGTCCACGTAGGATGGGTCCCGGACCTGGGTCCCGTCGCCGAGGACCTCCAGGCGCTTCGGGTTCCGCTCCAGTTTCCGGACCAGGTCGGCCATGACGTAGCGGGGCTGGCGGGGGCCGTAGATGTTGAAGATGCGGGCCGCGGTGAAGGAGAGGCCGTAGGACTCCGCGTAGGCGAAGCCCATCCGCTCGCCCGCCAGTTTGGAGGCGCCGTAGGGGGAGATGGGCCGGAGGGGGTGGGACTCGTCGATGGGGGTGTAGTCGGGCTCGCCGTAGACCGCGGCCGAGGAGGCGTAGAGGAAGCGCCGGACCCCGCCGGCCCGGCACGCCTCCAGGAGGTTGAAAGTCCCGCCGGCGTTGCTCTCGAAGTCGTAGCGGGGGTCCTCGACGGAGTGGGGCACCGACGCGTTGGCGCCGATGTGGATGACCCCCTCCGCCCCCCGCGCCGCCCGCCGGACCGCGCGCTGGTCCCGCAGGTCGCCACGGATGAAGGTGATGCGGTCCCGCACGCCCGCGAGGTTCTCGACCTTTCCCGCCTGGAGGTTGTCGAGGACGGTGACGCGGTGGCCGAGGGCGACGAGGCGGTCCACGACATGGGAGCCGATGAAACCCGCTCCTCCTGTAACCAGGATTCGCATGGAAAGGGAACGAAATGGGCGGGCGATATATCTTTTCCCGAACTCCGCCGCCTTCAGGCCTCGACGATGATGGTCCCGGTCATCCCGGCCACCGTCCCGGCCGACTGGTCCACCGCCGAGTGGAGGTGGCAGTGGTAGGTGTAGGTCCCCGGCTTGTCGAAGGTGTAACTGTAGGTGTCTCCGGGCTTCATGTTGCCGACGGGGCCCGACTTGAACGCGACGCCCTGGTTCTTGCCGGGGAAGTGGACCGCGTCCGACTGGACGTCGTGGTTCATCACGTCCTCGTTCTTCCAAGTCACCTTGGTCCCGACCTTGACCTTGACCTCCTTCGGGTTGAACTGGACGTTCTTCAGGGAGATGACGACCTCGGTCGCGCCGCCGGCGGCGGGGGTCGAAGGTGCGGGAGGCGCGGTCGTGGCGGCCGGGGGCGGCGTGGCGGCAGGGCTCGGTGGCGCGGTGCAGCCCGAAATCACGAGGGCCGCGGCGAGCAGGATGCCCATCGCCGCGAAGGAGGTCGCGCGCATGGCCCGAAATGGAAACCCGGGCTTAAAAAACTTCCTACCCGGCCCGTCTGGAGCGGCTACGCTTTCAGCGAGAACAGGTAGGCCACGAGGTCGTTGAGGGCCGCGCAACCGGCCACATCGGCAGGATTGGAGACTTTCTTCCCGCACAACTGCTGGTCGAATGCGTCGGGCATGGCGGGGGAGAATCCCTCGGCAATCTTCGCGCCGGGCTCGACGATGGACTCGCGGACGTAGGCCTCCCCCTTGGCGGAGACCCCGGCGAGGCCCGGCCCCACGGGCGTCCCCTTTCCGGGGGCGAATGGCTGCTGCGGGTTGTGGCAGGCGGCGCAGGAGGAGGCGAAGATGGACTTCCCCTTGGCAGGGTTGCCCGCTCCCGCCGGGGCGGCGGTGGAGGAGGGCATCGGACTTGGCGGAGGCGGAGTGGCCGCCGGGGTCGGCGTGGCCCGGGGCCCCAGGGGCGTCACCGGCGGCGGGGGCGGCGGGGG
>CAZANW010000004.1:0-4933 GCA_964486625.1 uncultured Halobacteria archaeon
CTCTTGGGGGGAGTCGCCGCCTTCAGCCTCGCCGCATTTCTCATGGGGCGGCGGAGATGACCGCAGCACACCAAATTCAAAGCACGAAATCCTAAATCCGAAACAAATCCAAAATGACCGAAATCCAAAATTCAAAACCCGTTTTGGATTTTGTGCTTTGAATTTCGGATTTGTTTAGGATTTCGGATTTTGAATTTAGGATTTTGAATCCTATGCTTCGGCCCGGAGGCGCGCCAAGTTGACCCGGCGCAACTCCTGGTAGGCCTCCTCGCTCAGGAGCCCCCGGCTCCGGTAGTCCTCCAGGGAGGAGAGAAGCCCCGAGAGTTCGCCCCGCCGGCGGGCCGATGCCTCCGTCACCCTCCGGTGGAGGGCCTCCAGGCGCGCCCCGAGGCGGCCCGCGGGGAGGGCCCCCGTTCCGGTGATGAGCGGCATCGAGCCCCGCGCCAGCGCCTCCGCCATCCGCAGGAATGCGCGGGAGGGGCGGCTCCAGGGGCGGGCGGCCACCGCGGGCCTTCCGGCGGCGACGGAGCGGGCCACAGCCCGGCTCTCGGGGACCACCGCGGCCACGGGGGCCCCGCAGAGGCGGGAGACCTCGCGGGCGCCCGGGCGGCCCCACCGGGCCCGGTTCAACTCCATCCAGACTCCGGAAGGCGGAGCGACCTCCCGCGCCTGCCGGACTGTGATGAGCGCGTCGGCCATGGCGGGGAGTTCGGGGTTGGTCACCACCAGGGCCCCGTCGGCGTGGGGCAGGAGGGTCCGGACCGGCTCCAGGCCCGGCGGGCAGTCGAGGAGGGCGAAGTCGGCGTCGAGCCCCCGCAGGGCCCGGAGGAGGGCGGCCGTGGAGTCCCGGGGGGCTTCGATGGGGAGGCCGGCCGCGGGGAGCAGGCACCTGAGGTTCGGGGAGATGGCGAGGAGGGCGTCCGCCGGGTCCCGCCGCCCTTCCAGGACCTCCTCCAGAGGGACCGCGGGGGCGTCGATGCCGAGATGGTATCCGAGGTTCGGGGTGGTCCAGTTCATGTCCACCGCCACGACCCGGGCTCCGCGGGCGGCCAGGGCGGCCCCGAGGTTGGCGACCGTCGTCGTTTTTCCCACCCCGCCCTTGCCCGAAAGCACGGCAAAAACCCTCATTGGGAGAGGTCGAAGAGGCCCGATTATATACTTTCCAAACCTTCCGGTCGCTGTTCAATCCCGCCTCCCGGATTCGAACCGGGGACCACGCGGTGACTGCGCGTTCGCCCTCGCGGGCGGTTCGGACTACAGCCGCGCACTCTACCAGGCTGAGTTAAGGCGGGAGCCCCGCATTCCACTAACCCCCCCTCCTCCCGCTTTATCTTTTTTGAACCCGGCGGCTATGCGATGTCCCTGCTCGTGTCGATGCGGATGCCGTCCTGGACCTTGAAGCGGAGGACCGTCATGGAGGAGGGGCGGCCCCGGATTTTCGGGAGGCTCAGCCGGTGGACGACGTTTCCCCCGACGCGCTCCGACCCGATGTGGAAGATGGCGTCGCAGACGTTCATCACGTCGGTCTCCACGGGCCCCGGCGGGGCCCCCCGGGGGGCGTAGAGGTAGGTCAGGGCCTTGGTCTGCTTCGAGACCTCGTAGGCGAGGTTCATCAGGCGGAGGAGGCGGGGCGGCGGGAGCCCGAGGTGGAGGTAGAAGGAGAAACTGTCGAAAATGACGTTGATTTCGCCCTCCCCGTCCTTGTGGGCGTCCCGGATTTGCTTCAGGTGGCGCTCGGTGAACTCCACGGCCTCCCGGTCCCGGAGGAGGTCCCCCGCGTTCTCGGCGGGCTCGCCGTAGGCGTCCAGGTGGTAGTGGGAGAAGACGTCCACGAAGGTCAGGTTCTCCGTGTCGAAGTTCATGTCGGTGATGTTCTGGGCGATGTGGGCGGGCCGGCGGGAGGTGGTGAAGTAGTAAGTCTTGCGGATGGCGGAGAACTGGTAGAGGAACGCCTCGGCCATGCCGTGGGGGTCCGCCGAGAGGTAGACCACGGAGCCCGCAGGGAGGCCGCCGTCGAGGCTCCGGTCGAGGATGTCGATGCCGGTGGAGCGGACCGGCGTCGCGAGGAGCCTCTGGGCCCGGCCCCGCAGGGAGGAGCGGGGCGAGTAGGGCTGGACCCGGCTGTCCGCCTTGAGGGCCTCCAGTCGCTCCACGAACGACGGCCGCCCCCGGAGAGAGGGCATCGGGTAACCTTGAATATGGCGCGAATATTAACGGTTTCGACATGAGCGGAGCGGAAGACGGGGCCCGGGGCTTGCCGCCGAACCGCCCGGGGAGCCGGGACGAAGGCGCCGCGAATTCATAGAACCATGGATTCCCGCATCCTCGAAATCGAAGCCGAATTGGAGGGGCTGAACAAAGAGGGGGAGCGCATCCTGGCCCACCTGGAGGCCCTCAAGGTCCAGTTCGACCGGGGGCTCACCTCCCGCCTCCTCTACGAGAAGACGGTGGAGGAGGCCCGGGCCCGGCTCGTCTCCATCGACGAGCGCATCCCGGTCCTCGTGGCGGAGAGGGAGCGGCTCGATGGGAAGGGCGGCAGCGCGCGGGCCGGAGCGGCGACGCTGGAGCCCCCCGTTGTCCGGTCCCCGCCCTCCCCGGGCCGGGCGCTGCCCCCGGCCGGGGCGCCGGCCCCTCCCCCGGAACTTATCCAGAAGACCGAGGAGGCCCTCTCCCGGGCCCAGGCTGCCTACTCCGAGGCGAACCAGCTGAAGCCGGTCCTGGGCGCCTTCGCCGCCCGGGTGGCGGCCCTCGAAGACCTGCTGAAGGGGGTCCCCCTCCCGGAGCTCCGGGATCAGGTCCGGCAACTGATGGAGCGCCAGACCCGCCTGGAGGCGTTCACGCGGGAGATGGACCGGACGGCGAAGGCGGAGTTCCAGCGCTTCGCCGACATCCTGAAGCCCGTGCCCGTCTCCCTGGAGAAACTCCAGGAGGACATCTCGACCGCGCGCATAGAAATCAAGGCCCTGAAATACGAGGCCGAGGCCATGAACACCCTCCAGGAGGACCGCCTCCGGACCGTGGAGGATGCGCTGGGGGCGAAGAAGAAATAACCATGGCGCAGGAGCGGGACGAGCTCGTCGCGACGCTGGAGGTCCTGAAGCGGAAACTCGAGAAGGGCTCCATCTCGAAGGAAGACTTCGAGTGGATGTCCGGGCAGGTGAAGAAGCGCCTCGACGCCCTCGGGGCCGCCCCGGCGGGGAGCGGCCCGCAGCCCACCCCGGTCCAGGTCCGGGAGGACATGGCCGAACTGCGCCGCATCGCCCGGGACCAGGACGAGCGCATCGAAGAACTCCGCGGCACGGTGAAGGAACTGACGGCCCTCGACTCCCGGGTCCGGGAGTTCGCCTCCATGCTCACCGGATTCCAGGAACTGGTGGGGCTGCGGAGGGAACTGGAGCACCGCATGGCCCTCCAGGAGGTCAAGGTCAAGGAACTCCTGGAAAAGACGATTGAACTGGAGAAGTACGACGTCCAGGCGCTCTTCAAGTTCATGGAGAGGCTGAAGGACATCCCCGAGCAGTTCGCGACGAAAATCGAAATGCAGGAGGCCCGCCTGAGGCAGTTGCTGGAGCGGGCCACCTCGCTGTCGGAAGTGGACGTGAAGGCCCTCGTCCAGGGGATGAACGAGGTCCGGGCCTTCGCCCAGAACCTCGTCCAGCGGGTCGAGGCGCAGGAGAAGGCCCTGCGGGAACTCTACGACGCCCGGACCGAGACCGTGAAGCGGAGCGACCTGGAGGGACTCCTCCAGTCCCTGGAAACGCTCCGGGACCAGCCGAAGTTGCTGGAGCAGAAACTCGCGGCCCAGGAGGCGGCGCTGAAGGAAATCCAGGAGAAGGCCAAGATGCTCGACACGGCGGGCCAGCCCGAGAAAATCGCCTCGATGAAGAAGACTCTGGACGAGGTCAAGCGCCTCGGCATCGACAAACTCGGCTCCCGGCTGGAGGCGGTGGACAAGGCGGACGAGGCCCTCCAGGACCTCCACCGGCGGCTGGAGTCCCTGGCCAAGGAGCAGGAGGTCCGGCTCGCGGCCCTCTACAAGAAGGTCGAGGAGATTCCCGAACTGCGGTCGGCGCTCAGGAAATACACCGCGTGGACCGCGGCCCTCATCGAGGAGGCGAAAATGGCCCCGAGGAAACTGGAGGAGCGGATGGGGGCGGTCGAATCCACCCTGACCGAGTTCCAGGCCAAGGTGGCCGAGGTTCCGGGCGCCCCCGACCTGAAGGAGTTGAAGGACCTCGCGGCCCGGGTGAAGCCCGGGGTCGAGGCGCTCCAGGCCCGGATGGAGGAGGTGGCGAAAGATGTGGAGCGGTTCAAGGTCCTGGCGGACAGCGGGGCCATCCCCGACCCCGCCGAACTGCAGGCACTCCGGGCCAAGGCGGCCGAGGCCCGGGACCAGATGCGGCAGGTCGAGGAGAGTTTGCAGAAGCAGCGGGAGGAGATTCAGAAGCGGCTCGGGGAGGCCCAGGCCGCCGTGCCCGAACTGGCCGAGAGGGCGGCGGAGGTGGCCGAGGTCACCCGGCGCCTCATGAGTTTGCCCCCCGGCCTCCTGGAGCGCATCGAGAGCGTCGGGAAGGAGGTGGAGACGCTCGCGGACGCGACGGAGCAGAAGCGGGGCCTGGTGGCCCTCCGGGCCTCGGTGGCGGAACTCGAAGAGCGGCTCACGCAGGTCTCCGCGCGCCTTGAGGAGGTCCCGCCCCCCCAGGTCCTCCGGACCCTCCAGCAAGGGCTGTCGGACCTCCAGGGTTCCCTCTTCAGTTTGGAGCGGAAGGTGGAGGAGGAGCGGCTCCAGGTGGTGTCGCGCTTCGAGTCCCTCCAAATCCCGCCGGACGCGGCCGACATCCTGGCCAAGGCGAGCACTGCGGCCAAGGAGATGGGGGACCTGCCCGCCCGGGTCCAGGCCCTGGAGGTGAAGGCCGAGACGGCGGTCCGGCAG
>CAZANW010000004.1:5033-51525 GCA_964486625.1 uncultured Halobacteria archaeon
GAGGACCTGGAGTCCCTGGACACGCTGGTCGGGGAACTGCAGGAGTTGCCGAAGAGGGTCGAGAAGGACCTCGCCGCCCTGCGGGGCCAGGTGAAAACCCTGGAGGCGAAGGCCGCCACGGCGGTCCGGCAGGAGGACCTGGAGTCCCTGGACACGCTGGTCGGGGAACTGCAGGAGTTGCCGAAGAAGGTCGAGAAGGACTTGGCGGCCGTCGCCCAGAGGGTCGGGGCCCTCGAGGGCGCTGCAGCCCTCAAGCCCGAGGAGGTCGCCGCCCTGAAGGGCGCCCTGGAGGAGGTCAAGGGGCTGCCCCGGGAGGTGGAGGCGAAGGTCGAGGCCCTGGGCCAGAGGCTCGGGGCGGTGGAGGCCGCGGCCGCGGGGCTCCCGCGCCGGGAGGAGGTGGAGGGGATGCGGGCCGTGGTGGACGAACTGAAGGGCCTCCCGCGCCAGTTCGAAGGCAGGCTGGAGGCCGTGGACCGGAAGGTCGGGGTGCTGGAGGCCGCCTCGGGCGCCGCGGCGCGCAGGGAAGAGGTGGAGGCCCTCCGGGCGGCCGTCGAAGAGGTCCGCGGGCTCCCCAAGGAGATGGAGAAGAGCGCCTTGCAACTCGCCCAGAGGCTCGACTCGCTGGAAAAGCGCAGCCAGGAGAGCGCGACCCGCCAGGACCTGGAGGCCTTGCGCGCCCTCGCCGACGAGTTGCGGGGCTTCCCGAAGGAGGTCGAGGCGAAAGCGGCCGCGCTGGACCGGAGGCTCGATGCCCTGGAGGCCCGGGGGGCGGGGTTCGCCGCCCGGGAGGAATTGGAATCCCTGCGCCGCTCCGTGGAGGAAGCGCCCAAAGACCTGGAGAAGCGGGTGGAGGCCCTCGGCCGGGACCTCGAAGAGACGCAGGAGCGGTTCAAGGAACTCCCCCCGCGGAAGGAGCTCCACAAGGCGCTGAAACTCGTCGAGGAGATGAAGGACTTGCCCCGCTCGTTGGAGAAGCGGTTCGGGGAGGTGGAGGGGCGGCTGGAGTCCCTGGGAAGCAAGGCGGCGGCCATCGAAACGAACTTCTCGCGGCGCGAGGAGGTCGAGAAGATTCGGGCCCTGGCCGAGGAACTTCGGGGCTTTCCGAAGGAGGTGGAAAATCAGGTCGCCGCCCTGCAGGAGCGGCTTGCGGGAGTGGAGCAGGCCGGCTCCCGCGCGGCGCGCCAGGAGGAGGTCGAGGCTCTCCGGGCCGCCATGGAGGAGGCCAGCGGCCTGTCCCGGGGGATGGAACTCCGCATCGGGACCCTCGGCCAGAGGCTCGGGGCGCTGGAGGTCCGGGGGGGCGACCTCGCCACCCGGGCGGAGGTGGAGGGGCTGCGGGCCGCCGTGGAGGGGCTGAAAGGGGTCCCGTCGCAACTCCAGGGCGGGCTGGAGACCCTCGGCGCGAGAATCGGGGCCCTGGAGGTCCGGAGCAACAAGTTCGCCACCCGGGAGCAGGTGGAGCCCCTGTCGGCGAGGACGGAGGAACTCGGAGCCCTGACCGGGAAGTTGGAGGGCCTGTCGTCGGAACTCAAGCAGGCCCAAACCGCCCTGGAGGCGGCCGCCACCCGGGAGCAGTTGTCGTCGGTCGAGAAGGGGGCGCGGGAACTGGGCCGCCGCTTCGATGCCTTCGGAGCCGAGTTGCGGAAGGGAGCCGAAGGGCTCCGCGGGGAGGTGGGGGCCCTGAAGGGGCGGGCGGCCGCCCTCGACCGCGGCCTCGGCGAGGCCCGCGCCCGGCTCGGGGAGTTGCCGCCTGCGGAACTGCTGAAAAAGACCGTTGAAGAGGTGGAGGGGCTCAAGGAGTTCCCCGCCTTCGCCGAGGCGCGCCTCTCCGAACTCGCATCCGCCCTCGACGCTCTCCGGAGCCGCGAGACCGGCACGGAGAAGAGGCTCGACGACCTCCGGAAGTCGGTCGAGGGCCTTCGCCCCCGCCTCGACTCCGCGGGTTCCCGGGCCCAGGAGGCGCTCAAGGGGCTCCAGGAACTCCGGAAGTTCCCCGACGAGGCCCGGCGGCGCATGGACGGCCTGCGCTCCGAACTCCAGGCCCGGGGCCGCGACATCGCCGACCTGCGGGGCCGGGCCCAGGCCCTGGAGGAGGCGGCCGGGCGCTTCGCCCCCGCGGAGCGGGTCGCGGCCGTCGAGGAGCAGGTGGGCCGCATCGCCGCCGAAAGCGCGGAGGCGGGGGAGCGGTTCCGGAGGTCCCTCGACACCACTCAGCAGGTGTCGGGGCTTGCCCGCCTTGCCGTCGAAGCGGGAGAGAGGACGCGGGCCGATGTGGAGCGCTGGAGGTCGGAGATGGCCGAGGCCCAGAAGCGGCTGGCCGGGGAGACCGCGCAGTCCATTTCGCAGATGGAGCAGGCCTTCCGGGCCGCGGAGGAGCGGCAGGCTGGGGAGATGGCGCGGGTGGAGGCGGGGTGGAGGGGGACCGCGACCGGCCTCGCTGGGAAGGTCGAAGCGCTGAGGAACGAGGCCGGGGCCCGGGCCCAGGACTTGGAGGGGAAGTTGGGGGCTGCGGCGGACGCCCTCCGGGCCCTCGAAAAGCGGCAGGCGGAGGAGGTCGCCCGGGTAGAGGCCGAATGGAAGAGCGCGGCGGCCGGCCTCGGCGAGCGGTTCGAGGCGTGGAAATCGGAAATCGGGGAGGAGCACTCCCAGTCCCTGTCGAAACTGGACGACGCCCTACGGGCCCTCCAGGCCCGGGCGGAAGAGGCGCAAGGGGCCCTCCGGAGCACGGAAGGCCGGACCGCGGCCGTCGAGGAGAGGCTCACGGCTCTGGGAGGGACCGTTGCGACCCACGGGGAATCCCTGGAGGCCCTCCGGGCCGCCGGAACCGCCCGGGAGGCCGCCGGGGCCGAGGTGCGGCAGGCGGTCGAGCGCCTCCGGGAGGCCGCGGCAGCCGCCGACGCCCGGGAGGCCGGGGAACTCGCCCGGGTGGAAGCCGGCTGGAAGGATGCCGAAACCCGCCTCGGCCAACGGGTGGACTCCCTCGGAGCGGAAGTCCGGAAAGAGATGGAGACGACCGCCGAAAGATTCCAGCGCTCGATGGAGGAGGCCCGGGCCGCCCTCGACGGGGAGCGCGGCCAGCGGGCCCGCATCGAGGCCCGGCTCGCGAGAACCGAGGGAGCCGCCTCCACGATTCCCGCACTCAAGGAGTCCCTGGACCTCGCCGCGGCCCAGTTCCGCCAACGGGCCGGGGGCCTCGGGGATGAGATTCAGCAGGTCCGGGCCGCCCTCGACGCCCAGAGGCAGACGGAGGAGAGGAGCGCCGCTGAATGGTCCAAGATGGCCGGGGAAGTGGCCGGGACCGCCCGGGGCCTCGATGCGCTCCGTTCCGAGGCCGCCCGAACGGGTGTGGAGGCCGCCGAGCGGGCCGCGGCCCTGGAGAGGCGCGTGGGCTCCGCCGAGGGAGCGCTCGACGCCCTGCGGCAGCGGGCCGACGAGGCGGCGACCCGGAAGGAGGTGCAGGCGTGGGGCGCGACCGTCATGGAGTCCCAGAAGGCGCTCCAGGCCCACTTGGAGGAGCAGTTGCAGCCCCTGCGGCGGGCCCAGAAGGATGCGGCCGACGGTGTTCGCGCCCTCGAATCGCGGCTCAAGGAGGTTCCCGCGGAAATCCAGCGCGCCGCGTCGGCCCTCCACCAGCCCGTCGAGCGGCGGATGGAGGTTCTCGAAGGGGCCCACCGGACCCTCCGGGACCTCGGGGAGAGCCGCTTCGCCTCGGTGGACAAGAGGCTCCGGGAACTCGCCGACCTGCCGGTGAAGATGGAGGACCTCGGGGCGCGCCAGGAGCAGGCCCTCGACTCCCTCCACCAGCGGGTCACCGCCCTCCGGGAGGCGCACCAGGCCTCGGAGCAGCGGGCCGCTGCCCTCCAGGAGGCCGTCGAGGGGCTTCGGCAGGTCCAGGCGGACCTCGCCCGAGCCCTGGAGGCGCAGCAGGCCCGCGGGGAGGAGGCGCGCCTCGCGCTGGAGCGGCGCCTCGACCAGTTCGCCCAGCAGCAGGAGTTGGCTCTCCAGGGGCTCCGGAACCTGGTCCGGGCGTCGAGCGTGGATGTCATCGAGGGGCGGGTCAAGGCTCTGGAGGCGGGCCAGGACGAGGTCCTGCACCACGCCGTCACCCGCCTGCGCACGTTCGAGCGGGAGGTGGCCGACCTCCGGGACCTCGTGGAGGCGCTCTTCCGGAGCCGGGACGCCGCGTCGCTGGATGTCCAGGAGCGGCGCCTCGAAGGGACCCTTCAGGAGTTGAAATCACAGGCTCTCCCGAGCGGTGTGGAGGAGCGGGCGGCCGCCGAGGCCCGCCTGTCGCGCTTCGAAGGGCTCCGGGAGGGGCTCCGGGCGTGGCGCGCTTCCCAGGCCGAGGCCGAGGAGGCGAAGCGGAGGGCCGACGCCCAGGAGAGAGAGACCGCCGCCATGGGGGCGCTCCTGCGGACTCTGGCCGACCGGCTCAAGGTGGCGGAGGACGGTTTCCACTCCATGCGGGGCTCGGTCGAGTCCACCCTGAAGGGGCTCGCCGAGACCGATGCGAAGGTCATCGAGGACCTCGCCGACGTGAAGGGGCTGCTCGGGCGCTTGGTCGAACTGGAAGCGAGTTTGCGGAGGCTGCAGGCGATGGTGGAGACGAGGGGCGGGGACGTGGCGGCGGGGCTACGGGTTTAGGGCACCAGCCGCTTCCGGTCTCGCGGAAAGAGGACGACTTCGCGGATATTGTCCACGTTCGCAATGCACGCCATCAGCCGGTCGAGCCCCATCCCCCACCCGGCGTGCGGCGGCATCCCGTAGCGGAACGCCTTCAGGTAGAACTCGAACGCCGCCGGGTTGAGCCCCTGCTCCTTGATACGCTTTTCGAGCAGGTCGGGGTCGTGGACCCGCTGCCCCCCCGAGGCCAGTTCCATCCGCGGGTGCATCAGGTCGAACCCCTTGCTGAACTCCGGGTCGGGCCCGGGCTGGGTGTAGTAGGGCTTGAGCCGCGTCGGCCAGTCGGTGACGAAGTAGGGCGCTCCGACCTTGTCCCCGAGCGCCTTCTCGGCCGCCGTCGAGAGGTCCTCCCCGAAGCGGGCGTGCTCCGGAATCATCCCGACCGCCTCCTTGTAGGTCAGCCGCCGGAAGGGGCGCTTCGGGACCGCGACCTTCAGGTTGAGGGGCTTCACCCACCGGCTCTTCGCCGCGGTTTCATAGCACGCGACGACGGCCTCCTCGGCGAGGTCCATCACCTGCTTGTCGTCCATCCAGGCGCACTCCACGTCGATGGAGACCGCCTCGTTCAGGTGCTTGCGGGTGTCGTGCTCCTCGGCCCGGAAGATGGGGCCGATTTCGAACACCCGGTCGAGGCCGGTCGCCATCATGGATTGCTTGTAGAGTTGCGGGCTCTGGGCGAGGAACGCCTCCTGCTCGAAGTAGGCCACCGGGAAGAGCGCCGCGCCCCCCTCGGCCGCCGCCGCGAGCAGTTTCGGGGTGTGAATCTCGACGAAGCCGCGCCCGGTGAAGAGGGCCCGGAGGGTCCCGAGGAGTTCCGACCGCAGCCGGAAGAGGGCCTGGACCGCGGGCCGCCGGAGGTCGAGGAAGCGGGAGTCGAGCCGGGTGTCGAGGTCGGCGGGGACCTTCTCCGAGGGGTCGAGCGGGAGCGGGACCCGGGCCGCCGAGACGACCCGGAGGCTCTCGGGCTGCAGTTCGCACCCGCCGGGAGCCTTCGGCTCCTTTAGGACCGTTCCCGTGACCTCCACCACCGACTCCCGCGGGACCGCCCGGGCGGCGTCGAAGAGTTTAGCGTCCACCCGCTTCTTGGCGAGGGTCACCTGGACCTTGCCGAACCCGTCCCGGAGGACGAGGAAGAAGAGCCCCCCCATGTCGCGGGTCTCCTCGGCCCAGCCCGCGACGGTGACGCTCTTCCCGTCCAGGCCGGGGATGACCTCGTCGGTCCGGTGGGTCCGGGTCATCTACCCCTCCCGCGGAGGGCGTCCCGAAGTATCTTCCGGTGGTCGAAGGCGAGGGGCGGCGGCCGCTCCGCCGGGAACCACTTCGCCTCCGCCGCGTCGTCGCCCCCTCGCAGGGTCCCTGACACGGGCCGCGCCCGGAATGCGATGGTGACGACCGGCCCCCTCGGGTCGCGCCCCGGCTCCGAATAGACCCCCACCATCCCCGTGAGGACGATGCGGAGGCGGGTCTCCTCCCGCGCCTCACGGCGGGCCCCCTGCTCGACGGTCTCGCCCGGCTCGAGGAACCCGCCGGGCAGGGCGAACCGCCCCCGGAAGGGGGGGTTCCCGCGGCGGACCAGCACGACCCGGCCCCCCTTCAAGATGACGACGTCCACGCCGACCCGGGGCTTCCGAATCCGGAAGAGGCGGCCCACGCTACTTCTTCACCGAGTTCTTCCCCACGAAAAGGCTGGCCAGTTTCTCGACCGCCTCCACGGCGGCGAACACCGTCACCTTGTCCCCGGGCTGGATGCGGGTGTCGCCCCGGGGGATGATGAGCTTGTTCCTGCGCTCGATTGCCACCACGGTGGCGTCGGCGAGTTTCAGTTCCCCGAGGTCCTTGTCCACGGCGTCGGAGTTCTCCCCCACCACCACCTCGAACATCTCCACCTTCTCTTCCCCCAGGCGGAGGAGGTCCCGGACGTTGGGGCGCTCCACGGCCCAGTAGAGGTGCTTGGCCACCTCCATCTCGGGGTTCTCCACCACCCCGATGGAGGCGCCGGCGAAGAGAGAGGCGTGCTCCTTGAGGTTCAGGACGCTCACGAGGTGCTTCACCCCGAGGCTGCGGGCGAGGTGGGCCGCCATGAAGTTCACGGAATCGTCGTCGGTGGTGGCGATGAGGGCGTCGGCCTTGGAGGCCCCCGCCTGCTCTAGGACGTGCTTGGCGGTAGCGTCGCCGGGGATGGCGACGACGTCGATGCGGGAGGCGACCGCCCGGCACACGTCGGGGTTCCTGTCCACCACGACCACGGAGTGCTTCCGGGGGGCCAGGAACTCCACCACATACTGGCCCACCCGGCCGAGGCCGACGACGATGACATACATATGGGCGGCATTTCCCCCGCGCGGACTTATAAATCCCCGGTGGCGAGGAGGGGGTGGATGGAGATTTCCGAAGTGGAGCGCATCGCCCGCCTCGCCCGGCTGGGGCTCCGCGAGGGGGAGAAGGATGCCCTGGCGAAGGAGATGGAGGCGGTCCTCGGCCTCTTCCGGGAACTCGACCGGGCCCCCGCCGCGGAGGAACCCCTCCACCACGCCCTCCGCATCGAGTCGGTTTTCCGGGAGGACGAGCCGCGCCCCTGCCTCGACCGGGGGGAGGCCTTGAAACACTCGGCGGCGACCGAGGAGGGCTACCTCCGGGGGCCCCGCATCCTGGCTCCGAAAAAGGGCGGCTCCCCATGAAGGGCTGGAACGGCGAACGGCTTAACGCTCTCCTCGAACGGGTGCGGAGAGACCCCTTCCACTGCTACCTCGCCGTGAACCCGAAAGCCGGCGAGGAGCGGGACGCGGGAGCGCGCCGCGGCGGCCCCCTGGCGGGGGTCCCGGTGGCGGTGAAGGACAACATCTCGACCCGGGGAATCCCCACCACCTGCGCCAGCCGCATCCTCGAAGGATACGTCCCGCCCTACGACGCCCACGTGGTCGAGGGGCTCCGGAGGGCCGGCGGGGCGGTGCTGGGGAAGACCAACATGGACGAGTTCGCCATGGGCTCCACCACGGAACTGGGCGGCTTCGGCCCCACCCGCAACCCCTGGGACTCCGGGCGGGTGCCGGGGGGCTCCTCGGGCGGGAGCGGCGCCGCGGTGGCGGCGGGCCTCGCCCCCCTCGCCCTCGGCTCCGACACCGGGGGCTCGGTGCGGTGCCCCGCCTCCTTCTGCGGCGTCACCGGCCTGTTACCGACCTACGGGCTGGTCTCCCGCTACGGCCTCATCGCCTACGCCAACTCCCTGGAGCAAATCGGCCCGATGGCCCGGACCGTCGAGGAGATGGTCCCGCTCCTGGATGCCGTCGCCACCGAGGACCCCCGCGACCCGACCCAGGCCAAGGGGGTCCCCCGCGGCGGATACGGGGCGGCCCTTACGGACAACGTCTCCGGCCTCTCCGTCGGCCTGGTCCGGGAGATGTTCCAGGGGGTCGCCAAGCCCGTGGAGAAGGCCGTCCGGGAGGGGGCGCGAACGCTCGCGGAGGCGGGGGCGGAGGTCTCGGAGGTCTCCCTGGAGGCGGTGAAGTGGGCCCTCCCCGCCTACTACACGATTGCGATGGCCGAGGCTTCGTCCAACCTGAGCCGCTTCGACGGCCTCCGCTACGGCCTCCACCCGCCGCCCGGCCTCGACTGGAATTCCGCCTTCGCCGCGGTCCGGGGCGGAGGCTTCGGCCCCGAAGTGAGGCGGCGGATTCTCCTCGGGACCTACACCCTCTCCGCCGGCTACTACGGCCGCTACTACCTGAAGGCGCTGAAGGTCCGCGCCCTCATCCGCGACCAGTTCGAGGCCGCCCTCCGGGAGCACGACCTCCTCGCGACCCCGACGATGCCCTTCACCGCCCCGCGCCTCGGGGAGAAGATTTCCGACCCCCTCTCCCTCTACGCCGCCGACGTGGAAACGGTTCCGGTGAACCTCGCAGGGGTCCCCGCCCTCTCGGTCCCGTGCGGGTTCGAGCCGGTGGACGGCCGCGACCTCCCCATCGGCCTCCAACTCATCGGGCGGCCCTTCGAGGAGAGGACGCTGCTGCGGGCGGGCTACGCCTTCCAGAAGCGCACCGACTTCGTGAAGTGGCCGCCGGGGTGCGGAGCGCCATGAGGAAGGATGATGACGAGGGACTTCTCATCGGCCTGGAAGTCCACGTTCAACTCAACCGGCTGAAGACGAAACTCTTCTGCGGCTGCCCGGCGGACTACCAGGAAGCCCCCCCGAACAGCCGGGTGTGCGAGGTCTGCCTCGGCCTCCCCGGGGCCCTCCCGAACATCAACCGGCGGGCGGTGGAGGCGGGGCTCAAGGTGGCGAAGGCGCTCCGGTGCGAGATGGCCGACCGGACCCTCTTCTACAGGAAGAACTACCACTACCCCGACCTGCCCCGGGGCTTCCAGATTTCGCAATACGACTTCCCCCTCGCCGTGAAGGGGCGCGTCCTGCTGGACGGCGACGAGGGGCGACGCGAAATCCGCATCCGGCGGGTCCACATGGAGGAGGACCCGGGCCGCCTCCTCTACCCGGGGGGCTCGATTGAAACGGCGCCATACTCGCTCATCGACTACAACCGCTCCGGGGTGGGGCTCCTCGAAGTGGTCACCGAGCCCGACCTCCGCAGCCCCCGGGAGGCGCGGCGGTTCGTCCAGGCGCTGCGGACCGTCCTCGAATACCTGGAGGTGTGCGACCCCGACAAGGAGGGGGCCATGCGGGCCGACGCCAACGTGTCGCTGGCCGGGGGGAAGCGGGTCGAGGTGAAGAACATCGGCTCCGCGAAGGGGGTCGAGCGGGCGCTCGTCTTCGAGATTGCGCGGCAGAAGGGGCTCCTGCGGCGGGGCCAGGTCATCGTCCAGGAGACCCGCCACTACGACGAGGCGCGGGGCATCACGACCCCATTGCGGGGGAAGGAGACCGAGGAGGACTACCGCTACTTCCCGGAGCCCGACCTGGTGCCGTTCCGGGTCAAGGAGTGGTCGGGGCGGGTCGCGCTGCCCGAACTGCCCGACGCGAAGGCGGAGCGGTTCGTGAGGGAGTTCGGAATCTCGGAGCAGCACGCGCGGGTGCTGGCCGGGGAACTCAAACTCGCGCGTCTCTTCGAGGCGGTGGCGAAGGGGGTGGAGCCGAAACTCGCGGCGGCGTGGATTGCGGACGTGCTGCAGGGGGAGTTGAATTTCCGCGATGAGCACTATAGCACCCTTCAACTCTTCGGCATTCAGCCGGAACTCCTGGGATCGCAACTCAAGGGAGCGAAACTGAAGGTCCGCGAAGATATCGGATTGCAGTTCCGACCGGACCTGCTTTGGACAGATCCTCAAGGCTACCTGCACTGGTTTGAACTGGAATTGTACTCGGTTGATCAGGATACCATTCGGGAAGTAACGAGGAATGCGCAGTTGCTGCGGGCCAAATACCCAAAAGAAAAAATCATCGTGCATATTATCGGCCCATTCGATCCAGACCCAGCGACGCGAGATATGATGGCAAAGCAAGATATCCACTTTGATCGGGTGTCCTATATCGACTTGAAGCCCCGAAGAAAATACGAACCACCGTCTTCTCCGGACATGGCAGAATTTCTAAAGCTCTTGGCAGGAGGTCAAATCAGCGACCAAGCCGGGGTTGTGGTGCTGCAGAGAATGCTCGACGAGGGCGGCTCCCCCCGCGGCATCGTCGCCCGCCTCGGCCTCGCCAAAGCGGCGGCTCCGGAACTGGAGGCGGCGGTCGAGGCCGCCCTGAAGGAGAACCCGAAGGCCGCCGGGGACTACAAGGGCGGCAAGCCCGAGGCCCTCAACTTCCTCGTCGGCCAGGTCCTCAAGCGCCTCAAGGGCCGGGCCGACGCGGCCGAAGTGCGGAGACTTCTTCAGAAACGGTTGTAGGGCTCAGATTCGAATCGAGTTCTCGCTCGCGCACTGGGGGCACTTCACGATGAACTGGTCGGGGTCCTCCTGGAAGACGAACTGGCAGGTCCCGCACTGGAAGTAGACCTTCCCCGCGATGACCTCCTCTTCTCCCATCCGGAACAGAGGGCGGGAGGCCTATTTTTACCTTTCCCCCTCCAACAGCCGGGAATATGCCAGGGACCCCCGGACCCCTCCAGTTCGGCACGCGGACCTACGAGCCCGCGGCGCGGCTCCTCGGGGAGATGCGGGAGGTCCTCATGGACCCATCGTTCCTGCACTACGCCGACCCGAAGCGGCCGGTCTATTTCATGTATCGCGGCCTCTTCCTGAGCGAGCGGGACGGGGCCCTGCTGAAGGAGCGGGGGCTGCGCTACGACATCACGCTCATCCCGCCGGGAACCCTCGGCAAGGAGTTCGTGAAGACCCTCGGGCACGACCATCCCCCCGTCCCCGGGACCGATTTGACCTACCCGGAACTCTACGAGGTGCTGGAGGGCGAGGCCCACTACCTCCTCCAGAGAGGGGCCGACGCCGGGAAGGTCGAGCACGCCGTCCTCGTCCGGGCCAAGGCGGGCGACAGGGTCCTGGTCCCCCCGGGCTACGGCCACGTCACCATCAACCCTTCCCGGAAGGTCCTGCGGATGGCGAACCTGGTGGCCGACGGGTTCCAGTCCCTCTACGAGCCCTACCGGAAAGCGGGGGGCGCGGCCTACTTCGAGACCGCCGACGGGAAGTTCGCCCCCAATCCGAAGTCCGGCTCCCCGCCCCCCCTGCGGGAGGCCAAGGCCGCCCGGGAGGTGGCGCGGGGGGAAGAAATCTACGGCTGGTTCCGGAAGGACCCCGACGCCCTCGCCTTCCTGACGAAGCCGCAGGAGTTCGGCGACCTCTGGAAGCGCGCCCTCCGATAATTGGGAAAAAGACCTATGTGTGGGCGGGCCACGGGAGGCCATGCCCCCGGAAGAGCCTCAATTGCGCTGGAACCCCCTCCTCCGGGAGTGGGTCCTGGTCGCCCCCCGGCGGTTCCGCAGGCCCCACTTCCCGGGCTCCTGCCCCTTCTGCCCCGGGGGCCCCGACGTCCCCGAACCCTACGACGTCCTCTCCATCCCCAACCGCTTCGCCTCCCTCGTCACCCGCACAGGCGCGGGGGGTCGGCTGACGGCGAGGGGGGCGTGCGAGGTGGTCCTCTACACTCCGGACCACAAGGGCTCCCTCGGCGACCTGCCGGAGGAGCGCATCGCGCGGGTGGTGGCCCTCTGGCGCGAGAGGACCCGCGCCCTCTCCGCCCTCCCTTTCGTGAAGTACGTCTTCGTCTTCGAGAACCGGGGGCGCGAGAACGGGGTGACGCTCGACCACCCCCACGGCCAGATTTACGCCCTGCCCTTCGTCCCCCCGGTCCTCCAGGCCGAAGACGCCGCCCTCCGGGCCCACAAGCGGGCGACCGGCCGCTGCCTCCTCTGCGACCTGCGGCGGAGCGAGCCGCGGGTCTTCCGGAAAGGCGGGTGGACCGCCTACGTCCCCGCCTTCGCCCGGTGGACCCACGAGGCCCACCTGCTCCCCGACGAGCACCTCCCCGACCTCCGGGCCCTCCGCGACCCGCGACCCCTGGCCAGGGCCCTGAAGGACCTGCTCCGGAGATACGACCGCCTCTTCGGCCGCCCCATGCCCCTGATGATGGCGCTCCACCAGGCCCCGAAGGGGGCGCGCGGCTTCCACTTCCACATCGAGTTCTACCCGGCCCTGGAGTCGGGGGAGCGGGTCAAATACCGGGGCGGCCTGGAGACCGGCGCGGGGACGTGGACCCGGACGAGCCTGCCCGAGTCGTGCGCCCTGGAGTTGCGGAGGGCCTGACTTTCCACGGAGAACTCCGTTTCTGACGTATCCGGAAGCGTTTTCGCAGGCGCGCGCCGCGGAGAGTCCGCCGATAAGGCTTTATAAATACCCCGTAAATGGTCTCCCACCATGGCCACCCTTCGGGAATCGATGGACACGGCCCTCCAAGAGATGGAGCGGGGCGGCTCCATCGCCGCCAGCGCCATCGTCTCCCGGGACGGGCTCCTCATGGCGAGCTCCATGCACGCCAACGTCCGGGCCGAGACCTTCGCCGCCATGAGCGCCACGATGCTCGGCGCGGCCGAGACCGCCTCCTCGGAACTGAAGAAGGGGGTCCCCGACCGGGTCGTCGTCGAGACCAAGGAGGGGAACCTCATCGTGACCGGCGCCGGCTCCAAGGCCCTTCTCGTGGCCCTCACGACCCCCCAGGCCATCCTGGGCCCGGTCCTCATGAACGTGGGCAAGGCGGCCGAGAAAATCAAGCAGCTGCTCGGGTGAGGGGCGTGGGACCCCTCCCGGTCCTGCTCCAGGCATCCGTCCCCGAGCCCCGTCTCCTGACCCTCGCCTTCGGGGCCGCGGCCATCCTCTCCCTCGCCCTCTTCCTCGCCCAGTTCCGGAAGAACAAGGAGCTCGTCAAGGCCCGCCTCTTCCTCCTCTTCGACCAGATTCAGCGCATCTCCCTCATCGTCATCGTGCTCGGAATGGCGGGCATGGCGGCCCACCTCGCCCTCGCGGTCACCACCGACCCCAACTTCGCTACCTGGGAGAAGTTCTGGGCCTCGGGGTTCTACGCCGTGGTGACCTACGGGGTGGTCCTCGCCATCGGGCTCATCGGCTTCGCGGCCCTCTACCCCGTGGGCCGGAAGCCCAGGGGCGGGGCGTAGGCCGCCCCCGGAGCGGGTCGGGCCCCGTGGACCTCTCCAGGTCCCGCGCGGCGTAGAGCCAGAAGAGGAGGAAGACCGCGAGGCCCGCGAGGGCGAGACCCCACGGAGGGGGCGGGACCGCGTAGTGGGCGGGGTTGACGGCCACGTAGAGGAGGAAGAGGAAACCGGCGAGGAGGGAGATGCCGCGGCTTTGCCGGGCGCGCAGGTGGCCGAGGCCCGGGGGGAGGGAGGCGAGGAGGAACTCCCGGGCCGGAAGCCGGAGGCGGGAAATGGGCGGGGCGTCCATCGGTCCCGAACCTCCCAAAAGGTTTAAACTCCTCCGGCCGGTCTCTTCCGCGTATGGCCTCCGCTTCCGGTTCTGCCGTGACGGTCTTCCGCGCCTCCATCAACGCCGGGGTCCTCCGGGACGCCCTGGAGGCGGCCTCCATCCTCGTGGACGAGGGGCGCCTCAAGGTCTCCCGGGGGGAACTTGCCCTCCGGGCCGTGGACGCCGCCAACGTGGCCATGGTGGCGGTGAGCCTGGGGTCCAAGGGGTTCGAGAAGTTCGAGGGGAAGGAGTCGGAGTTCGGCGTGGACCTGAAGAAATTTCTCGAGTTCCTCGGCATGGTCGAGGGGCCCGACCGGGCGGACATCGAGGTGGACGACGAGGCCCGGAAGCTCCACCTGACCCTCGGGAACCTGAAGGCCTCCCTGGGGCTCCTGGACCTCGCCCACGTCCGCAAGGAGCCCGCCATCCCGCCCCTGGACCTCCCCGCCCGGGTCCGGCTCCCGGGGGCCGACTTCCGGACCGGCATCCGGGCCGCCGAGAAGGTGAGCGACTACCTCGCCCTGGCGGTGGAGGACGAGACCTTCGTCATGGAGGCGAAGGGGGACACCGACCGGGTCCGCCTGGAGCTGCCGAAGGCCCAGCTCGTCGAGCTGAGGTGGGCCTCCAAGCCGTCGAAAATCCGCTCCCTCTACAGCCTCGACTACCTCTCCGACATGACCAAGGCCATCGGCAAGGCCCCCGAGGTCGCCCTCGAACTGGGGAACGACTTCCCGGTCAAGATGAGGTTCGAGGTCGCGGGCGGGAAGGGGAGCGTCGAATACCTGCTGGCGCCGAGAATCGAGAACGAATAGGCCCTATTTCCCGGCTTTCCGGCCCACCCAGAAGGTGTAGAAGAGACCGCTGGCGAGGAGAATTTGGAGGCTCATGTAGACGGCGGCGTCGTAGAGGTGGATGGCATCGGGATTCGCGACCAGGGTGTAGTAGATGATGGCCGTGGCCGCGAGGAGCGCGAGACCGATGACGATGATGATGGGCTCATACTCCTTGTAGTGGAGGAAAGCCCGGGCCTTCCGCAACTGGAAGGAGTGGCGGAAGATGGTGTAGTAGCGGAGGACCGAGAGCACGGCGGCGGCCCCGAACATGAGGGTGAGGACGGAGCCGGGATCGAGGATTGCCATTTATCCCGTCCGGGGCGGGCCCCCCTCCTTGGGCGCTGGCGCGATGGGGGAGGCCCGGGGCCCCCGCCCGATGGTCCGGTAGAACTCCGCGTAGAGGAGAACGACGCAGGAGTAGAGGATGGCGCGGACGACGCCGTCGGGGAAGAGGTTCAGGGTCCCGGGGTCCAGGAGGACCCGGGCCACGTCCACGCCCACCAGGCCGATGACAACCACCCCCATGGAGACGAAGAAGCGCTCGTAGAACCGGAACTCCAGGAAAATCATCGCCCGCCGGAGCTCGAAGGAGCGGCGGAGAATCGTGAAGAAGAGGAGGACCGCCGCCATCAGGAAGGCGCCGGTGACATAGAGGGCCGCGGTGAGCCCGGGGGGGAGGGCCATCCCAGGGATACCCCCGGGGGATATATCAAAAGCGCTGGGCCAGGGCCCCCACGGCGGAGGCGAAGAGGGGGGCCCCGTCCCCGGCCCGCCGCCCCCCCCAGGTCCAGTCGCCGTGGGTCCAGGGCTCCGCCACCCGCTCGGGGTGGGGCATCAGGCCCAGGACGTTCCCGGCGGGGTTCCGGAGGCCCGCGATGGCGCGGGTCGTGCCGGAGGGGTTCCACGGGTAAGGGGGGTCTCCCCGCCCGGACCAGGCGTATCGGAACGCGACTTGCCCCTCCTCCTCGACCCGCCGGAGGGTGGAGGGCCGGTCGAAGAGCAGCCGCCCCTCCCCGTGGGCCACCGGCATCTGGAGGGGCCTCCGCGGGAGGGCGCGGGTGAAGTCGCACCTCCCCTCGGGCCGGACCCGGGTGTGGCGGCACTCGAACTTCCCGGAGGAGTTCACCGCCAGGGCAGCCCGCGGCTCCCCGGGGGTCCCGTCCCCGGGCAGGAGGCCGAGTTCGACCATGACCTGGAACCCGTTGCACACACCGAGGACCAGTTTTCCGGACTCGACGAACCGCTTCAGGTCGGGTGCCAGGGCGCGCAGCCGCGCCGCCATGACCGCACCGGCGCGGACGTAGTCCCCCGCCGAGAAGCCCCCCGGGAAGACGAGGGCGTGGAACTCCTCCAGGGAGCGTTTCCGGGACTCCAGTTCCTTGAGGTGGACGAACTCCGCCCGCGCCCCCGCGCCCCGCCACGCCCGGGCCATCTCCTCCTCGCAGTTGGTCCCCTCCATCCGGAGGACCGCGACGCGGATGCCGGAGCGCTTCATCACCACTCTGCCTCCCCGCGCCACGTCCGGTCAAGTTTGTCGAGGGAGAGGGAGAGGACCGTCTTGGATCCGGACCGGGCCGCCAGCCGCGTCCCCCCCACGACCCCGGCGGGAACCGCCCGCCCGCCCAAGAGGCGCCGGAAGGCCGCCGCGCGCGCCCGCGGGACCTCCACCAGCCACCGGCCGCACGACTCGGAGAAGAGCGCCACGTCGGGCCGGAGGGCGGGGTCGAGGCGGAGTTCGGCGCCGAGCCCCCCGCCCATCGCCATCTCGGCCGCCGCGGCGGCGAGACCTCCCTCGGAGAGGTCGTGGCAGGCCGCCACGATGCCCCGCCCCATGGCGGCCCGGAGGAGGGCCATTTTGCGCTTCAGTCCCCCCCCGTCGCTCCGGGGCACGGCGCCCCCGCCCCGCCCCAGGAGGTCGTAGAGGGCGGAGCCCCCGAACTCCGGGCGGGTCGCGCCCACCAGGAAGAGGAGGTCGCCCCGCCTCTTGAACGGGGTGCTCACCGCCCCGCGGATGTCGGCCACCCTCCCAACCCCGAAGAGGACCGGCGTCGGCGGGACGGCGCGCCCCCCCGCCTCGTTGTAGAGGCTCACGTTGCCGGAGACGAACGGGAGTCCGACCTCCCGGGCCATCGAGCCCAGACCCTCCAATGCCCGGTCGAACTGCCCGAGGACCTCCGGCCGCTCCGGGTTGCCGAAGTTCAGCGAATCCACCAGGGTGTGGGGCTCCGCGCCGCAGGCCGCCAGGTTGCGGCACACCTCGTCCACAGCGGCCCGGGCGCCGTGGTAGGGGTCCACCTCCGCCATCCGCGGGTTCACCCCGACCGCCAGCGCGAGCCCCCGGAAGGAGTCGGCCCGCGGCTTCAGGACCACCGCGTCGCCGTGGGTCTCGCGCCCGATGAGGCCCTGGAGGGGCTTGAGGACCGTGGCGCCCCGGACCTCGTGGTCGTAGCGCCGGACCACCGGGTCGCGGGAGCGGAGGCCGGGGCTGGCGAGGAGGCGGAGAATGGTTTCTCCCGCGTCCTTCGGCGGCGGGTGGAATTCGCCATTCTCCGCTGGTTCGGCGTATCGCACCGGCCTCTCCACCTCCGGCGCCTCGACGATGAATTCGGTCGCCATCTCGTAAACCACTCGGCCCTTCCAACGCAGGCGGACCATCTTCTCCGGGACGGCACGACCCACCGGGACCGCCGGGACATCCCACGCCTCGAACGCCTCCAAGACCGCCCCGAGGCGCGCCGGCTCCACCGCCAGCATGAACCTCTCCTGGGACTCGGAGACCCAGATTTCCCACGGGGCGAGCCCCTCCTCCCGCAGCGGGACCCGCTCCAGTTCGACCTCGGCCCCGACGCCGCCCGCGTGGGCCATCTCGCCGACCACGCAGGAGAGGCCGCCGCCCCCCAGGTCCTTCATGCCCGAGAGCAGCCCGCGCTCGGCGCACTCCCGAATCGCGTGAATCGCCGGCTCCTTGAGAATCGCATCGCCGAGTTGCACCGCCTGCCGGGAGGCCTCCGCCCCCAGTTCGCCGAGGTCCTTCGAGGCGAAGGTGACGCCGTGGATGCCGTCCCGGCCCGTGGGGCCGCCGACCAGCACCAGGAGGTCGCCGGGCTTCGAGACCCGGCTGCGCACGATTTCCTTCCGGCGCACGACGCCGAGGCAGCCGGCGTTGACGATGCAGTTGCTCAGATAGCCCGGGTGGAACACCACCGCCCCGCAGACCGTCGGGATGCCGACCCGGTTCCCGTAGTCCCGGATGCCCGCCACGACGCCGGAGATGAGGAACTCCGGCGGCAGGGTCCCCTCGGGGGGTTTCGTCCCGGGGGGCGCGAACCCGAGGACATCTGCGAGGGCGATGGGCTGCGCTCCCATGCAGACCACGTCGCGCAGGATGCCGCCGACCCCGGTCGAGGCGCCGCCGTAGGGCTCCACCGCGCTCGGGTGGTTGTGGGACTCCATCTTGAAGACGTAGCACCAGTCGGAGTCCCAGCGGACCACGGCGGCGTCCTCGCCCGCCACCAGGAGGTCCTTGGGCCGCGTCTTCGGGAGGATGTGCTTCCGCAGAAACCGCTTGGAGGTCTTGTAGGAGCAGTGCTCCGACCACGCCTGGGCGATGGACTGCAACTCGACGTCGGTGGGCTCGCGGCCGAGGCCCCGGAAGGTTTTCTGGACGCGGAGCATCTCGGCGCGGGAAAGGCCGAGGGCCAACTCCGCGCTCAGGGCGTCGAGGTCGGCCGGGGTCGCGTCGCGGAGGGGGATTTCGTAGACCTGCGGGGCGACTTCGCGGGGGGCCATCGGGGGGTTTCGGCGGGGGGGAATTGAATCTTACCGCCTCAGCACCGACACGAACGCCACCAGCCCCGAGTCCCCCGCCCCGAGGTTGTGGGTCAGCCCCACCTCGGCGTCGGGCACCTGCACCTTCCCCGCCCTCCCCTGCAACTGCTCGGTGATTTCCACAATCTGCGCCACCCCGGTCGCCCCGATGGGGTGCCCCTTCGACAGGAGCCCCCCGCTCGGGTTGATGGGAATCTCGCCGTCGAGGTTGGGCCTCCCCTCCTCGATGAACTTGCCCCCCTCCCCTTTCTTGCAGAATCCGAGGTCCTCGTAGTGGAGCAGTTCTGCGATGGAGTAGCAGTCGTGGACCTCGGCGACGTCGAGGTCCCTGGGCCCGACCCCGGCCATCTTGTAGGCGCGCTGGCCCGCATCCACAGTGGCCGGGAATACGACCGGCGGCACCCCGGGGTGGGCGAGCGGGTTCATGCTGGTCGAGAAGCCGAGGCCCGAGACGAAGATGGGCTCGTCGGTGTATTTTTTCGCCAGGTCGGCCCGGCAGAGGAGCGCCGCAGCCGCCCCGTCGGTCACCGGACAGCAGTCGTAGAGGTTCAGCGGCCAGGTGATGACCGGCGACTTCAGCACGTCCTCGACCGTGACCTTCATCCGGAAGTGGGCGGGGGGGTAGAGCGCCCCGTTCGCGTGGTTCTTGACCGAAATCATCGCGAGGTGCTCCCGCTTCGTCCCGTAGTCGTGCATGTGGCGGACTGCGAAGAGGCCGAAAAGCGCGGGAAGGGTCTTGCCCGCCCGGTGGATGTCGGCGCTGTCGGCCCCCTCGATGAGCCCCCCTGCGCGGTCCCGCAACTTCTCGGCCCCCACCACGAGGGCCACGTCGCACGCCCCGGCGGCAATCGCCATGCAGGCGTTCCGGAAGGCGTCGGAGCCGGTGGCGCAGGCGTTCTCGACCCGCGTGACCGGAATCCCGTAGAGGCCGCAGGCGTCGGCGAGGGTGTGGCCCCCCCGGCCCCGGACGGTCCCGAACCAGGCGGCCTCGATGGCCTTCGGGTCGAGCCCCTTCGGCACGGAGGCGAGGGCGTTGAGGTAGGCCTCCTCAATCATGTCGTCGAACGATTTGTGGAAGAGTTCGCCGAACCGCTCCACCATGCCGGTGCCGATGATGGCGACCTTGTCTTTCATTTCGCCCCCCGAACCGGCCTGAATTTGAACCCATACAACTCCTCCCCCTCGTCCTCCACAATCCGCCGCCACACCGCCTCGACCGCCATCCCGACCCGCAACTCCTCCGGCCTGCAGTCGGTCATCATGCCGTAGACCCGTCCCCCGCCCTCCAAGTCCACGACCCCCATCGGCATGGGGGCTTCGAGGCGCGAGGGGAGGTAGTGCTGGACCACGTAGGAGACCAGCGTGCCCCGGGGCGAGAGGGGGACCTCGCGGAAGGAGGCGGGGGTCTTCCCGCAGGCGGGACAGATGCGCCTCCTCTTCGGGTAGGAGACCGCCCCGCACGCGGAGCACTTGAAGCCGGTGAACCGGTGGTTGGGCCCGGCGTCGCGCCAGATCGGCGGGTTGGTCATCGCACTCCCTGTGGGCGGGCCGGGTCCATGAACCTATTCGCCGCCCCCCTTCCGCAGCACCTTCCGGTAGCGGAGGGTGGTGACGTAGTCCACGACCTCCTTCTCCCGGAGCAGTGCCTCCACCGTGGGGGCGCGCTCGCGGGCCGCTCCCAGCCCTTTCCCGACCGTGAAGGAGAGGGCGTCCGCCCCGCCGCTGCCGAAGGAGACCGCCAGGACCCGCTCCCCGGGGTTCGCCGCCTCGAATGCCGACGCGAGACCGAGGGGGAAGGAGCCGCACCCCGCGTCCCCGATTCCGGGGGAGAGGTCCCGCAGCCGCTCCTTCGGGAGGCCGAGCCCCTTCGCCGCGTCCGCGGCCCACCGGCTCTGGGGCGCCTGGAAGAACGCGTGGGCGTAGTCGGCGGGCTTCCGCCCGAGGGTCTCGAGGAGGCCCTGGACCGCGGCGGCCACCGGCTCCACGTAGCCGTGGGTCCGGGCGAACCGTTCGTCGGCCTGCCTCGGGTAGTCCTCCCCGGAGGGGCGCCACCGCTCCGCCAGGTCGGTCGTGTGGGAGTAGGCCCCCTCCAGGCGCGCGACTCCCGGGCCGTTGGAGCCGACGACGAGCGCGCCGCTCCCGGAGCCCGCCGCCTGCTCGAAGGGGGAGCCGGGGGCACCGAGCAGGGAGTCGGCGCCCGCCACCAGGTCGACAGCTCCGGAGGGGGAGCCCCGGCAGGAGAGGAGGGCGATGGAGGGGGCGCGGGGGGAGAGGCCGTGGTCGAACGGGAGCGCGGTGGGCGGCGCCCCCAGGGCGAGGGCCAGGGAGGAGGCGAGGGACCTCTCCCCGTAGGGGGCCGAGGTGGTGCAGAGGTGGACCGAGCGGAGGCGGACCGCCGGGACCCCCGCCCGGGCGAGGGCCCCCTCGGCGGCGGTCCGGGCCATGGAGAGGACGGTCTCGTCCGGCCCCGGGACCGCCCGCTCCCCCTCGGCCCGGCCCGGGGAGTTCCACGCCAAGCGCGCCTCCTCGGCCCGGAGGCGGTAGCGGGGGACGTAGCCGGCGACGCCGAGGACCGAGACCATGGCCCTCTCCTCCGCGTCGAATCCTTTATACACACGCCCTCCCACCCGCCCCGATGCGGCTGAGCGGAAAGGTGGCCGTGGTCACCGGGGCGGGCCAGGGCATCGGCCGCGGCGAGGCGCTCCTCCTGGCGTTGGAGGGGGCCAAGGTCGTGGTGAACGACCTCGGGACCTCGTGGCAGGGAGAGGGGGAGGGGGAGAGGTTGGCCGACCAAGTGGTCCGGGAAATCCAGGCCGCCGGGGGCCAAGCGGTCCCCAACTGCGACGACGTTTCGAAGTGGGAGGGGGCGAAGTCCATCATCGACACCGCCCTCCGGGAGTTCGGCCGCCTCGACATCGTGGTGAACAACGCCGGCATCCTCCGGGACAAGATGGTGTTCAGCATGGAGGAGTCGGACTTCGACGCGGTCATCGGGGTCCACCTGAAGGGGACCTTCGGGATGACCCGCCACGCCTGCGCCTGGTTCAAGGAGGCGCACAAGGCCGGGACCGTGAAATCGGGCCGCATCATCAACACAACTTCCATCGTCGCCCTGAAGGGCAACCTGGGCCAGACCAACTACATCGCCGCGAAGGGGGGCATCGCCGCGCTCACCCTCGGGACCGCCATTGACATGGCCCGCTACGGCGTCACCTGCAACGCCATCTCCCCCGCGGCCCGCACGAGGCTCATCGACGAGACCTACAAGCGGAAGGGCTCCAGCGCGGCGGAGCGGATGCCCGCCGGGAGGGGGTTCGACCCCTACGACCCGGAGAACATCGCCCCCCTGGTGGCCTACCTCGCCACCGACGCGGCCCGGTCCGTCAGCGGCCAGGTCTTCCACGTGGTCGGGGGGAAAATCGACCTCTTCCAGGGGTGGCACCCCGCCCGCTCCATCGAGAAGAAGGGGCGGTGGGAGGTGGGGGAACTGGAGAAGAGAATCCGGGAACTCCTCCCCGAGCCCGCGGTTCCCGCGAAGCAGGACTTGCTGGCCAAGTTCTAGCGCCTGGACGGCACACCCGGCACCCCTATCACGGCAACTTGCGCCGGAGGAGGCGCCGAGATACCCCGCCGCGGATAGACGGGGGCTATCGCCGGTCATATCACTTCTCTGACTCTTTTACGCCCGCGGCGAGGGACGAGCCGCGGGCAACCAAAGGCTTTTTCGGAGAACGGTCGTGCCCCTTCGATGGCTCGCAAGGTGCCCAGCCCGAAGCGCAGCAGCCCCCAGGCATTCCTCCGCTCCCTGGAAGCCGACCCCTGGCTCTTCCCCGCCGACCTCTGGGTGGACCGGGCCCACGTGGCCATGCTCGCGAAGCAGCGGATTCTCTCGAAGGAGGAGACCGCCAGGATTCTGCGGGGCCTCGACTCCATCGAGAAGGACGGGGTCCCCGGCATCCGCCTCGAGGAGCGGGAGGACCTCCACACCGCCATCGAGGCGGAATTGACGGAGCGCATCGGCCCCGCCGGCGGGAAGATGCACACCGCACGCTCCCGGAACGACGAGGTGGCGACCTGCATCCGGGTGGCCCTGCGGGACGACCTCCTGGCGGTCGCCCGGGCCCTCCTCGACCTGCGGTCGGTCCTGATTGCGCGGGCCACCGAGGAGGCGGGGAGCCTGATGCCGGGCTTCACCCACCTCCAGCCCGCCCAGCCCACCACCCTCGGCCACCACCTCCTCGCCCACGCCGGGGGGCTCGCCCGGGACGCGGGCCGCCTCCGGGACCTCTGGCCCCGGCTCAACCTCTCGCCCCTCGGGGCGGCGGCCATCGCCTCGACCCGCTGGCCGGTGGACCCCGACCTCACCGCCCGCCTCCTCGGCTTCGACGGAGCCTTCGGCAACTCCATGGACGCCACCGGGGACCGCGACTTCCTCCTCGAGACGCTCGCAGCCCTGGCCCTCCTGATGGTGCGCTTGAGCCGCATGGCCGAGGAACTGGTGAACTGGTCGAGCCCCGCCTTCGGATTCGTCGTCCTCGCCCCCGGGTGGGCGACCGGCTCCTCCATCATGCCCCAGAAGCGGAACCCCGACGCCGCGGAACTCATCCGGGGCCGGGCGGGCCTCGCCCTCGGGGCCTTCACGGCCGCCACGACCATGGCGAAGAACCTCCCCCTCGGCTACAACCGCGACCTCCAGGAGATGACGCCCCCCTTGCTGCGGGCGTTGCGCGGGGCCCGGGGCTGCCTGGAGGCGATGGAGGAGATGGTCCGGACCATGGACGTGCGGCGGGACGTGATGGCGAGGATGGCGGGCGCCGAGTTCTCCACCGCCACCGACATGGCCGACACCCTGGCGCACCTCACCGGAATCCCCTTCCGCCAGGCCCACGCCATCGTCGGCTCTTTGGGCCACGCCCCCTCCTACCCGCGGCTCGAAGCGGAGTTCAAGAAAGCGACCGGGCGCTCCCTCAAGTCCGCGGGCTTCGGCCCCAAGCAGTTCCAGGCCGCCCTGGACCCCCGCGGGGCGGTGGAGGCCCGGGGCCGCGGCGGCCCCTCGCCCACGGAACTGGGCCGCTCCATCGCCGTCGCCCGGGAGGACCTCCGGGCCGACCGGGAGTGGCTCGCGGAGAGGGAGCGGCAACTCGCCGCGGCCCGGGCCGAGACCCTCGCCGCGGCCCGCGCGCTGACGAAATGACCCAGCAAGGCCTCTTCCAATGACGAGCGGGAAACCCGCCCCGGGGGACCGGGTCCGGGTCGAGAAGGGGGGCCGCGCCTTCGAGGGGGTCCTGATGCCCTCGCCGGGGAGCGGACCGGTCGTGAAACTCGACAGCGGGTACAACGTGGGCGCCGGGCCCGGGGCGTCGGTGGCGCTGCTGGAGAGGGCTACCCCCGCCCGGCCCGCCGCCCCGAAGCCGCTTCCAACGGAGGGCCCCGCCCGCACCCTCTCCATCCTCTCCACCGGCGGCACGATTGCCTCCCGGGTAGACTACCGGACCGGCGCCGTCACCAGCCAGTTCTCCGCGGGGGACCTCGTCGAGGCGATTCCCGAACTGAAGTCCATCGCCCGCCTCCGGGCGGAGCCGGTCTTCTCCATCCTGAGCGAGAACATGACCCCGGCGCGGTGGGTCACCCTCGCCAAAAAAATCGCGGACGAAATCAAAAGGGGGGCCGACGGCGTCCTCGTGACTCACGGAACCGACACCATGGGATACACCGCCGCGGCGCTCTCCTTCCTCCTCGAAACGCCGGTCCCGGTCATCCTCACCGGCGCCCAGAGGTCGTCGGACCGCCCGAGCAGCGACGCCGCCATCAACGCGGTCTGCGCGGCGGAAGCCGCCATGGCCGATTTCGCCGAGGTCGCCGTCGTGATGCACGCCGGGACCGCCGATGGGGTGTGCGCGATTCACCGCGGGACGCGGGTCCGCAAGGGCCACACCTCGCGCCGCGACGCATTCGAGTCGCAGCCCGGGCCGCTCGGCCTCGTCGAGTTCGCGAGCCGGAAGGTGGAGTTCTTCCTCGACCGGAGGCCCCGGGGCGGGGAGTTGAAACTCAGGCTGAAGATGGAGCCGAGGGTCGCGCTGGTGAAGTTCGCCCCCGGCCTCGGGCCGCAGGCCTTGGAGGGCGCCGCCCAGGGGGCCCGCGGAGTGGTGCTGGAAGGGACCGGCCTCGGCCACGTCGCCTCGTCGTGGATTCCGTCGGTCCGGAAACTGACGAAGCGAGGGGTCCCGGTGGTGATGGCCTCCCAGTGCTTGCGGGGGAGGGTGAACGACCGCGTCTATGACACGGGGCGCGATTTGCTGAAGGCGGGGGTCATCGAGGCGGAGGACATGCTGCCGGGGACCGCTTATGTGAAACTGATGTGGGTGCTGGGGCAGACGAAGGAGCCGGAAAAGGTGAAGGGGATGATGCAGACCAATATTGCGGGAGAAATAACCGAATCCTCGGTCCAATAAGCGGTTGACCGATGCCGAAACTGCCGGTCATCTCCGGGACCGAGGCCATCAAGGCGTTCTCCCGGGCGGGGTGGCAGGTCGCCCGACAGAAAGGAAGCCACGTCCAGATGGTGAAGGAAGGGCATGAGGCCATCCTCACGGTGCCCCTCCATCCCGAACTGGACCGTGGAACCCTCCGGGCCCTCATCCGCCTTTCGGGGTTGACGGTCGAGGAGTTCGTGGGACTGCTTTAAACCGCGACCTCGACCACTTGCCGCCCGCCGGTCGCACCGCGGAGGCCCCGCTGGGCCGAGACCTCCAGCCACCCCTCAATGGCCTCGCGGATGTTCTCCATGGCCTCTCTCTTGGTCCGGCCCTGGGAGACGCAACCCGGGAGGGCCGGGCACTGGACCACGTACCAGCCGTCCTCGCCCTTGGTGAGGGTGACTTTGAGTTTCATCACCCCACCATCGCCGGGTGGCGTAAAAACGTTTGCGGCGGCTCTGGGGAGCTGCTTTCAGCGTTTCCGTCCGAAGAGGTAGGCAACCACCAAAGCAGCAATCGCGAGAGCCGCTTCAAAGCCCGGTATGGGTGGGTTAGACGGCCCCTGAATCCCGCGGATGGGTTCGAGGAGGTCGGACATTCTATCGGGCAGTTCAACTGTTTTACCGCCTCTCGTAATTTTTCCGGTTGGGTAATATCCCCCTACGCCGACGGCAACGTCGGATACGTTCCAACCGACCACGATGCCTCGCACCTCCAACTGTCCCAGGCGAGCGGAAAGGCCATAACCGCACTTCTGTCCCGCTTGACAGGCAAGCGATTCCTTGGGTAGTCTGGCGATGGAACCCAATGGCACCGAGAATGAGCGGGGATTGGCACCGTAGCGGAAGGGAGTGGCATCATACTTCTTGAGTTCCGCGGCAACGAACGCTTCCGTGAGATTCAGGGCCGCCGCATCCGAGAACCCTGGGCGGCGCGATGTCAGGACGAAAAGGGTGGGCGGAGGCAGCACATCGGCGAGGGAACCCAAGACCTCGCGGACCGATGGCTCGACGTCCTGTTGGTAGTAGATGGCGGCGACCTGTTCCGCCTTGCCGTCAGGCAACTTCAGCTCCAGAAGAACAGGTCCCCGTTTCTGCCAACCGGGCCCCTGGTCCCCCGGGCGGAGGTCGGCGACTTCATCTGCAGGGGGACTTGCGCCGGGAATCGGCGAGGGGAGAGAGGCGGGAATTGGCAGAGGAACCGGAGAGGCGAGAATTGGCAGAGGAACCGAGGTCGGATTTAGTTTTGGCGTAACATACCCAGGCGTCTGGACCGGCGGGACCGATGGCGGCGGGCCGGGGGGTGTGAAGGGAGGACCGCGGGGCGAGGAGTCGGGTGTCGCTATCGGAGTCGACGCGGGGGAGAGGGTGGGGACAGTCGGACTTGCGGCGGGGGTGGGACATTGGAAGGTCGTGGGCACAAGGCACGTGGAATCAGAGTAAAGTTGCGATTCATCGGCGCCGCGGATGAAGAAGGCGAGTTGCTGGCCCGTGGGACAGGTGAGAACGTAAAGCGAACACGAAATCGGCGGAGATGGGAGCGGGGTGAGTGTCGAGGCCGGTGTCGGCGTAGGCGTTGGGGTGGATGTGGGAGTTGGAGTTGGGGTGGGCGAAGGGCTTGGGGAAGGGCTCGGCGAGGGGGGCTCGTAGTTGTCGGTGATCTGGAAATACAAGGTGGCATCGTTCTCATCGATGCTGGTGCTCCCATCCCAATCCCCTGACGTTCGGTAGTAGGTCCCGTCGAACTCAACACGGTCTCCTTCGACAAAACGGTTCGATGCTAAATCATACGTCGCCCGGGACGTAGCGCCCTGAACAACACTAGCCGGGCAAGGGCTCCCGACGTTGTCGGAGCCGCCTCCGGGGCTGGAGCTGATGTCGGCCCGGTCGTCGGAGCCTTCCCAGAAGTAGTAGTCCTTGTCGCACACCGTGATGGCCAGTTGAAACAGGGTCGCCCCGGCGGGACCCGTGAACTGGTGAACTTGGTCCACCGTCAAGTCATCCTTGTTGTTTGCGATGGGAATGGGTGACGACTGCCAGACGTAGGTCCCCGCCGTCGGGTCGGACAAGAAGCCGACACGGTAATACCAGTCCGCCTGGTCACCCGCTCCGTCAATGGGGTCGTTTGCAACAATCCGATGAATGGCAACAGTCACCGTGGGTCCCTGGGCCGAGACTTGAGCGGCGAGGAGAATGGTTGCCGCTGCAAAAAACAGAACCTTCATCGGAACTTCCTTGCAATCAATGCGATGATTCCGATGAGGATGAACACTGCAATTGCAAACTTGAAAACCCACTCGACGACCTTCTCGTTTACGTATTCTTGGCTACCCGGCACATTCAGGACCTGCCCGAAAAGGGGTGAGGCGGTGTTCTGGGGAAGTAGCGAAGGCGAGGAGCCCACGGGAACATATCCCGAGGCGGGGGTGCTGGCGTCCATGACCGACACGGTGCTGCTTTTCTGGCTTCGATTCCCATCCGCGTCCTCCACTGTCAGCGTCACCGTGTAACTGCCGGGGGCCCCATAGGAGTGCTGGGCCGACCGGGTAATGGTCTGCCCGAGCAGCGCGCTCTCCACACGACGGATGCCATCGCCGAAATCCCAAATCCAGGTCACGATGTTATTATCCGGGTCGGTGGAGAGGTCCCGGAAATATACCAGGCCGCCCGAGACCGAGAAGGTGAAGTCGGCAGTCGGAGGTCCGGGCTCGCTCACGACGACAAGGCGTGAGGTCTGGCCCATGAGGCCCGTGGTGTCCTTCACGGTCAGGACGACGAGGTAGCGACCCGCCTTCGTGAATGCGTGTTGGTCTATCCGAACATTCTCCCGCGACGGTGTCCCGTCGCCGTAGTTCCAAGAGCGGTATGCTATGGAGTCGAAGGGTTCGTCAGGGTCTGTGGATGTGTCGTTGAAAACGATGCCCTCACCCGGGCGCGGGCGCTCCGGTGAATATGTGAAGTTCGCAACGGGGGGCAGAGCTGCGGCGACGGCAGGAACGAGCACGGCTAGAAGGAGGACTCCGGCAATCCAGGGCATAATAACTCCAATTAGAGTCTATTACAACTCAAAAGTCTTTTCAGAGCCACCAATGGCTCCATAATGAGCCTTTCACGGGTCCTCCATGCCGAAAGAGAAGAACAAGGAACGGGTCCAGACCTACCTCTCGCCCTACATCGTCGAGAAGATGGACGCCCTCATCGCCAGGAAGAGGTTCACCTCAAGGTCGGACTTCGTTTCCCACGCGGTCTCCCACTTCATCAGCTACCTCAATAAGGAGTGAGCGGCGTCTTTTTGTCCCGCACCGGAACCCCATCGGGGGATGGCCCGACGCCGTGTGACCATCCCCAGCCGCCCCATCCACGGCGGCAACATCCGCGCCGCCCGCGAAGCCGCAGGCCGGGAAATCCTCGACTTCTCCGCCTGCACCAACCCCCTCTCATTCCCCGTAAGCCGCGCCCTGCGAGAGTGCGCGAAGGACCTCGCCCACTACCCCGACGACCGCTACCCGGAGTTCCGGCAGGCCGCCGCCCGCTTCGCCGGGACCTCCCCCGACCTCGTCGTGCCGGGAAACGGCTCCACCGAACTGATTGACCTCGCCATCCGCTCTTTCCTCCAGCCGGGCGACCGGGTGGTGGTCCGGAGCCCCACCTACGAGGAGTATCGCTTCCGCGCCATGCTCGCCGGGGCGGAGGTGAAGGAGGGCTCCGGCCCCAACTCTTCGAAGATGGTGTTCCTCTGCAACCCCAACAACCCCACCGGCGAACTGCTGCCCCGGGAGGAGGTCCTCCGTCTGGCCGAGGAGTGCGACCGGCGCGGGGCCCTCCTCGTCGCGGACGAGTCCTTCGTCGAGTTGTCGGACCCCGCCCAATCGGTCGCCCCCGACGCGGCGGAGTTCGAGGGGCTCCTGGTGCTCCGGAGCCTCAGCAAAGCCTTCGGCCTCCCGGGCCTCCGGGCGGGGTTCGCCGTGGCTTCGCCTCCGGTGGCGGAGGCCTTGGAGGCCCGCCGGAGCCCGTGGTCCCTCTCGGTCCCCGCCGAGGCCGCCTCCCGCGCCTGCTTCCGGGGGGCGGGGCCGTTCCTGGAGCGCTCCCGGCGGCTCGTGACCAGGGAGCGGGCGCGACTGATGGAGGGGCTGGCGGAGGCGGGCTTCCGGCCTCGGCCGAGTGCGGCCCCCTTCTTCTGCGCGGACGTTCCGGCCCCCGCCTCCCGAGTCGCGCGGGGGTTCCTCCGCCGGGGTTTCCTGGTCCGGGACTGCGCCTCCTTCGGCATGCCCCGGACCCTCCGGTTCGGAATCCGGAGGCCCGCGGAGAACCGGCGGCTGGTGGATGCCGCAAGTGCCCTCCTCCACTGAGCGCCGCCCAAAATCTTATCCGCGGAAGGCGAGTGGCACACTTTGAAACGGGCCATGAAGGACGAATCGCTGAAAAAGGTCCTCGTGATAGGCTCGGGCCCCATCGTCATCGGCCAGGCTGCGGAGTTCGACTATTCCGGCTCCCAGGCGTGCCGCTCCCTCCGGGAGGAGGGGGTCAAGGTGGCGCTGGTGAACTCGAATCCGGCCACCATCATGACCGACGAGGACATCGCCGACCGCATCTACATCGAGCCCCTGACCCCGGAGGTCGTGGCCCGCATCGTGCGGCGCGAGAGACCCGACGGCCTCCTCCCCACGATGGGGGGGCAGACGGGGCTCAACCTCGCGGTCCACCTGCGGAAGATGGGGGTTTTGGAGGAGACCGGGTGCCGGGTCATCGGGACCCCGGTGGACTCCATCGAGAAGGCGGAGGACCGGGACCTCTTTTTCAAGTTCATGAAGGACCTCGGCGAGCCCATTCCCGCCACCGCCCGGGCGACCACGGTGGAGGAGGCCCTCAAAGGGGCGGATTCCATCGGCTACCCCGTCATGGTCCGGCCCGGCTTCTGCCTCGGCGGGACCGGGACCGGCGTCGCCTACAACCGGGAGGAGTTGAAGCCCCTCGCGGCCCGCGGCATCACCCTCTCGCTCAACCGCGAAATCAACCTCGACCAGTGCGTCCTGGGGTGGAAGGAAATCGAGTATGAGGTCATGCGGGACTCCGCGGACAACTGCATCACCATCTGCAACATGGAGAATTTCGACCCGATGGGGGTCCACACCGGCGACTCCATCGTTGTCGCTCCCGCGCAGACCCTCACCGACCGGGAGCACCAGGTCCTCCGGAGCGCGGCCCTCCGGGTCATCCGGGGACTGAAGATTGCCGGCGGCTGCAACATCCAGTTCGCGGTCCGGCCCGACTCCTTCGAGTATCGCGTCATCGAGGTCAACCCGCGCGTGAGCCGCTCCTCGGCCCTTGCCTCCAAGGCCACCGGCTACCCCATCGCCCGGGTGGCGGCGAAAATCGCCCTCGGGATGACCCTCGACGGGATTCCGAACCGGGTCACCGGGACCACGCCCGCCTGCTTCGAGCCCGCTCTCGACTACGTGGTCGTGAAGGTCCCCCGGTGGCCCTTCGACAAGTTCCGGACCGCCGACCGGACCCTGGGGACCCAGATGAAGTCCACCGGCGAGGTCATGGCCATCGGCCGCTCCTTCGAGGAGGCGCTCCAGAAGGCGGTCCGGAGCCTCGACATCGGCCGGCGCGGCCTCGGCCTCGACGGCCGCCACAAGCCGATGAAGGAGCTCTCCCGGCTCCGGGCCCTCCTCCGGCGCCCCTCCGACCAGCGCCTCTTCGCGGTCCGGGACGCCCTCGCGGCGGGGATGGGGGTGGAGGAAATCTCGAAACTGAGCGCCATCGACCCCTGGTTCATCGACAAAATCGGGAACCTGGTGGCGCTGGAGCGGGAGTTGCAGCGGGCCCGCCCCCCGTCGGCCCGGGCCCGGGAGGCGCTGCGGCGGGCCAAGGGGGCGGGGTTCTCCGACGCCCACGTCGCGGCCCTCTGGAACACCGCCGAGACCCGGGTCCGGAGTTTGCGCAAGAGGTGGTCCATCCTCCCGGGGTTCAAGATGGTGGACACCTGCGCCGCCGAGTTCGAGGCGCACACCCCCTACTACTACTCCACCTACCGCGGGGCCAGCGATGCCGCCGGGCCCAAGGGCAAGGGCCGCAGAGTGGTGATTCTCGGCTCGGGCCCCATCCGCATCGGCCAGGGCATCGAGTTCGACTACTCCACGGTCCACGCCGTCGCGGCATTGCGGGAGATGGGGGTCGAGGCGGTCATCCTCAACAACAACCCCGAGACCGTGAGCACCGACTTCGACACCAGCGACCGCCTCTACTTCGAGCCCATCACCTTCGAGGACGTGATGAACGTCGTCGAGCGGGAGCGCCCCGAGGGGGTCATGGTCCAGTTCGGGGGCCAGACCTCCATCAACCTCGTGGAGCCCCTGCGGAGGGCGGGGGTCAAGATTCTCGGGACCCCGCCCGCGATGATTGACGCGGCCTCCGACCGGGGGAAGTTCCGGGCCCTGGCGAAGCGGCTGGGAATCCACCAGGCCGAGGCCGGGGTGGCCCGCTCCTTCGCCCAGGCCCGGGCCGTCGCGCGCAGAATCGGCTACCCGGTCCTGGTCCGCCCCTCCTACGTCCTCGGCGGGCGGGCCATGGAGACCGTCTACGACGATGAGGAGCTGGCGACCTACATGGAGGAGGCGGTCCGGGTCTCCGAGGAGCACCCCATCCTCATCGACCGCTTCCTCCTGGGCGCCACGGAGATTGACGTGGACGCCGCAGCCGATGGCAAGGAGGTCTTCATCGGGGGCATCATGGAGCACATCGAGGAGGCAGGCATCCACTCCGGGGACTCCGCGTGCGTCGTTCCGCCCCAGACCCTGCCGCCCCCGGTCCAGGAGGAGATTCTGGAAATCACGAGGAAACTGGCCCGCGCCCTGAAAATCCAGGGCCTCATGAACCTCCAGGCCGCGGTCGTGGACTCCAAGGTTTACATCCTCGAGGTGAACCCCCGGGCCTCCCGGACCGTCCCCTTCATCTCCAAGGCGACGGGCGTCCCCCTCGCCAAGGTGGCGGCCCGGGCCACCCTCGGAGTCCCCCTCCGCAAGCAGAACCTGCCCCCGAGCCCCCCGCCGGTGAACCACGTCGCGGTGAAGGAGGTGGTCTTTCCCTTCGTGAAACTCCCCGGGGTCGAGCCGGTCCTCGGCCCCGAGATGAAGTCCACGGGCGAGGTCATGGGCATCGACCGCGACTTCGGGACCGCCTTCTACAAGGCCGAGCTGGAGGCGGGGAACGAACTCCCCCAGAGGGGCAACCTCCTCGTCACGGTCCGGCGGGAGGACCAGAAGGCGACGGCTCCTCTGGCCCGCCGCCTCCGGGCCCTCGGCTTCCACCTCTACGCCACCGAAGGGACCGCCCGCGCCCTGGAGCGGGAGGGGCTCGACGTCCACAAGGTCCTGAAAATCTCCGAGGGGCGGCCCAACGCCCTCGACCTCCTGAAGAACCGGGGCATCCACCTCGTCATCCACACCCTCTCCCGGGGGCGGCAGGCGAAGCGGGACGGGTTCCTCCTGAGGCGCCACTGCGTCGAACTCTCCATCCCCTACATCACGACCCTGACCGGGGTCCGGGCGAGCGTGGAGGCCCTGGAGCGGATGAGGAGCGCGGACCTCCAGGTCCTCTCGGTCCAGGAATATCGGGCCGGCGCCTGAGGCGGGACGCCGCTGAGGATTCATAAGCACCGGCGACAGGGAGGACGATGGCCGCGCGCCGGAAGAGCGACTCCCTGGAACAACTCCTCCACGACCTCCGTCGGGGGCTCCTGGAGCCCGAGAAGGCCCGCAAGGCCCTGGCCCGCCTCGCGGTCCGGCAGGTCTCCGACCGGGCCCGGCTCGACCTCCTCCGCAACCACCGGACCGGGGCCCCCGAAGCGGTCTTCGGGCGGGGCAAAAGGCCCGGGGACGTGGCCCGCCTCCTGCGGGAGATGGCGCGCCACAACGGGGTGGCCCTGGCGACCCACGTGGCGCCCGAGGCGGCCCGGGAGGCCCGGAAGGCCCTGCGGGGATTTGACATCACCTACCACACCGGGGCCCGGGTCCTCCTCGCCCGCCGGAAAGGGGCCCGGGTCGCGCCCCGGGGGCTCGTCGGCGTCCTGACGGCGGGGACCTCCGACATCCCGGTGGCCGAGGAGGCTGCCCTGACCCTGGAGGCGATGGGGGTCGGGGTGCGCCGCGCCTACGACGTGGGGGTGGCGGGCATCCACCGCCTCTACGGTCCCCTGGATGAGATGGCCCGGGAGGTGGACGCCCTGATTGTGGTGGCGGGGATGGAGGGCATCCTCCCCTCGGTGGTCTCGGGCTTGGTGGATGTCCCGGTCATCGGCGTCCCGACCCGCAGCGGCTACGGGGCCGGGGGCGAGGGGCTCGGGGCCCTCCTGACCATGCTGCAGTCCTGCTCCCCGGGGCTCACCGTCGTCAACATCGGGAACGGATTTGGTGCCGCCGTTGCGGCGGGCCGGATGGCGATGCGGGCCCACGGGCCCAGGTAGCGGGTTTTTGAGGCCTCCCGACCATCCCCCCCCATGATTGACTACCGGAAGTTCGACCGCGCCGCCGGCCTCGACTGGTATGCGACCGACCCGAACCTCCGGCGGCTCATGGAGCGCCTCCTCCCCCCCGGGGACCGGCCCTGGGCGGAGGAGAAGTTGGCGAGGGCGGGGGAGGTGATCGGCGGCCGGGTGGCCGCGCGGGCCGAGGTCACGGACAAGAACCCGCCCCAACTCGTGCGCTACGACCGGTGGGGCAAGGAGGTCGGCCGCGTGGTCCACCACCCCGGGGCCCTCGAAACCAAGCGGGACCTGTGGGACCTCGGGGCCGTCACGCTGCCCTGGTGGCCCGAGGCCCGTTCCCGGAAAAGCGAGTCGGTCGCCGTGGTGAGCGCGGCGCTGAACTACCTCCTGAGCCAGGCCGAGACCGGGATGCTCTGTTCCGTCGGGATGACCGCGGGGGTGGCGATGCTGGTGGAGCGCTACGGGAGCCCGGAAACGAAGGAGAAGTTCCTGCCGGGCCTCACCGCACCCAAATTCGACGGCGCCCTCGACGGCGCCATGTTCATGACCGAGGTGGACGGGGGCTCCGACCTGGGGCGCACCGTGAAGACGGTCGCCCGCCGCAGCGGCGACCAGTGGCTCCTCAACGGCTCCAAGTGGTTCTGCTCCAACGTGGACGCCGGCGCCATCGCCACCCTGGCCCGGCCCGAGGGGGCGCCGGAGGGGGTGAAGGGTCTGGCCCTCTTCGTGGTCCCCAAGACGCGCTCGGACGGCTCCCCCAACGGAATCCGCATCCAGCGCATCAAGGACAAACTGGGGACGAGGGCGGTCCCCACGGCCGAGGTGGATTTCGTGGACGCGGAGGCCCGCCTGCTCGACGGCGGGAAGGGGCTCGACGGCCGGGGCCTCCAGCGCATGATGGAGATGGTGAACTTCTCCCGCCTCGGCGTCGCGACCATGGGGGCGGGCATCCTGCGGCGGGTCTTCCTCGAGGCGATGATTTACGCCTCCCACCGCCGCGCCTTCGGCCGGACCATCCGGGACTGGCCGCTGTGCCGGGAGATGCTGGCGAAGATGCTGGTCGAGAGCGAGGCCTCGGCCGCGCTCCTCTTCGAGGCGGCCCGGGCCTCGGCCGCGTCCTACGCCCCGGGGGTCCCCGCCCCGACGGGCGCGGAGGGGGACGAGGCCCTCCTCCGCATCCTGGCGCCCCTGGCCAAAATCAGGTGCAGCCGCGCGGCCCTGGAGATGGCCACCCAGGGCCTCGAGATCCTGGCGGGCAACGGCTACATCGAGGACTGGCCCGCTGCCCGCCAGTTGCGGGACGCCCAGTGCCACACCGTCTGGGAGGGGACCGAGAACGTCCTCTGCCTCGACGTCCTGCGGGCGATGGCCAAGCATGGGGCCCATGAGGCGCTCCTGGCCCACGTGGACTCCTGCCTCCGGGCCGCCGCCGACCCCCAGTTGGCGGCCGTCCGGGAGCCCGTGGCGCGGGGGCTCCGGGAGCTGCAGGAGACCCTCTCCCACCTCCCCCGCATGGACCCGGAGATGGTCCAACTCCGGGCCCGGACCCTGGTGAACGCCATGGGCGACGTCCTGCAGGGGGCGCTCCTCCTCCGGGAGGCCGCCGAGGACCTGGCGGGAGGGGATGCCCGGAAAGCGGCCGTGGCCCACCTCTTCGCCGAACTCCACCTCCGGACCCGCCCCCTCCGGGGCATCGCCTCCCCCGACCGCATCCTGCTGGACCTCTTCGACCCCCTCGTCGAATACCGGACCATCCCGCCGGAGGCGCTGGCGAAAGCGGCCGGGGTCAGTCCAAAGGCCAGGGCGGCCTGACCCGCCGCCGGCGGAGCCCCCGGGTCCTCTCCTGCAGCGCGTGGGCCGCCAGGGGGAGCGCAATCGTGGCGTCCACGAAGACCTGGACCATCTTCGCGCGGCGGGGGTGGTATTTGCCCCAGGAGACCGCCTCGGAGAATGTCGAGCCCGAGAGCCCCCCGTACTGCGGCGGGTCAATCGTGAACTGGACCCCGAACTTGTGGGGGACGTGCTCCGAGAAGATGTCCTCGATGACCGCGGTCTGCTGGATGAAGTTCCGGGGCACGCCCCCGCCCACGTAGATGCCCCCGGTCTCTTTGCTGGCCCGGACCAGTTCGACCACCTCCTCCACGTCCTTCAACTGGTCGATGTCGATGTCCACCCCCTCCCGGCGGGCGAGGTAGAGCGCGATGCCGTAGCCGCTGTCGCAGAGGGCGGGGACGAAGATGGGGACGCGGTTCCGCCAGGCGGAGACCACGATGGAGTCCCGGGCGCCGCCTTCCCGCGCCAGCACCCGCCCCCACCGCTGCATGAACTCCCGGGAAGAGATGCGGCACGGCGCGATGGAGCGGGCGAACTCCGCCACCTTCCGGTCGATGACGCGGAACTCGTCCTCGGAGGCGTAGACGTCATACATCCGGTCGAGGCGGAAGCGCCGGAGGAGAGCGTCGTCCACCATGTCGGTCCCCTGGTAGTGGTGCCGCCCCAGGGCCTCGTAGGCGTCGTGGAAGACGTTGGCCCCGGTGGAGACGACGCAGTCCACCAGTTTGCGCTCGATGAGGAAGGAGACGACCCGGCGCATGCCCGCGGGGACCATGGCCCCCGTGAGGCCGAGGAAAATCGTGATGCCGGGCCTCCGGGCCATCTCCTCCCAGACGTCCACGGCCTGACCCAGGGTCCGGCCCTGGAAGCCGGTCCGGGCCATCTGCCGGACCAGTTCCGAGACCGATTTGGGGCCGACCGGGAGGGGGGCGGTCGGGTGGTGGAGAAAATCGCTCTTGCGCGCCATGGGTGCGAGACGGCGGACCCCCATCTAAATTTTTCTCTCCCCTCCGGGCCGGCAGAACGCTTTTAACCTCCTCCCCCGATGGGGCCTCGGAGATGAAAATCCAGGCCGAGATGAAGGACATCAAGGAGGGCAAGTACCTGCTGATTGACGAGGAGCCCTGCGTCGTGGTGAGCACCGCCCACTCCAAGCCCGGGAAGCACGGCGCCGCGAAGTTGCGCGTCGAGGCCATCGGCCTCTTCGACGGCGTGAAGCGCTCGGTGGTCCAGCCCGTGGACGCGAAAATCTACATCCCGGTGGTGGAGCGGAAGGGGGTCCAGATTCTCAACATCGTCGGCGACACGGCCCAGCTGATGGACCTCTCCACCTACGCGAACTTCGAACTCAAGATTCCCACCGAACTGCAGGGGAAAATCTCCACCGGCCAGGACGTCACCATCCTGACCTCGATGGGGAAGATGAAGTTCGACGTGAAGACGGGCGAGAAGTAGCGCGGGCACAGGGATTACTTCGGCTCTTCCTCCTTCTCCAGGGCCTCGACGCGCTTCCGCACGTAGGGGATGAAAATGACTGCCCCGATGATGGCGACGACGTAGACCGCGCCCAGGACCCAGTCCGTGAGCTGGACGAGGTCCTTGTCTGGGACCGCGGAGAAGCCCCGCTCGGCGACATAGGCCCAGATGCGGAAGAGCCAGAGGAAGAGGGCGAGGTTGTAGCAAACGAAGGCGATCCGCAGCCGCCCTTCCCCCTGCCGCTCCGGGGGGACGTAGGTCTTCAGGAACAGCCTCCACAGCCCCGGCACCTTGACGCTCCGGTAGATTCCGGCGTAGGTCCCCGCGGCCAGGAACCCGATGCCCGCCCAGATGGCGGGCTCCGCGACCATCCGACGGCCTCCCTACCTCGTCAGCAAACTCTCTTCCACCAGTTCCTTCTTCTTCCTCTCCTCCCGCCGCAGGGCGTCCCCGGGCACCTTGTCGGCGGGAAGGGGCTTGATGCGGGGGAGGGTCACGGGGCCGTCGAGGTAGTCCTCCTTGACGGCGGCAATCGTGTAGGGGCGGAGCTTGCCGAGGGTGTAGCCAACGAGTTCCGAGGAGATGAAATCGGTGTGGACCGCCTCGACCGGGGGCCGCAACTCGTCCTCCAGAGCCGTGGCGGGGAGGTCCTCGGCAGCGCTCCGGAGCATCTCGTCCTCCTTGCGGGTCATGGTCCGGTAGAGGACCGCGTGGACCTCGTTGTTGTCGTAGACGATGAGGTGCTGGTGGGCGGGGGTCTTCATCAGGGCGCCCCGGTTCAGCCGCGACGAGACGGCCGGACCGACCACGTGGAGGCAGAGCCCCTTCTCGTCGAGGGGCTTGAACTTGTCTTCGAGGACGAGGGGCGCCTTCTTCCCGAAGCCGCCCTTCGGCGCGGGAATCTCCCTCCGCTTGACCGCGCTGGTGAAGTAGAGCGCCCCCGTGCTCAGGACGCGGGTCTCGGGCTCGCCCACCTTGGCGGCGGGGACGAAGGAACGGAGCATGTCCTTCTGGTAGGTGTAGGGGAAGAACTCCCCCTCCAGGACCAAAGCGTAGCCGTCCCGCCGGGAGACATCGACCCGGACCTTGGTGGAGAGGTCGGAGGTCTGGAGGGAGACCTTGACCTGCACGTAGTCCGGGTAGGGATGGCCCACCACTTCGAAGGCGTCGGAGGCGGGTTTCGACTCGGCGGCCATCACCGGCACTTCGGGAGCCGCAGATAAACTTTTGGTTGCAGGAAAGGTAAAGAGGTCGGCGACTCTTTCGAATCTGCCCTATGGCCGATTTCAAGAACATCCTCCTCCGGCGGGATGGCCCCGTCGCGCGCATCACTATCAACCGCCCCGAGGTCCGCAACGCCCTGAACCTCGAGACCCGCAAGGAACTGAAGGCCGCCCTCGCCCAACTCCGCGCCGACCCGGAGGTCCGGGTCCTGGTCTTCGCCGGCGCCGGCAAGGGGTTCGTCGCGGGGGCCGACCTGCGCGACCTGATGCCGATGAATCCGCTGGAGGCCTCGAACTACGTGAACAACTACGGCCAGGCGCTCTACAACGAGATTGCCACCTTCCCGTGGCCCACGATTGCGGCCATCCACGGCTACGCCCTCGGGGGCGGGTTCGAACTGGCGCTGGCGTGCGACATCCGCATCGCCGCCGAGGGGGCGCTCTTCGGGGCGCCGGAGGTCAACGTCGGCATTTTCCCGGGCGGGGGCGGGACGCAACGGTTGTTTTACGCCGGGCTCCCCGGCTGCGCCGCCGAGACCGTGCTGCTCGGGGAGAACTTCGACGCCCGGGAGGCCCACCGGCGCGGGATTGTGAACCGGGTCGTGCCCCCGGAGAAACTGGAGGAGGAGGTCGCCGCCCTGGCGATGAAACTCGCCGAGAAGCCCCCCGTCGCCATCCGGCTCGCCAAGGAGGCGCTGAACGGTGCCGACCGGGGGAACTACAAACTGGAGGCGGCGCTCTTCGCGACGGTCTTCGCGTCGGAGGACCAGAAGGAGGGGATGAGGGCGTTCCTGGAGAAGCGAAAGCCAGCGTGGAAGGGGCGCTGAATTACCGCAAACTTTTCGTCCCGGGGGTGGTCCCGGAGCGATGCCCGCCTACCGCACCGAGAAGGACGCCCTCGGCGAGGTCCGCGTTCCGGCCGACGCCTACTACGGCGCCCAGACCCAGAGGGCCCACGAGAACTTCCCCATCTCCGGCCGCAGGCTCCAGCGCCCCTTCCTCCGCGCCCTCGGCGAAATCAAGGTGGCCGCGGCGCGGGTGAACACCGGCCTCGGCCTGCTCGACCCGAAACTGGGCAAGGTCATCGAGGCGGCCGCGAAGGAGGTGGCCGCCGGCAAGCACGACTCCCAGTTCGTCGTGGACGTATTCCAGACCGGCTCCGGCACATCCACGAACATGAACGCCAACGAGGTGATTGCGGGCCGGGCCAACGAAGCGCTCACCGGCAAGCGCGGCGGGAAGTCCCCGGTCCACCCGAACGACCACGTCAACCTCGGGCAGTCGTCCAACGACGTGATTCCGACCGCGATTCACCTCTCGGCCCTTGAAGAGATTGAGAAGGACCTCCTCCCCGCCCTCCGCCTGCTGAAGAAGCGGCTCGACGAGAAGGCGCGCCAGTTCAAGGAGGTGGTGAAGGCGGGCCGGACCCACTTGCAGGACGCGCTCCCGGTGACGCTCGGCCAGGAGTTCTCCGCCTACGCCGCGCAGGTGGACCACCGCATCCGGAGGGTCGAGTCGGCCCGGAACCACCTGCAGGAGTTGGCCCTCGGAGGCACCGCGGTCGGGACCGGTGTCGGGGCCCACCCGGAGTTCGCGGAGAGGGTCATCGCCGAACTGGGAAAGATGACAGGTGTCGAGGACCTGCGGCGCGCCGAGAACCGGTTCGAGGCGATGGGCTCCAAAGACGCCACGGTGGAGGCGAGCGGGGCGCTGAAGACCGTGGCGGTGAGCCTCACGAAGATTGCGAACGACCTGCGGCTGATGTCGTCGGGCCCGAGGGCGGGGCTCGGGGAAATCGACCTCCCGGCGGTTCAGCCCGGCTCTTCCATCATGCCGGGGAAGGTGAACCCGGTGGTGCCGGAGGCGGTGACCATGGCGTGCGCGCAGGTGGTCGGCAACGACGCCGCCATCACGCTGGGCGGCATGGGGGGGTTCCTCGAACTCAACATGATGATGCCGCTGATTGGATACGACCTGCTTGAGTCGATTCAAATCCTCGCGGGCGCGAGCCGCACGCTGGCCGAGAAGTGCGTGAATGGCATCAAGGCCCACCCGGAGAGGTGTTTGCAGCAGGCGGAGTCGAGCATGGCGCTGGTCACGGCGCTGGCGCACGATTTGGGGTATGACCGGGCGGCGAAGGTGGCAAGGAGGGTCGTGGACGAAGACCTCAGCGTGAGGGGGGCGCTGAGGCAGGAAGGTGTTTCCAAGGAGAAGATTCAGAAGATGCTGGACCTCAAGCGGCTGGTGATGCCGCATGGGAAGTAGGCGGTTCACTTTCGGCCCGCGCTCTCAGAGATTTGCCCACGTAGGACTTCAGTTCCATCGAGGCGGCGATGGTCACCGCACCACCGCGACCAGCATCACCACCGTCACCGCGAACGCGCAGCAGGTCGCGAGCAGGAGACCATACATCAACTTCTCCCGCAGGCTCATCACATCCTCCCATGTGATTTTCTGCAGGTCCTCCCACCTCCGCTCCAGGGCCCGCCTCCGAACGGCCTCCCTCTGACGCGCCTCGTCGGCGGGAGTCCAGGGCTCGCCACTCATCCGAATTGAAAAATAGTCTTCTGCGCCTTCGCCCCCGCGGCCTCCTTCAGCCGCTCGACCGCCTTCTCCACGCGCTCCCTCGAAAAATCGTGCTCGTCGCAGAGAATCCGGAGAATCACCTCCGGTTTCGGGGCCCGTTGCTTCAGATCGTAGTCGTCGGTCACGTCAGGCTTCTGGAAGAACTCCTCGATGAGCCGCCCGTTTTCGATTTTCTGGCCGAGGGCGGCGAGGCACTTTTCGAGGGTCCCGTGCTCATTCACCAGTTTCAGCGCCTTCTTCGGCCCGATGCCCTTGATTCCCGGGTGGAAGTCGGTCCCGACGAGGACGCCCAGCGCGATGAGTTGCTCCCGGGTGATTCCGTGGGCCGCGAGCCCCTCGTCGAGCACCACCTCCTCGGGCTCGACGTTGACGTAGACGTTGCGGCGCGGAAGCTTCCTCTTGCCGGTGACCGCCATGTTCCGGACCAGCCGGGGCGCCCCGAAGAGCAGGGAGTCGAAGTCCTGGGAGGCGGCGGCCCAGGCGTCCCCCTTCCGGGCCATGTGGGCGGCCTGCGCCTCCCCCTCCGAGGGGGCCTGGACCGCGGGGAGCCCCATCGCCTCCAGGAGACCCTTCGACTCGGCGACCATGTCGCGGGTGATGCGGCTGCTCGCCTGGGCCCACCGGAAGGCCTCCTCCTCGTCGCCCGCTTCAGCCGCCGCTTTCCACCTGACCTCGGCCTCCTCGCGGAGGGCGGCCCGGGCTTCCAGGGTCGCCGCCTTCAAGGGCGGGGGCTTCCCGTCAAAGACGAAGGCCGGCCGGATTCCCGCCTCGAGGAGGTTCGTGGTCCGGTAGATGAACCCCGAGAGGTGGGAGGTGACCCGCCCCCGGGAGTCGCGGAGGGGGGTCCCGTCGGGCTGGCGGATGACGCTGAGGAACTGGTAGAGGACGTTGTGGGCATCCACGGCCACCGTCCGGCCCCGGAGACCGTCGAGGGTCAGCGGGTGCTTCGGGAAGAGGTCTCCAAGGTCAACGCCCATCGGTGACACGGGGGGGAGGTAAAAAGAAGAAGGCCCCGGACCGGAAGGAACACTTCCGGCCCGGGGCTTGGGGGGTTGGGGGGTCCACTCCGCGGCCCGGAGGCCGCGGAAGGAGTGTCAGGTCCCTCAGTTCAGGGTCTTGACGCTGAACCGGATGGTCCCGGTGGCGGTGACCTTGCGGTCCTCGCCGAGGTCCACGCCCACATCGTCGAGGTTCAGCTCGACGGCCGACTCCTTGCCGGTGACCCGGTCCAGGACGTCGTTGACCGCCTTGCGGGCGTTCGCGGTGGCCTCCTCGACCGCCTTGCGGACGTTCTCGGTGGCCTCCTCGTAGGACTTCCGGGCGTTCTCGCGGGCCTCTTCGATTGCCTCGCTGATCCGCTCCATGAAGTTCGTCTCCTGCTCTGCCATGGGAATGCTCACCTCCTGTTCGCGCCTTTTAGACGCCATCGAAACGTCTTAATTCGGAGGGGATATATAAATGTTTCGACGGCGACGAAATAGTGGAAACCGGGCGCGCGGGCCCCTCAGTGAAAAATCTGGTGAATCCGCCGCGCCCGCTCGGGCCCGATTCCCGGGACCTTCAGGAGGGCCTTCACGTCGGCCCGGGCCACCGCTTCGAGGGAGCCGAAGTGGTCCAGGAGGGCCCCCGCCACCTCCTCGCCGATGAGCGGGATTGCCGAGAGGAGGAGCCGCCGGTCGTCCTTCGTCGGCGCCTCCCACTTCCGCTTCCGCCAGTCCCGGAACCACCGGGCCTCGGGGCTGGAGTCGTTGGCCCCCTCCGCCTCCCGCTTCAGGAGGTTCCGGAGGAGCGCCTCCAGGGCCTCGTCGCTCTCCGCCACCAGGGGCGGGACCCCGTAGACCCAGAGGGCCTCCTGGAACGCCCCGAGGATGGAGGACCAGAACCTCCGGTAGTCGCCGTCCTCCCCGAGGAGGGAGAGGGTGTCGAGATATTCAGCGAAGGAGCCGTGGACGACCAGGAGGGAGCGGGCCAGCGGGGCGCCGAGGACCTTCTCGGCCCGAGCGAAACGGAGCAACTGCTCCCAGAGGCGGTTGTCGCGGACGGAGCGGACGAAGTCTGCGACCGTCTTCCGCTCGATGGCCACGCCGCCCCCCTCGTCCTTGACCAGGAGGAGGTCCCCCAGTTCCAGTTCCGCCTGGGCGACCTCGAAGGGGCCGACCCCGCGCAGTTTGCGCTCCTCGATTTCCCGGTTGAGGTCCGCCGCCACGCGCCGGGCCATCTCAAGGAGGAAGGGCCCCTCCCGCCGGTCCACGAGGAGGCGCATAACCCGCCTGCGGCGGCCGGAAAAATAAAAGGGTTCCTCGGGTCCTCGCGACGGACGATTACAGTCCGGTGAGGGGCCTCAGCAGGGCGTTGCCGCCGTAAACGACCGCCATGACGATGGCGGCGGCCCCGAGGACCCCCGCGGCGATGGCCGGGAGCGCCCGGCGGAGGGGCATGCCGAGGAGGAAGGCGAGGAGGGAGCCGGTCCACGCCCCCGTCAGGGGGAAGGGGATGGCGACGAAGATGGCGAGGCCCACCGGCCCGAGCGCCTCGACGCGACTCCCCTTCCGGCGGGTCCGGGCGAAGACGGCGTCGATGATGCGGGCGAAGAAGGGCCAGCGGTGGAAAAATTCGACTCCGCGCCCCAGCAGCAGAAGGATGGGGAGGACCGGGAGGAGGTTGCCGGTGATGGAGAGGAGGGCGGCCTTCCCGGGGTCCATGCCGTAGAAGAGGGCGAGGGGGATGGCGCCCCTCAGTTCCGCGAAGGGGCTGGCCGCCACGAGGAGGACCCAGAACTCGGGAGGCAGGGGCATGCCCTTAGAGGGCTCCGATCCCCTTCAAAAGCTTGCGGGCCCAGCGCAGTTTCTTCCGCTTCACCGGCCCCACCGACGGGTCGTCGAAGTCGAACCCGAGGAGCCGGACCGAGGCCGCCCCGTGGGCCCGGGCGAGGAATACGCACCGGTCGCCGTCGGTGAAGCCCCCGAAGTTCCGGAGGGAGCCGAAGGGCTCCGCCTGGGTGGTCCCGAGGACGCGCTCCATGCGGGCCACCGCCGCCAGTTTATCGAGGTTGTCGCCGTGGGCGTGGACCACCATGGCGGCTCCGCGGCGGTTCGCCTCCAGGAGGTCCTCCAGCCGCCCGTCCAAGTCGGTGACGACGACCGCGGGGAGGACCCCCCGGGCCAGGAGACGGGTCGTCGCCCCGTTGGCCGAGACCACCACCTCGCCGGGCCGGAGGGTCGCCAAATCCGCTTCGAGGTTGGGCCCCTTGCCGCAGACCGCGACCCGCTTCCCGGCGAGGAGGAGGCGGAGGTCGGGAGGGACCCTCCCGCTCAGGAGGCCGCCGAGTTTGCGCGCCGCCTCTTCGTCCTTCGCCCGGTCGAAGCCGAAGTCGGCGAGGATTTGCCTGTAGAGCGGCTCCCACTCCTCCCAATTCATTTCCGGATGCCCACGACCAGTTTCCACTCCTCCAGGTCCCACTCCCGGGTCCGGCCGGCCGCCCGGCCGAAGGTGAGGTGCGAGGCGCGGACGCCGGATGCGATGCGCTCCGCCCAGGGGGGCCGAGAGAGCGCCTCCGCCACCCGGGGGTCGGAGATGGCGAGGGAGACCGCGACCCGGGCCGCCGGGGTGAGGCCGAGCGCCTTGCGGCTCTCTTGGACTCGACGTACCACTTCCCGGGCCCACCCCTCCGCCTTCAATTCAGGGGTGAGCATACCATCCACATATACCGTCCCGCCGTCGAATTTCTCCATTTTTATGTAGTCTGGGAGTATATCACGTCGTACTCTGAACATGGTCGCTGGCAAAGTAACCTGCTTGTCACCGATATCTAGAATGATTTCAGCCCCAATCTGCTTTGAACTGAAAACGTCCTCCGCCTTTCCAGGGTAGTAGGGTGCCTTGGAACGCAACGCTTCGATTACTTTTTTTGTATCTTCTTTGAAAACCGGCCCAGCCATTTCGAGCGAGAGGGTGAGGGCGATGTCAGAGTTTGGATAGTCGTCACCCGGAGAGAGAACCGCGACCTCTTTTGCGTTGGTCTGCTCCTTGACGATTTCATCCAGGGATTTAATGGCATTTTTGACTTCTTGATTTTCGGGCACCACAGTAATTCTTGGAACAGGCCACCGCAGACTCCGTCCCAGTTTCTGCCGCCCCCGCCACGCCGCCTCCACGGCCCGCCGGGTGACCGTCATCGCCTCCTCCAGCCGGACGTTCCGCCTCTCGGTCTTCGGCCACGGGGCGAGGTGGACCGACGGGACCCTGCGGCCCGGCAGAGCGCCGTGGAGCCTCTCCGCCAGGAAAGGCACGAATGGGGCGAGGAGGCGCACGGTGGCGTCGAGGGCTGCGGCGAGCGCCCACGCGGCCGCCGGGTCGCCGTCGCCGAGCCGCTTCCGGACCAGCGGGATGAACCACCGCGACAGGTCCTCCTCCCAGAACCCCTGGAGGGCGCGGGCCGCCTTGTGGAGGTGGAACGACTCCAGGCCGGTCGTGACCTCCGCGGTCGTGGCCTGGAGGCGGGAGAGAAGCCAGCGGTCCTCGACCCGCAGCCCCTTGGGAACCTTTGCGAGGACCCTGACTCCGGCTCCTTGGAGGAAGCGGACCGCGTTGTAGAGGATGTTCAAACTCCGGAAGGCCGCCTCGGCCTGGGCCTTAGAGAAGCGGAGGTCCTCCCAGGGGGCGCTGGCGGACAGCACGGCCCACCGCAGCGCGTCGGCGCCGAACTTGTCGGCCACCTCCCCGGGCTCAACCACGTTCCCGAGGCTCTTCGACATCTTGCGGCCCGCCTCGTCGAGGGTGAATCCGTGCATGAGGACCGTCCGGTAGGGGGCGCGGCCGAAGGCCGACACCGAGGCTCCGAGTTGCGAGAAGAACCAGCCCCGGGTCTGGTCGTGCCCCTCGGTGATGAAATCCGACGGCTTCGGTCTCCCGCCCTTCGCGGGCCACCCTTGGACCGCCCACGACGCTACGGCCGAGTCGAACCAGACGTCGAAGATGTCGGGGACGCGGCGCATCGCGCCGCCGCAGGCGCACGTCAGGCGGACCCGGTCCACCGCGGGCAGGTGGAGGTCCGCGATGTTTCCGAGTTCCTTCCGGGTTCCGACCACCCGGATTTCTCCGCAGGAGGCGCACCGCCAGACGGGGAGCGGAGTCCCCCAGTATCTTTGCCTGGAGATGCACCAGTCCCGCGCCTCGGAGAGGAAGTCCTGGAAGCGGGAGGAGCCCGCCCAGTCGGGGACCCAGCGGGCCTTGGCGGCCTCGCCCTTCATGGAGTCCCGGAGGCGGGAGACCTTCAGGAACCACTGGCGGGTGGCCCGGAAGAGAATCGGGGTCTTGCACCTCCAGCAGTGGCCATACCGGTGGTGGACCTTGGCGGAGTGGTGGAGGGCCCCCCGCGCCTCCAGGTCCTCCACGATGGCCGGGTTGGCCCTGCGGGTCGGCTGGCCGGCGTATTTCCCGGCCTCGGCGGTGAACGCCCCGCGCTCGTCCACGGGCCCGAAGGCCGGGAGCCCCTCGCGCTGCCCGACCTGGAAGTCCTCCTCCCCGAAGGCGGGGGCGATGTGGACGCAGCCGGTCCCCTCCTCCAGGGTCACGAAGGGGGCGGCCACGACGCGGTGGGGGAGGTCCTTCTGCCGGGGGACCTCTTCCTCCAAGGGGTGGCGGTAGCGCAGCCCGACCAACTCCCGGCCGGGTCTCCGGGCCCCGGTTTCGGCCCCCTCGGCCATCAGGCCGGGAATTCGGTCCGCCAGGGGGGCCGCGACGACGAGGGTCCGACTTTCGCGCCGAACCTCGACATACTCCATGTCGGGGTGGACCGCCACCGCCACGTTGCCGGGCAGCGTCCACGGGGTCGTGGTCCAAATCAGGAGGGAGACCCCGGGCCGGTCCACCACGGGGAACTTCACATAGACCGAGGGGTCGGTGATGTCCTCGTACTCCACCTCCGCCTCGGCGAGGGCGGTCTCGCACCGGGGGCACCAGTTGACCACGCGCAATCCCTCCTCCAAGAGCCCGCGCTTGTGGGCCTCCTTCAGCGTGGACCAGATGGCCTCCATGTAGGCGGGCTCCACGGTCCGGTAGGGGCGCTCCCAGTCCATCCAGACCCCCAGCCGCTCGAACTGGCGGGTCATCGTCGCCTGGTTCCTCAGGGCGAACGCCTTGCACCGGGCCACGAACTTCCCGACCCCGAACTCCTCGATTTGCT
>CAZANW010000005.1:0-48895 GCA_964486625.1 uncultured Halobacteria archaeon
CCCCGAGGCAGGCCCCCCCGCCCTTGCGACCGGTGGGGCCGGGCGGGAGGCCCCTCCCCCGGCCCGCGGGGGGTGTGGCCCCTCCGGTCCGGGGGCCCGTTCCCAAGCCCGCCACCGGGGGGTCGCCGGCCGCGTCTCCCCCGCCGGCGGGCGGGGCCGCGGTCGGTTTCCGCGGCCGCATCCAGGACCTCTTCTCCAAACTCCGGCCCCTCGACTCCACCCAGATGATTGAGGACCATCTCAAGCACCGCCTCCGGCGCATTGTGGAGGACTACCTCTTCGGGGTCCGCTCCACCGACAGCATGGCCCGCTCGGGTTCCATGGAACTCCTCTTCCAGATGCTGAAGGGGCACGACCCCTACGACCGGAAGACCATGGAGGCAGGGGACGACGCCCGGCTCATCGACTGGAAGTCCACCGCCCGCGGAGGGGGCAAAATTCTGGTCCGGCCCCCGCCCCCGGACGCCCGGACCTTCTGGGTCCTCCTCGACGCGTCGGCCCAGTCCTGGGAGGGCATCGTGGACCGCAAGTGGAACGCCATGGTCGAGACGACGGCCCTCATCGGCTGCCTGACCACCCTCAACGAGGACCTCATCGGGGTCGCCTTCCTGACCGACAACGCCGGCTACATCATCGACCCGAGCCACGGCAAGAACCACTTCTACGACCTCCTCTACAAGCTCAACAAATACTACCCGCGGGGAAGGTCGGACCTTCCGAAGGCCATCGGCCAAATGATGGCGGTCAACCGCATCTCCCCCCGCTCCATCGTCCTCATTATGTCCCCCTTCCAGTCCGTCGAGGAGTGGTCCGGGGGATGGAACACCTTCTCCGACGTCATCCGGGAGTTCAAGAGGGGGAACCGGTGGGTGGTGAACTTCCGCATCACCGACCCCCTCGACGCCTCCCTCCCCGACATGGGCCTCATGGGGTTCCAGCACCCCGACTCGGGGAAGGTGTGGCTGGTGGACACCCACGACCCGGACCTGCAGCAGATGTACCACGCCAGCTTCGCCGCCAAGAACCTCGAAATTGACCGCGCCCTGCTCCGGGTGGACCCCCAGGCCCTAGCTCTCAGCACCGAGACCACCCTGCCCCAGCGGGTGGACCTCATCTACAAGGGGCTCGCCGACTACCTCGCGCGCCTCACCGGCCGGGGGACGGCGCCGGGCCTGAAATGAGAGACCCGGGTCCAATTCGGCAACTTTTTTAGCAGGGACCGGGGAGGACGGAAGCCGATGGCTGCCCGTCCATCCGGAAATTTCCGGTCGCCGATTGTGGCCCCCGCCGCCGGGCGCGAGCCCCTCGCGCGCAAAATCATCCGCGACCACCTCGCCGGGGGCGAGATGGTCCCCGGGAAGGAGATTGCCCTCCGCATCGACCAGTGCCTCATCCAGGACGCCACCGGAACCATGGTGTGGCAGCAGTTCCATGCCTTCGGCCTCCCGCGCATCCGCGTCCCGCTGGCCGTCACCTACGTGGACCACAACATGCTCCAGACGTCGTTCGAGAACCCCGACGACCACCTTTTCCTCCAGTCCATGGCCGCCAAATACGGCGCCGTCTTCTCCCGCCCCGGCAACGGCATCTCCCACTTCGCCCACCTGGAGCGGTTCGACGTTCCCGGCCAGACCCTCCTTGGCTCCGACAGCCACACCTGCACCGCCGGGGCCATGGGGATGCTCGCCATCGGGACCGGGGGCGCCGAGGTGGCCGCGGCCATGGCTGGGGAGCCCTTCTACGTGAAGATGCCGAAAATCGTCAAGGTGAACCTGACCGGGAAGTTCCCGCCCTGGGTCTCGGCCAAGGACGTGATTCTGGAGCTCCTCCGCCGCCTCACGGTGAAAGGGGGCGTGAACAAAGTGATGGAGTACGTCGGCCCCGCGCTGGAGCACCTGCCGGTCTACGAGCGGGCCACCATCTGCAACATGACCCAGGAACTGGGGGCGACCTCCGGCCTCTTCCCCTCCGACGAGCACACCCGCCGCTTCCTCCGGGCCCAGGGCCGGGAGAAGGACTGGAAGCCCCTCGGGCCCGACCCGGACGCGAAATACGACGAGGAAATCACCGTGGACCTTTCGAAACTGGAGCCCCTCATCGCCCAGCCGAGCAGCCCCGACAAGGTGGTGCCGGTCCGCGAGGTGGCGGGGACCCCGGTGCGGCAGGTGTGCGTGGGCTCCTCGGCCAACTCCTCCTACCGCGACCTGATGGTGGTGGCGAAGATTCTGAAGGGCAAGCACGTCCACCCCGGACTCCACATGGTCCTCTCGCCGGGTTCCCGGCAGATTTACCTGAACCTGCTGGAGCAGGGGGCCATCCTCGACCTCATCCAGGCCGGGGTCCGGGAACTGGAGGTGGCGTGCGGCCCCTGCATCGGCATGGGGGCGGCCCCTCCCACGGGCGGCAACAGCCTCCGGACGTTCCCCCGCAACTTCGCCGGGCGGAGCGGGACGCCCAACGACCTCGTCTGGCTCTGCACCCCCGAGGTGGCCGCGGCCTCCGCCCTGAACGGGGTCATCACCGACCCCCGGACCCTCGGGAAGGCCCCGTCGGTGGTCGAGCCCGAGAAGTACAAGCCCTACACCGAGGGCTTCATCCAGCCCCCCGCGAACGGGGAGCGGGTCGAAATCTACCGGAGCCCCAACATCGTCCCGCCCCCTCCGGTCCAGCCGGTCCCCGACACGCTCGGAGGCGAGGTCCTGCTCAAACTGGGCGACAACGTCTCCACCGACGAGATTCTGCCGGGGGGGAACGAGGTCCTCCCCTACCGGTCGAACATCCCGAAAATCAGCGAATACACCTTCCGGGACGTGGACCCGACCTTTCCGGGGCGCGCGAAGGAAAAGGGCGGCGGCTTCGTGGCAGGGGGCGAGAACTGGGGCCAGGGCTCCAGCCGGGAGCACGCGGCCATCGCCCCGATGTATCTCGGAGTCAAGGCAGTCCTGGCGAAGTCCTACGCCCGCATCCACGAGTCCAACCTGGTGAACTTCGGCATCCCGCCCCTCCGCGTCGCCGACACCGGCGCCGTCGAGCGGGGGGACGTCCTCGAAATCACCGGGCTCCGGGACTCCCTCGACAAGGGCCGGCCGGTGCGGGTCCGCAACGTGACCCGGAACCGGGAGTTCGAGGCCACCTACGTCCTCTCCCGGAGGCAGGTGGAGATGCTGCTCATCGGGGGGCTCACGGGCTACCTGCGGAAGAGGTGGGGGCTCGCCTGACCGGCCCGCCCCTGAAATCCTTAAAAGCACTTTCCGCGATGTAGAGGGAATGCCGCAGGCGACCCTCCCGAAGATTCTTGCCGCCGCCCTGGCGGTCGTCTCCGTGGCGGTCATCGCGGACCGGCTGGTCACCCCGCCCCCGGTTCAGATCATCATCGAAGGGGGGTCCGCCGTCGCCGTCCAGGGCGAGACTGTCTTCACCCTCGCGGACGTCCTGCTGCTCACCGCGTTCGGGTGGGTCGGGGGGATGTCCGCCCTCTACCTCCTGCTCCCCCGGAAATCCCCCGCGGCGTCGGTGGACCCGAAGAAACTCGAGATGGCCCTCGCGCTCCTCGACGAGGACGAGAGGAACCTGCTCAAGGAACTGGCGGACAACGGCGGCGCGCTGGGGCAGAGCGACCTCGTCGTGAAAACCCGGTTCTCGGAGTCCAAGGTCTCCCGGCTCCTGGACCGGCTGGAGGGGAGGGGCCTGGTCGTCCGGGTCCGGCAGGGGATGGGCAACGTGGTGACCCTGAAGAAACTTTAGGAACCCTCACCGCCCGGGTTTTGCTGCCCTTTGCAACTGCTTGTGCGGAGGCTCTATCTGCTCTTTCAGCCTCTTCGGGCCTCATGTCCCAAGAGCCCCCGGCGCCCCCGCCCGGCCCCCGGAAGCCGGGCAATGGGTGGAAAATCGCGGCCGTGGTCCTCCTCTTCGTGGCGGTCGCGGCCGCCGTCGTCGCCGCCCGCGCCTCCTTCGCCTGGGGCCACCGGTCGTTCCCTCCGGCATCTCTCACCGGGCAGCAGCAGGAGTCCATCGCCGCGGCGGCGCGGGCCTCCCTGGGGCCGAAACTGGCCGCGCTGGGCAACCTCACGGCCGAGGCGGGAAAGTTCGGCATCGTCATGAACACCTCCGGCGGCTCCAGGACGGCCGCCCCCGTCTTCTTCAAGGGGGAGAACACCACCCTGACGGCCCTGGTGGACGTGGCCACCGGCGAGGTCGTGGAGACCACCGAGACCCACACCCTGGGGTGGATGGCGGAACTCAAGGACCAGAAGCGGGAGGTTTTCCGCTGGGGCCCGCCGCCCCACGGAAGCCCGCCCGTGAAGGGCTCGTCCCACGAACCATGACCGACCCGGTCATCGAACTGGAGGAGGTCTGGAAGGTCTACCGAATGGGGGAGGTGGAGGTCCCCGCCCTCCGCGGCCTCAGCCTCCGGGTGGACCGCAGCGAACTGGTCTCCATCATGGGTCCCAGCGGGAGCGGGAAGTCCACCGCCATGAACCTCATCGGCTGCCTGGACATCCCCACCCGCGGCCGGGTTCTCCTGGAGGGCCGGGACATCGCCCAGTATGGCGAGAGCGACCTGGCCCGGATTCGGGGGCGGAGAATCGGCTTCGTATTCCAGAGATTCAACCTCTACCCGACCCTGAGCGCCATCGAGAACGTCCGCCTCCCGATGCGCATCCACGAGTATGATGAAGAGGCCGTCGAGACCCGCGCCCGAGAACTGCTGGAGCGGGTCGGGCTCGGGGACCGGGCCGGCCACATGCCCGCCCAGCTCTCGGGGGGCGAGACCCAGAGGGTCGCCATCGCCCGGGCCCTCTCCACCGACCCCGCCATCCTCCTCGCCGACGAGCCCACGGGAAACCTCGACTCCAGGGCCGGGGAGGAGGTCCTGGACCTCTTCGGGGAACTGCACCGGGCCGGGACCACGGTGGTCGTCGTGACCCATGACCACGGCGTGGCCGAGAGGGCGGGGCGGGTGGTCCGCATCCGGGACGGGAAGGCCGTGGGCGGGGACGTCCAATGAGCGCGCGCCCGGCCCTGGCGTGGGTTCTTCTGCTCCTGGCCGCAAGCGTCGTCCAGGCCCAGACGGCCGTCACGGTGACCGGCTACAGCGTCTCGCCGGAGGTCTTCATGCCGGGGGACACGGGGGTCATCCGCGCGACCATCAAGAACACCGGGACCGCGGCCTCGGTCCTCAACCAGGTCACCTTCTACGCGCCCCAGTTCGAGACCCTCATCGGGTCCTACCCCAACGTGGGGACTCTGGGCGCGGGGGAGAGCACGACTTTCGCGTTCAACGTCCGGGCTCCCGCGTCGGCGGGCACCTACTCGACCGAGATCCAGTTCCAGGCGTCCGGCCAGTCCGTCCGCTTCCCCATCCTGCTCCAGGTGGACAGCTCCGGGGTCGAGGTGCTGGCGACCAGCGTGCCCTCCCTCATCTCCCTGGGCGGGAGCGACGTCACCCTCGTCGTGGCGAACCTGAGGCCCAACGCCGTCCGCAGCGTGCGCGTCGCGCCCGAGGCGCAGGGAATCACTTTCGCCCCGCGGGAGCGCTACCTCGACCTGCTGAACTCCGGGAACTCCACGTCCCTCTCGTTCACGGCCACGGCCACCGAGGGCGGGAGCCGGGGAATCGCCTTCCAGGTCACCTTCAACAACGGGGACAACGTCCACCGCTCCACGGCGAAGACCGTCACCGTGGCCGCCGAGGTCTCCCCGACCCTGGAGCTCTCCCTGGACGACTCCACGCGCATCGCCCCGGGCGGGAGCGGCGCACTGGTCTTCCGCCTGAAAAACAACGGCGCGGGGACCCTCGACAGCATCGGGCTCTCCTGGGCCGACTCGACGGGCAAAATCGTCCCCGTGGGCACGACCCGCGCCCGCTACGCCGGTTCGCTGGCGGCGGGCGGCGAAACGACGGTCACCTTCCCGGTGGCCTCCGCACCCGGCACCACCGTGGGCGTCTACCTCTTGAACGTGACCCTCCAATACACCGACACCTCCAACCTCCAGCGGGCCGTCACCCAGAGCATGGGGGTGTTCGTCGGCGGGGGAACCGACATCGAAGTCGCCCTCCAGGAGGTGAGCGGGACAACGGTCTCCCTGCTGGTGGCCAACGTCGGAACCAGCACGGCCTCGTCGGTGGTGGTCCGGGTCCCCCGGCAGGCGGGGTTCCCGCTCTCCGGGGCGGACTCGGCGGCCCTCGGGAACCTGAACCCCGGGGACTTCACCTTCGCCACCTTCCGCGTCGGGGGCGCGGGCGCCGGAGCGGGTCGGAACGCGAGCGGAGCCATGGGGGGCGAGGGCGAGGGGCACGCGCCCGGAGCCTCCCCGTCCCCGCAGGGCGGCGGGGGCGGCTTCGCGCGCGGCGGAGGAGGCGGCTTCGCGCGGGGCGGCGGAAGCGCCCAGGTCGAGGTGGACTACACCGACGCCACCGGGGCGCGGCGGAGCCTCCAGAAAGAGTTGGCCATCGACCTCTCCCAGCCCTTCCGCCAGAACCTGGCCGGGGAGTCCCCCTCCCGCGGAGGGGGCGGGTTCCCCCTGCTCCCGGTCGTCGCGGTAGCGGCTGTCGGCGCGGTCCTCTACTGGAAGCGGGCGCCCATCACGGCCCGGCTGAAACGCAAGAAGCCCGAGTTATGAAATTCGCGGCGATTGCCCGCCTCTCATGGAAGCACGTCCGGCAGCGGGGGCTCCGGAGCCTCCTGACTATTCTCGGAATCATCATCGGGGTCGCGGCTGTGGTGGCCATCGTCTCCATCGGCGAGGGGCTCCAGGCCAACGTCGCCCAGAGGCTCGGGGGGCTGGGAAGCGATGTCCTGACCATCACCCCGGGATACGAGCGGGCGCAGGGCGCGGGTTTCCGGGGAGGGGGCTTCGAGGCGCACGGGCCCATGGGCGGCGGGCAGGCGGCCTCCGCCCCCCTCACCGAAAGGAACGTCAACACGGTCCGGTCCGTCCCCGGGGTCCAATACGTCCAGGGAACCGTCTCCGGGAGGGCGGACCTCTACTATCTGGGGCAGAATTACTCCCTCTCCATCCAGGGGGTGGACCCCTCCGTCTGGCGGTTCTTCGTGACGACGGCTCTCGAATCGGGGAGATATTTGACCGCGGGGGACTCCAGCTCCCCCGTCGCGGTCATCGGGAACGCCGTGGCCCGCGGGGTCTTCAAGCAGGACATCGAGGTGAACAAGCAGGTCACCCTGGGGGGTTTCCCATTCAGGGTCGTGGGGGTCCTCAACCGGACCGACTTCGGGGGTGGCGACCGGAGCGTCTATATTCCCGTGGACTGGGCGCGCAAGGTTCTCACGGACATCGCCTCCGACCAGGTGAGTTCCATCTCCGTGAAGTTGTCGCCCGAGGGGGCCTCGGACCCGCAGGCAGTCATCGATGAAATCACGCCGCGCCTCATGGCGACCCGCAACGTGAACGAGCGGACGAGGGACTTCACGGTCACCTCCCCCGCGGCCATCCGGGAGACTGTGGGCCAAATCACCGGGACCATCACCCTCTTCCTCGGCGGCATCGCCGCGGTCTCCCTCCTCGTGGGGGCGGTGGGCATCTCCAACACCATGTACACCTCGGTTCTGGAGAGGACGCGGCTCATCGGCCTCCTCAAGGCCCTCGGGACCACCAACGGGGAGGTGATGCGGCTGTTCCTCGTCGAGTCCTCCCTCTACGGCCTGGTGGGCGGCCTGGCGGGGGTCGTCATCGGGTCCGCGGCCTCTGTCGTCATGGGAACGGTCGGCCTCCGCTTCCTCCCGGTCCCCGGCGGGGGAGGCGCCACCACCGTGGTCTCCCCGGGGCTGATTCTCTTCGCCCTCACCTTCGCCATGCTCATCGGCGCCCTCTCCGGCATCCTCCCCGCGCGCCGGGGCTCCCGGCTCAGCCCGGTGGAGGCCCTCCGGTATGAGTGAGTTTTAAGGGGGCCGGACGCCGGGGGTTTGAGTGGCCATCACCGGCATCACCACCGAACCCGTCGAGCGCTACCTTTCGGAACTCCTTCCGAGCCCCCACCCGGTCCTCCGGGAGATGGAGGCCTACGCCGCGAAGCAGGACTTCCCCATCGTCGGTCCCCAGGTGGGGCGCCTCCTCGAAACGGTTGCGCGGATGGTCCGGGTCGAAACCGTGGTCGAGTTGGGCTCCGGCTTCGGCTACTCGGCCGCGTGGTTCCTGCGGGGGATGAAATCGGGAGGAGTCGTCCACCTCACCGACTTCTCGAACCGTTACTCGAAGATGGCTGGCGACCATCTGACTCGCATGGGGTTCGGGGCCGCGGGCAAACCCCGATTCCACCTCCACGTGGGCGACGCCCTGAAACTCCTCCCCAGCCTCCCCGTGGAGGGGGCGGAGATTCTCTTCATGGACATCGACAAGGAGCTCTACCCGGACGCCCGCCGGAACTTCGCCGACCGCCTCAAGCCCGGAGCTGTCGTCCTGGTGGACAACCTCCTCTGGTCGGGCCGAGTGGCGAGCAGCGACGACTCGCCGCCCACCCGGGCCATCCGGGAGTTCACCCGGAGCATGCTCGGCGACCCACGGTTCCTCTCCACCATCGTGCCGGTCCGGGACGGGGTGGGGGTCTTCCTGAAGGCGCAGAAGTGACTATCCCTGCAGCTTCTCCACCACTTTCTCGAAGATGGGCAGCAGGGCCATGGACTTGTTGATGTCCCCGCTCACTACGTTGAACCCCCCGGCGAAGACCGCCTCCCGGACCTTGTCCATGTTGGCCGCAGCCAGGTAGCCCGCCACCTCGGCGCTGACGGAGAGGGTGACGTCGGGGTTCGGGGCGGCCCCGACCCCGAACTGGAGCCGGTGGTTGGCGATTTTCAGAAAGGTCTTCAGGTCGGTCTTCTCCACGACGAAGTTGACCGTGACGTCCCGGACCTCGTTGAGTTCCGCCCGGACGTCGGGGTCCCTCGCGGCCAACTCCTCGATGGCCCCGAAGAGCAGGGAGAGGTCCTCGGGCCGCGCGCTCCCCGCCCGGAACTTGGCCCGGATGTCGTCGAGGGCGCCCATGGCGCGGAGATGGCGGCCCCGGGGATAAGAAAGTTCCTCGCCGAGTTTCCACGCTTTTCGCACTCCTCTTTCTTTCTCCCGCGAAACCGGATTTCCACGCATAAAGAAACCGGTGGCGGGGTCGGCAATGCGGACCGGAACAGCGAAGTTTTAAGAGGCGCCGACTCCACACCCCGCCGATGTTCGATTTCAGCAAGGAGCAGTTGGCGGCCCGCCGGATGTTCCGCTCCTATCTCGTGAAGGAGGTCGCCCCGATGGTTCCGAAGATGGAGGAGGACGACCGCCTCACCTACGAGGCGATGCGGAAAATCTGGAAGACCTTCGGCATCGCCCAGATGATCAAGTCGGGCTGGGAGGCCCGGAAGAGAAAGGCCCGGGAGAAGGGGGGCGACGCGAACCCGGAAGTCGCGACCGAGGCGGACATCCTCGGGGCCTCGGAACTCGGTTCCCAGGACCCGACCCTCTTCCTCCTCATGTTCGTCGAGATTTCCCGGGTGGACCCCGGCCTCGCCCTCTCCCTGGGGGCCTCCCTCGGGCTCTGCGGCCGGACCATCATGGCGAAGGGGACGATGGAACAGAGGGAGAAATACGGCCTGCCCGTCCTCACCATGGACAAAATCGGCGCTTGGGGACTCACCGAGCCCGACACCGGCAGCAACGCCTTCGCCCTGAAGTCTGTGGCCAAGGTCCAGGGGGACAAATACCTCCTCTCGGGCCAGAAGACGCTCGTCACCAACGCCCCCTACGCCGACACCTTCGTGGTCTACGCGAAAATCGACCATCCGGGCAGCGACCCGGCGAAGCGGATGGTCCACGGCTTCATCCTGGAGCGCGGCATGGACGGCCTGGAAACCTCCAAGCCCTTCAAGAAAATGGGGATGCGGACGAGCCCCACGGGGGCCATCTACATGAACGAGGTCACCGTGACCAAGGACCTCCTCCTCGGGGGCAGGGAGAAGGACCCGAGCCGGACCCAGGCCATCTCCATCCTGGAGGGCGAGCGCTCGGGGGCCCCGGCCATGGCCCTCGGGGTCATCGAGCGGTGCATCGACGAGTGCGTGCGCTACTCCAAGGAGCGGGTCCAATTCGGGCGGCCCATCGCCGAATACCAGTTGATTCAGAAGAAACTCGCGTTCATGTACGTGCACCGGGAGAACGTGAAGAATCTCATGCTGAAGCAAATCTGGATGATGAAGAACAACGTCCGGAACATGCCCGACGCCTGCGCGGCCAAGCTCTACTGCGCCCGGGCCGCCGAGGAGGTGTGCCGGGAGGCCATCCAGGTCTTTGGCGGCTACGGCTTCCTCTCCGAGTATCCGGTGGAGAAGCTCTACCGGGACATCCGGCTCCTGGCCCTCGGCGGCGGGACCGACGAGATTCAGGAACTCACGATTGCCCGGGAGATGCTGAAGGACGAGAGCAAGGCGTCTTAGCAGACGCTCTCCCCTGCGGTCTGGAGGAGCGTTCGGTTCACGTAGACCGTCCCGTTCATCCGGACAGCCATGGCGACCGCGTCGCTCGGCCGGGCGTCGAGGCTGAGGAACGTCGAGCCCGACTGGAGGTTGATCCGCCCGTAGTAGGTGTCGCCGGAGAGCCTCTCCACACGGGCCTGGAGAAAGGTGATGTTGAAGGTTCGGAGGACCTCCCCCATCAGGTCGTGGGCGTTGGGGCGGACCTCGACCTTCCCGGCCAGCCCGCTGGCCACCGACTGGGTCTGGGCCGGGAGGGCCGCCAGGGTGAGGCGCTTGCAGCCGGCGGTGAGGTGGATGCCGAGGTTGGAGATGGTCACGTTGACGGGGGTGTAGTCCACCAGGTCGAGGACGGCCGTGAGTTTCTGCTTGAACCCGCCCTGGAGGGAGAGGGCGGCGGGGGCCGGGGCGACGAGCGCCGCGGCTCCGGCGGCGAGAACCAGCGCCGACAGGACGAGGACCCAAGTCCGGGCTTTACTCATAGAACAGGTTCAGCGCCTCCTTCACCGTCGCCACCTCCGCCACCCGGATGCCGAGGCGCCCCCCCAGGTCCACCTTCTGCTCTCGGTAGTCCACGGTGCAGAGCCGGAGGGAGTCCTCGGTGAAGCACTGCCGGACCGGCTCCGACTGGCGGCCCGCCGTGTTCTGCCCCGGCGCCACCAGGAAGAGGGTGATGCCGACGTCCCGCGCGGCGCGGGCCTTCTCCTCCACGGCCCCCACCGAGCCGATGATGCCGTCGGGCTCCACCGTCCCGGTGATTGCCGCCTTCGGGTTCAGGCTCCGCCCCTCCAGGGCCGCGGCGGCGGAAACCGCCATGGCGGCCCCCGCCGATGGTCCCTCCACCACCTGGGCGTCGGCCTGGATGGAGAAGACGACGTCCACGGCGTCCAAGCTCCGGCCGGTGAGATTCGATGCCACCCGGGCTGCCGTGAGAGCCGATGCCTGGGTGTCTGGGGCGGGGCGGGCATTGTTCACGCTGACGAGGATGAGCCCCCGGCCGGGCTGGACCCGGGCCGTGAGGGAGGCGGTCACGCCGTTGCCCGCGTTGTCCACGGCGGGAATCTTCAGCGAGACCTCGCGGGCCCCGGAAACCGCAGGGGGCGGGGCCTCCCGTGTGCCGCCCACCCGGGTCCCGGCGTAGAAGGCGGCCCCGAGGAGGAGGGTGACGAGGAGGACCGCCACCGGCACGACCCACCTGCGGCGGGGAGGCGCGGGGAGCGGAAGCGGCGGCTCGGTTCCCATGGCCGTCCCGTGGAACCGGACAGGGATACCCCTTTCGCCCGATTCCCTGGACGCGCCCGGGCGGTCCAAGAGTTTAATTTCAACGCTGCGGACTGGGGCCCATGGCTGAAGCATCTCCCGGCGAACTGGCGGTCCTCCGCCAAGTCCGCCTCGGGACGCGCTCCGCCTCCGGGGTCCGCAAGGCCCTCGGGGCCACCCCGGAGCAGGCGGAGGCATTCATCAAGTCCGCGGCCGACCGGGGGCTCCTGACCCGCGCCGGAAGCAAGTTGGCCCTGACCCCGACGGGCATCGAAGCCGCGCTGGCCTACGAACTCGCCCACCCCGCGCCGGTCGTGGTGCGCTGGAAGCACGAGATATGGCTCGACAAGGGGGCGGGCGGGGCGCTGATGGCGGTTGGGGCGGGAATGCTCTACTGGGCGATACAGCTGGGGCTGGAGATTTTCTACTCGCCGGTGCCCAAGATTGAGGTGCCCTCCGTCAGCGCCGGGAGCCTCCTGCAAGGGCAGGGGGACCTCGGGGCGCTGCTCGGGGGCCCCATCGCGCAGAGCCTCTCCAACTCGCTGGGGCTCGGGTTCAAATCCATCGGGGCGGGGATTCTTGTCGCTGTTGGCGGTTCGATTCTTGGGAAAGGTGTCCAGTTGTTCAAGCGGCCGTAAAACCTTACCCTTCAAGATACTTCTGTATCCTCTCCACCGCTTCCCTTAGCGTCTCCATCTCCACCGCGTAGGAGATTCGTATGTGCCCCTCCCCGCTCTTCCCGAACGCCGACCCCGGCACCACCGCCACCTTGTGCTTCTTCAGCAGCCCCTCCGCGAACCTCTCCGAGTTCCCGTCGGGCACCATCGGGAAGGCGTAGAACGCCCCCTTCGGCTCCACGCAGGGGAGGTCCATCTCCCCGAACGCCTCCATGAGGAAGCGGCGCCTCCGGTCATACTCCCGCACCATCTCCCGCACCTCCGCCTCCGCCCCGAGCGCCTCGACGGCCGCATACTGCCCGGTGATGGGGGCGCAGAGCATCGTGTACTGGTGAATCTTCGCCAGCCCCGCGATGAGTTCGGCGGGCCCGCAGGCGTAGCCGATGCGGAAGCCTGTCATCGCCTGCCCCTTCGAGAAGCCGCCCAGCACGATGGTCCGCTCCGGCGCGAAGGAGGCCATGCTCAGGGGCTTGGAGTCGTAGGTGAGGTCGCGGTAAATCTCGTCCGAGATGATGAGCAGGTCGCGGTCCTCCGCCACCTCCGCGATGCGGGCCATCTGCCTCCGGTCGAGGGCGGCCCCGGTCGGGTTGTTCGGGTAGTTGAGCAGGAGCGCTTTCACCGGCCCCCTCGCCGCGGCGGCCTCGATGGCCTCCGCCCGCGGGACGAACCCCTCGTGCTCCTCCGCCACCACGCTGCGCGGCACGCCCCCGGCGAAGACCGTGTTGGGGCCGTAGGAGACGTAGGCGGGCTCCGGGAAGAGAATCTCCTCCCCCGGCTCCAAGACCGCCCTCAGGCTCAGGTCGAGTCCCTCCGAGACGCCGGTGGTGACGAGCACCTCCTTCCGGGGGTCGTAGGCAGCGCCGAATCTCTCCTCCATCTGGCGCGCGATGAACTCCCGCAACTCCAGCAGCCCCCAGTTGCTGGTGTAGGAGGTGTCGCCCCGCTCCAGAGAGTAGATGGCCGCCTCCCGGACCCGCCATGGGGTCGCGAAATCCGGTTCTCCAACCGCGAGGCTGAGGACGTCCTCCATGCCAATCACCATCTCGAAGAACCGCCGGATGCCGCTCGGGGGGACCTCCCGGACCCGCCGGGCCACCCGGTTCCCGAGGTCGAGGGACTTGACTCGCAGGGAACTTTTCCTCGGGCTCACAGGAGCCCCCTCGTCCCCTTGATGAGGGTCGTCTGGGTCACCAGGCCGACCAGTTTGCCGCGCCCGTTGACGACCGGGATGCGCTGGATGCCGGTCCGGACCATCTCGTCGGCGATGTGGCGCAGCGTGGTCTCCGGGGCGCAGGTGACCAGTTCCCGGCTCATGAGTTCCTCGACCCGCATGTCGGCGACGTCGTGGCCCGCGAGGTCGATGTCCCGCAGGGTCACGATGCCGAGGAGGGCGCCGTCGGAGTCCACCACGGGGAGCGCCCCGACGCCGTGGCGGAGCATCTTCAGGCGGGCCAGGGCCACCTTCTGGTTGGGGCCGATGGTGTGGACGTTCTGGACCATGGCGTCCTTCGCTTTCATGCTTCCTCTCCGCATAGGAGGCCATGTGCCTCGACCCCTATTAGGGTTGACGCGGCCTGCACTCTCCGAGGGCGTGTAAGATTGAAGCCACCCGGAAGAGGAGGAACGATGGAGTCTGCCCTCTTCATCGGCGGTCGCTGGTCGGAAACCGCCGCGACCTTCGAGGTCCGGAACCCGGCCACGGGGGAGGTGGCGGGGCGCGCCTCCGACGGCGGGGCCCCCGAGGCCCGGAGGGCGGTCGAGGCGGCCCACGCCGCTTTCCCGGGGTGGGCGGCCCTGCCGGCGAGGGAGCGGGCCGCGCTCCTCCGGAAGTTGCACAGTCTTCTGCTCTCCGGGGAGGAACCCCTCGCCCGCTCCATCGTGCTGGAGAACGGCAAGCCCCTCGCCGAGGCGCGCGGGGAGGTCCGCTACGCCGCCGACTTCCTGGAGTGGTTCGCCGAGGAGGCCCGGCGGGCCTACGGCGAGACCATCCCGGCCCCGGCGGCGAACAAGCGGCTCCTGGTCCTGAAGCAGCCCGTGGGGGTCGCAGCCGCCATCACTCCCTGGAACTTCCCCCTCGCCATGGTCACCCGCAAACTGGGCCCCGCCCTGGCCGCGGGCTGCACGCTCGTCCTCAAGCCCGCCGAGCAGACCCCCCTGACGGCCGCGGCCCTCTTCCGGCTCATCGAGAAGGCCGGGTTCCCGCCGGGGGTCGCCAACCTGGTCACGGGCCGCGACCCCGAGCCCATCGCCAAGGCGCTCCTGTCGGACCCGAGGGTCCGCAAAATCACATTCACCGGCTCGGTCGAGGTCGGCAAACTGCTGATGCGCGGGGCCGCCGACCGCCTCCAGAGAGTCTCGCTCGAACTCGGGGGCCACTCCCCGTTCATCGTCTTCGGGGACGCCGACCTGGAGCGGGCCGCGGAGGGGCTGGTGCGGACCAAGTTCCGGAACGGGGGCCAGTCGTGCATCTGCGCCAACCGGGCCTACGTCCACGAGTCGGTCATGGAGGGCTTCGCCGAGGGGTTCGTGGAGCGGGTGAAGCGGTTGAAAGTGGGGAACGGGATGGAGGAGGGGGTCTCCATCGGCCCCCTCATCGACGGCGCGGGGCTGGAGAAGGTGAAGGCCCACGTCGAGGACGCGGTGAAGGGCGGGGCGCGCCTCCTCTGCGGCGGGCGGCCCAAGGGGGGCCTCTTCTTCGAGCCCACGGTCCTCGCGGACGTGAGGCCCGGGAGCCGCATCCTGCGGGAGGAGACCTTCGGCCCCGTCGTGCCCCTGATTCCCTTCCGCGCCGAGGGGGAGGCGGTCCGGGCGGCCAACGACACCACCTACGGCCTCGCCGCCTACCTCTACACCCGGGACCTCTCGCGGGCGTGGCGGGTCGCCGAGGCGCTGGAATACGGCATCGTGGGGCTCAACGACGCCGCGGTCTCGACGGTCGAGGCCCCCTTTGGCGGTGTGAAGGAGTCGGGGCTCGGGCGGGAGGGGGGCCGCCAGGGGCTCGAAGAGTTCTTGGAGACCAAGTACGTTTCCATCGGATTATGAGTGGTAAAGCGCCGTGGGCCTCGCCGGCCACCGAACTCGCCGGCTCCTCCCTCTGGGAGCACCGGTGCGGGCCCTGCAAGGTCCTGGTGAAGCACTTCGGCCCCTGCGACGCCACCTGCGCCCACGTGGCCGAGGCCCACGCTTCCCACGGGGCGCGGCACGGACCCATCAAGGGGTAGAAGACTATGCGCCCTTGGGCGCCGCCCTCTCCCCGACGCGGGGCCCCTGGGAAAACCCGCACTCGTGGCAGAACTTCGGGACCTCCTTCTCGAAAAAGGCGCCGCAATGGAAGCAGGTGGGCCGCAGGTCGCGGGTGCGCACCAGCCTCTCGCCGCACGTCTCGCAGTAGCGCCCCCGGCCCGCGAGGCGGCACGCGGGGCACCACCGGAGGAACCGCTTCCGCCGCTCCACGGGCCAGTAGAGGAGCAGGATGAAGGCCACGAAGGCCGCGAGGAAGGCGAGCCAGAGGAGGCCCGCGAAGCCGAGGGTCTGGAGGACGCCCATCACCCCGCAAAGGGCCGTGGGATGAAGGTTTTCCCCTTCGACGGGCGCCGGGAAAGGATGGAGGAGCAGGAGCGCTGTCCCGGCAAGGTGCGGCCCGCCCGGGTCGCCCGGGAGGTCGTCGTCCCGGAGGCGGTCCGGGAGAGTCTGGCGGCCCTGGCCGGGAAATATCGGATTTCCCTCCCGACCCTGGAGGAGCGGTTCCGCCACCTGGAGGGCTACGACCTCGTCCGGGAGCGCTTCAAGGAGCGGTCCGAGGGGGAGCGGTGGGACTACATCCTTCTCATCCTGGAGGAGCGGCTGAAGGACGAGAGGTAATGCGCGGTAGAATCGTCCGTCGCGAGGTCCCGGAGGGACCGAGCGACCCTTTCACCTTTCCAGCCGCCGCAGGCGGGACAGGTTCAAGAGGCGGCCCGAGCCGATAGTCTCCCGATGCTGAACGTGGGCGACAAGGCGCCGGAACTCTCGGGCCTCGACCAGAACGGGAGGAAAATCTCCCTCGCGGGCAAGAAGGTCGTCCTCTACTTCTACCCCAAGGACGACACCCCCGGCTGCACCGTGGAGGCGTGCGGTTTCCGCGACTCCGGCGACGAGATTCGCAAGCGGGGCTGGGAGGTCGCCGGGGTCTCCGCCGACGGTGTCCTCTCCCACAAGAAGTTCGAGCAGAAATACAACCTCAACTTCCCCATGATCGCCGACCCCGACAAGGAACTGGTCCGGAAGTTCGGGGTCCTCGCCCCCCTCGGCTACGCCCAGCGGGCCACCTTCCTCGTCGGGGCCAACGGCCTCGTCCTCCACGTGTGGCCCAAGGTGAGCCCGAAGAGCCACGCCGCCGAGGTGCTCGCCAAGATTGAGGAACTGAACGCCGCGGGGAAGTAGTCAGCCGCGCGCAGCGAGAATCTTGTCCGCGCACTCCAGCCCGCTCCGGGCCGCCATCTCGGTCCCGATGCCGCGGCCCCCCGCGCAGTCCCCCGCGAGGTAGAGCCCCTCCACCGGCGTCCCGTTGGGCAGCCGGTCCTTCCCGGCCTGGCCGACCAGGGACGGGTTGCTGATGGGGGGGCCGCCCGCCTTCCCCAGGAAGCCGCCGTAGAAACGGGTGGAGGGGTCCCACACCCGGAGCATCTCCCGGGAGAGTCCGGGGAAGAGACGGCGTAGGTAGGGTTGGGTCATCCCCCGGGCCCCGACGGCGAGGAGGATGTGGCGCCCCGGCGGCGCGAGGGCGGGGTCGAAGTGGGTGGGGAAGACCGCCCAGGCGATGCCGAAGCCGAGGTGGCCCAGGAGGCGGTTCAGCCAGAACCGGCCGCGAGAGCCCGCCCCCCGGTACCACCCGCCCTGGCCCCGCCGGGCCATCCGGCCGGCGAGGGCGGCGGGGATGCGGCGGGAGAGCCGCAGGAGACTCTCGGCCCCCGGGGCGTCCCCGGCCAGGTAGTTCTTCGCCTCCGCCACCCGGCCGCGAAGGGCCACGCGGAGGACCTCCCGGGTCTCGAAGCCGTAGGTCCGGACCGAGCGGACCCGGGCGAGGTAGTCCGGAGGAAAATGGCCCCCTCCAGCCAGACCGAAAACGGTCTCGCGCAGCCCCGCGCTGCTCACGACCACCGGGGCCTCCGCGAACTCCCCCCGGGTCTCGACCCCCTCCACCCGCCCCCCCCGGATGCGAACCCTGCCCGCGGGGGCGCGCGTCCGGACCTCTCCCCCGGAGGACTCGACGGCCCGGGCCAGCGCCTCCGGGATGGCCGACGCGCCGCCCCGGGCGTAGGAGAGGGCGGAGTGGTGGAACATCTCCCGGTAGCACCGGATGAACTCGCCCGCCGCGACCTCCCCGATGGCGGAGGTGGTGTAGAGGGTGGCGAGGACGGAGGGGACGAGGAGGGCGGGGGCCCCGACGGGGTAGCGGCCGATGAAGGAGAGGAGACCCACCCGGTCGAGCCGTTCCAGTTCCTGTTCCGGGAGGTTCCAGAGGTCCCGGACCAGTTGCGCATCCCCCCCGCCGAAGTCGAGGCCGAATGCCGAATACATCTCGGCGAAGGAGCGGACCGCCTCCTCGACCCCCCGGCATCCATAGCCGGGAACGGGCGTCGAGGTCCGGCCCACCCGCAGGACCACCTCCTCCCTCGACGCGGGGAGGAACTCGACCCGCTCGCCCGCGCGCCGCAGGGCCTCCCCGAGGGGCCCGTGCCGGCCGCAGGCGAAGAGGTGGATGGCCACGTCGAACTTGAACCCCTCCCACTCCAGGGCGGCGCACGCCCCGCCCGCGACGGCGTTCTTCTCCAGGACCAGGACCTTCAGCCCCGCCCGGGCGAGGGTCGAGGCGGCGGCGAGGCCGCCGATGCCGGAGCCCAGGACGACGACATCCCACCGGCCCATCCACGCTATGGCGGTGCGAAAGTATAGACGCCTTCTCCAGAAACGGGTCCTGACTCCGGTTACTTCTTGGCTTCGGCCTCGGGCTCCGGGGCCCGTCCCGTCACCTCTTCGGCCAGGGCGCGGGCGATGGGCAGCGCCTGCTGCTCCCCCTGGCGCCGGTTCTTCCGGTAGATTTCGAGGACCTCCGGGTGCTCCTCGACGCGGCCTCGGGCCAGGGTCCGGAGCGCTCCGGGGGCGATGCGCCGCGTTTCGGGGTTGCGCTCCCAGGCCCGGACCGCGACGAACCGGACGAGGCTCTCCTTCACCCCGTCGGGCGGGGAGGGCGCGGCGGGCTTGGGGGCGTCGGCCTTCTTCTCCGCCTTCCTGCCCATGAGCCGGGGGACCCTTGGCTTCGCCTCCTTCCTCTTGCCCTTGGCCGGAGGAGCCTCCTTGGACTCAGGTAACGCCGCCGGAGCGGGCTCGGGGGTCTTCGCGGCCTCGGGCTCCGGAACTTTCGGAGATTCTTCGCTCATTCGCGGACGATGTCCTCCCCCCCCATATAAATCTCCTGAACCGCCGTGTAGAGGTCGGCCACCCCCTCGCCGGTGGCCCCCGAGACCGAGATGGGGGTCCCGAAGGCCCCGATGGAGTCGAGAGCCTTGAAGAGTTCGAGGCTCACCTGCCCCGCCCCCTCGAGGGCCTCCCGGAGCAGGTCTGTGTCGGCGGCCCACGACCCGATGCGCTCCCTCTCCTCGGGCTTCAGGAGGTCGCACTTCCCCAGGAGCGTGACCGAGGGGAGGCCGAACCGGAACTGGACCGCCTGCGCCAGCAGGGCCAGCGAGACGTATCCCGCGGGCTGGCGGGCGAGGAGGGGGTCGCAGAGGAAGGCGAGGAGGTTCGGGCCCCCGAGGGCCTCCATCAGGAGCCGGGAGGACTCCCGGAAGGCGAAGAGCTCGATTTGCCCCGGGGTGTCCACCAGGAGGTAGTCGGCCCTCAGCGAGTCGAGTTCCCTCCGAATCTCCTCGGCGCGGAGGGCAATCATGTCGGCGGCGAGAATCTGCCCCCCGTTGGGCCCCACGCCGTAGCGGTTCATCACGTCGGCGAGTTTCACCCAGTCCCGGACGTCCACGTCGGGGGCGTAGGGGAGGCGCTCGGCCCCGGGGTCGAGGTTCACCGTGAAGGCCGGATACTTCTGCTCGTCCATCCACTCCAGGAGCGCCTTGGTGAAGGTGGACTTCCCGGAGCCCGCAGTCCCCACGAGGTAGAGGCGGATGTTCTCCTGCATCCCCATCAGAGCCCGCTCGCCCTCAAAAACTCCTGGATGGCCCCCGCCACCGCGTCCGGCCTCCCCAGGACCAGCATGTGCCCCGCTCCCCCGACTTCCCTCAGGACGGCCCGGGGCGCCTCCCGGGCCATTCGCTCGGCCGCGGCCCTGGACATCACCACCGTCCGCTCGGCCCGCAGGACCAGCATCGGGCACCCGACCCTCGCGACCTCGGGCCAGAGGTCCCCCGGCGCCCACGCGCCGTAGGTCTCGGGGTCGAACTTGAACCGCCAGCCCTCCGGGGTCTTCCGCACGATGGACCCGATGAACCGGAGGAGGATGTCGCGCGGGACCGTCGGGTCCACCTCCCGCATCCCCTTGAAGACGTCTTCCGGGGACGCGAAGGTGCGGGCCACGGCCCGGGAGCGCTGGCAGAAGTAGTCCACTTGCCAGCCGGGAATCTCGGGGTCCACGTCCATGTGGACGAGGCCCTTCGGCTTGGGCTCGTGGCGGGCCGCGTAGTGGATGGAGGCCCGCCCCCCGTTGGAGTGGCCGACCAGGACGAACTCCCGCAGGCCGAGGGCCTCCACGACGGCCCGGATGTCGGAAGCGTAATCGGCGTCGGAGTAGGCAGGGGGCCGGGCCCAGTCGCTCTCCCCGTGGCCCCGGAGGTCGATGGCGACAGCGGCGTTGGGCAGCCGCTCCAGGAGAGGCCCCCAGAGTCCGCGGCCGCCGGAGTTTCCGTGGACGCAGAGCAGGAGGGGCCCGGGCCCGTCGCGGCGCTCGTATGCGATTTTTCTTCCGCCGGCCTCGACGAACCGGGTCACCGGGAGTTATTCCACTTCGGCGCGCACACCGCGCCCTCGGCCGCGGACGACACGAGGCTCGCATACTTCGCCAGCGCGCCCCAGGCGTAGTTGGGCTTCGGGGGCCTCCACTTGCGGAGCCGCGCCTTCAGTTCCTTCTCCGGGAGGTCCACCGAGAGGTTGCGCTTCGCGGCGTCCACCGTGACCGTGTCGCCGTTCCTCAGCACCGCGATGGGCCCGCCCCGGGCCGCCTCGGGGGCGACGTGGCCCACCATGAGGCCGTGGGTGGCGCCCGAGAAGCGGCCGTCGGTGAGGAGGGCCACCCGGTCGCCCAGCCCCTGGCCCGCGAGGGCCGCGGTCACCGCGAGCATCTCCCGCATCCCCGGCCCGCCCTTCGGCCCCTCGTAGCGGATGACCACCACGTCGCCCGCCCTGATTTTGCGCGCGGCAGTCGCATTGAAGGCCAACTCCTCGGAGTCGAAGACCCGCGCGGGGCCGGTGTGGGCGAGTTTCTCGACGCCTGCAATCTTGCAGACTCCGCCCTCGGGGGCGAGGTTGCCCCTCAGCACCACGATGGCCCCGTCGGGGCGCAGGGGGCGCTCCATCGGGCGCACCACCTCCTCCGGGGGCGGCGCCCCGGGCCGGACCTCCGGCTTGCAGTCGCGCAGGTTCTCGGCCATCGTCTTGCCGGTCACCGTGAGGGCGTCGCCGTGGAGGAGCCCCGCGTCGAGGAGTTTCCGGAGGACCACCGGGACCCCGCCAATCTTGTCGAGGTCGAGCATCACGAAGCGCCCCCCGGGCCGCAGGTCGCCGATGTGGGGGGTCCGCTTCCGGACGGGCTCGAAGTCCTCCAGCCGGAGTCTCACGCCCGCCTCCCGGGCAATCGCCAGCAGGTGGAGCACCCCGTTGGTGGAGCCCCCCATCGCCTGGAGGACGGTGATGGCGTTCTCGAACGCCTCGCGGGTCAGGATGTCCCGGGGCCGGATTCCCGCCTCCAAGAGCCGCAGCACCGCCTCGCCGGTCCACCGGCAGAAGTCGTCGCGCCGCGACTCCACCGCGGGGGGCGACGCGCTCCCCGGCAGGGCCACCCCGAGCGCCTCGCTGAGGGAGGCCATGGTGTTGGCGGTATAGAGCCCCGCGCAGGAGCCCGCGCCGGGACAGGAGAGGTCCTCGATTCTCTTGAGTTCCTCCGCGGACATCTTGCCCGCCTCGTAGGCTCCGACCGCCTCGAAGACGTCCTGAATCGTGCATGGGCGCCCCTCCACGTCGCCCGGAAGAATCGTCCCGCCATAAACGAAGGCCGACGGGAGGTTGGTCCGGGCCATCGCCATGATGGCGCCGGGCAGCGACTTGTCGCACCCCGCGATGGCGGCGAAGCCGTCGTATCTGTGGGCGTGGACCATCAACTCGATGGAGTCGGCAATCACCTCGCGGCTCACGAGGCTCGCCTTCATCCCCTCGTGGCCCATGGCGATGCCGTCGCTCACCGCAATCGTCACGAACTCCCGCGGCGTCCCGCCCGCGGCCTTCACCCCCTCCTTCGCGGCCTTGGCGAGGCGGTCGAGGTGCATGTTGCAGGGGGTCGCCTCGTTCCAGGTGGAGGCGACGCCGATGAGGGGGCGGGCCAAGTCGTCGTCCTTGAGTCCCATCGCCTTGTACATCGAGCGGTGGGGGGCGCGCTGGGGGCCCTCCAAGGCGGCGCGGGAGGGGCGCGCGGGGGGAACCTTCGCTGGCATCGGCGTTGATGGTACCCGAAGTTTAAAAAGCCCCTCGACCCGCTCAGAGGAAGGCGAGGAAAATCCAGTAAACCCCCACGTTCACCGCCGTCAGCGGCAGCCCGAACCTCGCGAACTCCCGGAAAGTGAGGGTCTCCCCCTGCCTCTCGGCGTTCTGGATGATGATGACGTTGCTCGCCGCCCCGAGGACCGTGAGGTTCCCGGCAATCGTGGAGCCCGCCGCGAGAGCCACCAACCCCCCGGTCGAGGCCCCTGCCTGCTGGAGCAGGGGCAGGTAGAGCGCCACCAGGGGCACGTTGGAGATGAACTGGCTCAGGAGGACCGACACCAGCAGAACCATTGGGATGGAGGCAACGTCCGCTCCCGTCCGCGCCAGGAGCGACTGGAAGAACCCCGTGTCCCAGACCGACTGCATGAGGACGAACATGGCGGCGAAGAAGACGAGGGTGGGCCAATCGATGCGCTTGGCAATTTCGACACGCATCGGGCTCAGGAGGAGGATGGGCGCCGCCCCGACGAGGGCGATGGTTGTGAGGCGGAACTCGGCGGGGAGCCCCAGCAGCGAGATGGAGATGCGGGCCGCGACCCCCGCGACCACCAGGGCGAGGGAAACCTTGCACAGGTTCGCCAGGGCCGGGTCCCTGACCGGCTCGGGCTTGTGGGCCAGGGGGCCCCGGGGCAGGAGGTCCGTGTAGGCCAGTTTCAGCAGCAGGTAGGCCGCGAAGAGGTTGATGACCGTCGGGAGGAGGAGGTGCCGGGCGAATGTCAGGAACGGGCTCGGGACGTTGCCGTTCACCGCCACCAGCAAATTCTGCGGATTCCCGATGGGGCTCGCCACGCTCCCGAGGGTCACCGCGAATGCGAGCGCCAGCAGGAGCATCTTGGGCGGCAGGCCGTGCCTCCGGGCGAGGCCGAGCATCAGCGGGGTCCCAATGATGGCGAGGGTGTCGTTCAGCAGGAATGCGGAGAGGAACCCCATCCAGAGGAGGACGAGGAGCAAGAGGCGGTCGGCCGACCTCGCCCGCCCGAACCACCGCTCCCCGAGGTGGTATAGGTATCCACTCTCTTCGAGGGCGCGGCCGACGACGAACATGCCGAAGAGGAAGAGCATCACGTCGGGGTTGATTGCGGCCGCGGCGGCCGGGAGCGAAATCTGGCCGGTGGCGAGGACCGCTACGGCCCCGCCGAGCATGATGTGCCAGATGCGGAGGCGGACGCGGCCCACCTGGCGGACGGCGATGAGGAGGAAGACTGCGAGGAGGACGGCGACGGGGAACCAGGCCATGGGGCTCGAGAACGCGGGCGTGTTGATAGAGTTTCAGCCGACGACCTTCGCCGCCCCGCCGTGCCGGGTTCTTCGGGGCCGGATGCGGACCGTCACCGGCTTCTCGATGTCGGGCGTCGCCACGATGGCGGTCCCCGGGGGCAGCCGCTTCAGGTCCTCCGCCATCTCCTCGGTGAACCCCTCCAGCGACTTCCGGAGGACCATGATGTCGTTCGGGTTGGTGACCCGGAGGAGGATTTGGGAGCCGCACTGGCTCAGGACGTTCTTGTCGATGCGGGCGGGGCGCTGGGAAATGACCCCGAGGCCGAGGCCGAACTTCCGCCCCTCCGAGGCAATCGTGCGGAGGATGTCGCTCGACGCCGCCTTCTTGAACCCCTTCTCCGGGCAGAACTCGTGCGCCTCCTCCACCACCAGCATCAGCGGCGGGACCCGGTCGTGCTTCCGCGCCTCGAAGAGGTCGCTCGCTACACGGGCCGCGACCACCTCCTGCAGCCGCGGGTCGAGCCCCTTCAGGTTGATGACGGTCCCCCGGCCCGGGGCCACCAGTTCGTCCACGGTGGTCGGCGAGTCGGAGAGGACCCCGGAGTCGCGCAACTCCTCCAGCCGTGCCTGGAGTTCGTACTTGTCCTTCCCTTTCGCCTCCTCCAAGGCGCCGAGGATGTCGGTGATGCGGTAGGTCTCCTTCTTCGCCGCCGCCTTCTGGACCGCCTGCTGGAGGGCGGAGTGGACGCGGGGCGGGAGGTCGGGGAGCAGGCCCCGCAGGTCCTTTGGCTTCAGGTTGATGGAGTCGAGCCGGAAGACCCGGTCCGCCTCCTTGTGGATGGCTAACGACATGGGGGTAAGGACCGTGACCTGGGAAGCGTAGGAGGCGGGCGAGATTCCGAAGGCCTCCATGTTCCGCGGGTCCCCGCTCGGCTCCTTCAGGCTCGAATACTCGCCGTGGGGGTCGAGAATCACCAGGGGGACCTTCCGCTCCAGCAACTCCTCGGCCAGGACCGCGGTGGCGTAGGATTTCCCGCCCCCGGTCTTGGCGAGGATGGAGAGGTGGCGGGTGACCAGGGTGTTCACCGGGACGTGGACCGGGATGGCCGTCCCTTCCAAGTGGCCCAGGTAGGCCCCCGAGGGTTCCCCGAGGCCGAGGACCCGCCGGACCAGCTCCGGGTCGGCCGGGAAGACGCGGTCGCCGGGCGAGAAGGGCGTCCGGGGGAGCCGGAGGACCCCCGCCTCGTCCTTGACGCCAATGACTGCGGCCCGGGCCCGGGTCCTCTCGGCGCCCTCTTCGGCGAATTTCTCCATCGAAGTCGCCTGAGCGAGGGTCCACCCCTCCGCGGGGTGGTGGACCTGGAGATACTCCGAGCGCTTCAGGGGCCCGACGACGTCGAACTCGAACTCCCGGATTCCGACGCGGCCCCGGATGATGCCGGAGGCGATGCTGGTGGCCATCTGTTGCGCCATGTCAGAAGGGTGGGTTCATCGGTCCATAAACTTTCCAAAAGACGCGGGGGATTGGGGAATGGGCCTGTGGACGGGGGGAGAGGGGCTCCGTCCCATCTCCCCCCGGCGGCAGAGTGCGGGGGACCGGATTTGAACCGGCGAACTCCTGCGAGACAGGAATCTGAATCCTGCGCCTTTGACCTGGCTCGGCAACCCCCGCGCGGGGCGTCCTTCCTTCCCAGGATGGGAATTGAAAAGTCTTCGTGCTCCCTCAGCGGGCCGCCCCCGGCCGCGGCCCCCGCTTCCACCGGCACTTGGGGCACACCTCGACCCCCTGGGCGAAGGGCTCGCCGCACCGCGGGCAGTAGAACCGCTCCACCTCCTTGATGGAAACGAAGTGGTAGTAGCGCCCCTCGATGGTGAGCCCGCCCGACTCCGCCTGCTTCGGGGGCAGGAGGGTCAGGGTGAAGTTGGGCCCCCCGGGAGAGGTGATTTCGAGGAACTGGCCGACCTCCTCGGAGGTGAGACCCGTCCGCTCCGAGAGGGCCCGCCGGAGCCGGGCGACGGGGATGGGCTCGGGGACCCTCTCCTGGTGCTTGAGCCAGCGGTAGGTGCTCAGCAACTCCCGGACGAACCGCTCCTTGGGCATCTTCGGGGCCAGGGCGGCCTCCAGGGTCCGGTGGCGCGCCTCCCGCTCGGCCTGCGCAGCGGCCGCGTCCTTCTCGGTGCGCACCTCCTGTTCGGCGGCTTTGGACTTGACCATGGGGGCCCCAAGGCCCCTCTGCTCAAAACCCTTCCCTCACGCGTAGCGCAGCAGGTTCTTCTCGCAGACCAGGGCGTCCTCGCCGTCGAAGTAGTATTCCGGGACCTGATAGACCTTGCGGTAGCCCAGGGCCTCGTAGAAGCGGAGCGCCCCGGCGTTGCTGGGCCGGACCTCCAGGGTGATGCGGGTGAACCCGTCGGCCCGGAATGCCTCCTCGGCCGCGCGCACGAGCCCCCGGCCCAGGCCCCGGCCCCGGAGTTCCGGGCGAATGGCGAGGCCGGAGATGTGGCCCCGCGTCCGGGACTTGACGGTCCCGGCCACGAACCCCTCGAGCCCGTCGCCACCGATGCGGACGAAGAAATAGCGGCCGTGGACCCGGAACGCCTCCTCGATGTCCCGCGGGGTGTTGCTGGTGACGATGCAGTCGAGCCAGAGGCGGGTCATGGGCTCGAGGTCCCGTTCGGTGGCCCGCCGAACGGCCGGGTCGGGGGCCGGGAGCCCCGTCCCCGCGTCGCCCCCCAGTTTGGCCGTGGCCATGAGGGTGAGTGGGGGCCGGTCTCCCTTATAATTTTGTCCTCCGGCGTTGTTGTTCCTGGAATGACCCTGGAGACCCGCCTGAAAAAGTTCGACCAGGTCCTCACCGACCTGGGAATCCGGGTCAAGGACGCCGACCAGAGGAAAATCTGGGGCTCCTGCCTCGACGATGAGACCCTGGGAGTCCTCTACCGCCTCGCCAGCCGGCGGGTGGTGGCGGCCTACGGGGGGCCGGTGAAGACCGGGAAGGAGGCCCACGTCTTCCACGCCCTCGGGCCTAAGGAGGAAGAACTGGCCGTCAAGATTTACCGGAGCGCCACCGGCGAGTTCCGCTTCCTGGAGGAGTACATGGCGGGGGACCCCCGGTTCAAGTCCCGCGGGCGGGACCGCCGGGACATCGTCCGCCTCTGGGCCTCCCGGGAGTTCAAGAATCTGGAGTTGGCCCACAGGGCCGGGGTCAAGGTCCCGAAGCCGGTGGCCCTGGAGAAGAACGTCCTCGTCATGGAGTTCGTGGGGGTGGACGGAATCCTCGCCCCGACCCTCAAGGAGGTGGCGTTCGACCTGACCGAGGAGGAGGGGCTCGCGAGCCTCGCCGCAGCCATCGAAAACACCCGGCTGCTCTACCACAAGGCGAGGCTGGTCCACGGCGACCTGAGCGAGTACAACATGCTCTACTTCGGCGGGCCGGTCTTCATCGATTTCGGCCAAGCGGTCCTCAAGGAGCACCCCCGGGCCCCGGAACTCCTGAAGCGGGACGCGGCCCAGGTGGCGCGTTTCTTCTCCCGGTGGCGGAAGAGGCTGACGGCCGAAGAGGTCCTCCGGCAGATTCAAGAGGCCCCCCCGCGGGGGGTGTGACGTGTTCCTCGCAGTCCCGGAAGAGCGCATCGGGGTCCTCATCGGCCCCGAGGGCAAGACCCGCGCCCTCCTCCAGAAGCGCACGGGCTGCCGCATCGACGTGGACTCGGAGGAGGGGCGCATCGAAATCGCCGGTCCGGACCCCTACGCCGAGATGCGGGCGGGGGATGTGGTGAAGGCGGTGGCCCGGGGCTTCTCGCCCGAGCGGGCCCTCCGGCTCCTCCAGAGCGAGGAGCAGATGCTCGAAGTGATTGACATTCCCGCCGACAGCCCCGGCGACCTGAAACGCATCGCGGGCCGCATCATCGGCCGCGACGGCCGGACCCGGGCCATCATCGAGGAGACCACGGGGGTCCACCTCTCGGTTTACGGCAAGACGGTCTCCCTCATCGGGGACCTCGCCGAGACCCAGACGGCCCGGGAGGCGCTGGAAATGCTTTTCGAGGGCTCGCCCCACGGGGCGGTCTACAAATTCCTGGAGAGGAAGGCCCGGGGCCGGGGCCTGGAGTTCTGAGAGAAAGATTCACGTTTCCGGATGCGACCCCGCGCGCCATGACCCAGACCCTCGACCTCTCCGAACTCGACGCCCTCCGGGCCCGGGTCGCGGCCTGCACCCGCTGTCCCCTCCACAAGGGCCGGACACAGACCGTTTTCGGCGAGGGGCCCGCCGGGGCCAAGGTGATGTTCGTCGGCGAGGCGCCGGGCTACCAGGAGGACCGGCAGGGGCGTCCCTTCGTCGGGGACGCGGGGCGCATCCTCACCGAACTCGTCGAGGGGGCCGCGGGGATGAAGCGGGCGGAGGTCTACATCGCCAACACGGTGAAGTGCCGGCCTCCGAACAACCGGGCGCCCGAGCCGGAGGAGATGGAGGCGTGCGCCCCCTTCCTTGACCAGCAGTTCCGGCTCGTGGCGCCGCGCATCGTCGTGGCCCTGGGGCGCCACGCCGCCGTCCGGCTCCTGGGGCGGCCGGTGGCGATTTCGAAGGAGCGCGGGCAGGTCCTCGACCGGGGGGCCTACCGGCTGATGCTCACCTACCACCCCGCGGCCTGCCTCTACGGGAAGGGGGTGCGGGAGTTCCTGGAGGAGGACTTCCGGAAACTGGGAAAGATGGCCCGGGAAACGCTCTGAGAGTCCTCCCCGCGACGTTTATGCCTCCGGACATGGATTGATTCGATGGCCAAGGATCCGGTCTGCGGGATGGAACTGGCGCCCGGCGCCGAGACCTTCACGGTGGACGGGGCCAACGTCGGCCGGCCCGGGGTCGTCTTCCGCTTCTGCACGCCCCTGTGCCGGACCACCTTCCTGGGGGACCCGGAGAGATACCTCGCCGGGACGAGGGTCTCCATGGGGGCCATCGAGAAGCGGGTCGCCCTCTACTGGTTCCTGCTTGTCGGAGGGATGGGGGTCGGAGTCGTCCTGCTCTTCGTTCTCCTGGCGAAACTGGCATAAATACGTGCCTGCTCCCGCTCTGGAGCCCATGGGCCTCGTGGACGTCCACTTCCACTTCATCACGGTCCCGGAGTATCTCGCCGTCTACCGGCAGCACCTGGAGACATTGGAGCGGGCGGTGCTGCTTGTCTTCTCGAGCCCCGGGCTGAAATACGGGGAAATCCGGCACATGGTCCCCAACATCGCGAAGTCGTTCGTGGGGAACCACTTCAAGGCCCTCGCGAAGAAGGCGGGCCATGATGCCGGGGCATTCGCCGAAAAGGTCGGGACCTACGACCTCGCCGACCCCTTCGCCCGCTGGTGGAAGGAGTCGGGGATGGAGAAGCGGTTGATTCCCTTCATCGACGACCGCGACTTCCGGGCGGTGAGCGAGACGCGGTTCGAGGCCTACCGCAAGATGGGCTTCGAGGGCATCAAGACATTCTACATCCCGGACTACGACGACGCGGGGATGAAGGGCTATCCGGGGGTCCTTGGGATGACCCGGGAGAACTACAAGGCGGGCGTCCGGCGCCTCTTCGACTTCGCCGCGGCCCGCGACATGCCGGTCCTCTGCCATGTGGACCTGCGGCGGAACTCGGACGTGATTCTCGAATCCCTGGAGGCCCACCCCGCCCTCCGCCTCGACATCCCCCACTTCGGGTATGCGCGGCCGCTCATCGGGCCGCTGCTGGAGAAGTATGAGAACCTCTACTCCGACGTCTCCTCGATGATGCCGGTGATGCGCGAGAAGACCGCGAGTTACATGGAGTTCATCGAGAAGCACAAGGAGAAGATTCTGCTCGGGACCGAGGGGCTGCCGGTGCAGGCGGGGGAATTCGTGAAGTTCTTCGAGAAGCACCTGAAGCCGGAGACCGTCGAGAGGGTGGCGAGGGGGAACGCGGAGAGGTGGCTGGAGAGGGCGTGGTGAAGTTGGCGCGCTTGCTCGCGCGCAAAAACACGAATCCCGGAAGCGCTTACTTCCCGAACACAGCCATCCTGTCAAAATAAACCTCGTTCCGGCCCAATTTGTCCCCCCGGAGCAGGACCAAATCCATCCCGTCGAACTTCAGGACCTTTCCCCCCTTCGCCGACTGGATTTCCGCGTGCCACAGGAACGCCCCGCCGCGCCCGTCCGCGAAAGGGTGGACCTCCTTCAGGGACCAGCGCATCTTCCAGTCCTGGAACAACTTGGTGAGGTAGCGCCGGAAGGCCTCGCGCCCCACGATGGGGGCCCGGAGGTTCGGGTCGAGATAGACGCAGTCTTCGGTGTAGCAGGAGAGGACCCGCTCCACGTCCTGGCTGTTCCAGGCCGCGAGGACCTCTTCGGTGCGCTTCGCGAGTTGCTCGCGGTCCATCGTGCTACCTTCTCGTCAATTTGTATCTCAGAATCCTTCTCCGCGCCCTCTCGATGGACTCCGTCAGCGGAATCTCCCGCGGGCACGCCTCCACGCACCCGAAGGCGGTCCTGCACCTCCAGACGCCGTATTCGCTGTCGAGGACCGCGAGCCGCTCCTTCACGTTCCCGTCCCGGGAATCCCCGATGAACCTCCACGCCTTCGCGATGGCGGCGGGCCCGAGGTAGTTCTCGTTGCCCCAGAGGACCGGGCAGGAGCCCTCGCAGGAGCCGCACATGATGCAGGTGACCTCCGCGTCGATGACCTTCCGCTCCTTCGGGCTCTGGAGATACTCCTTCTCGGGCGGCGGCGCCTTCGGGATGAGCCAGGGCTTCACCGACTCGAACTTCTTGAAGAAGTTGCTCATGTCGCAGACGAGGTCCCGGATGACCGGGAGGCCGGTGAGGGGCATGATGGTGACCTGGGGCCCCACCTCGGACAGGGGGGTCTGGCAGGCGAGCCGGTTGCGCCCGTTGATGTTCATGGCGCAGGAGCCGCAGACCGCGTGGCGGCAGGAGTAGCGGACCGCCAAGGACCCGTCCTGGGTGTCGAGGACGTGGAGCAGCGCCTCCAGGACCGTGGTCCGGGCGGGCATCTCGACCTCGTAGCGCGCGAACTTCGGCTCGCTCTCGACCCCCGGCTCGAAGCGGAAGACCTTGAGGGTGGCCCGGACCGCCCTCTCCGCAGTCGCACCGGACGCAGGCACGGAGGGGGCCGGCTTTTCGAGGGTGGCGGCCATCAATACTTCCTCTCCTGCAGTTCCCACTTGGTCTTGACGACCGGCCCGTATTCCAGTCTCGGCCCCTCCGGGGCGCGGTAGGCGAACGTGTGCTTCCACCAGTCGGCGTCGTTCCGGCTCTTGAAATCGGTCCGCGCGTGGCCGCCGCGGGACTCCTTCCGGGCGAGGGCCCCTGCCGTGGTGACCTCCGCGAGGTCGAGGATTCCTTCGAGTTCGAGGATGTGGACCAGGTCGAGGTTGTATCGCAGCCCCTTCCGACGAAGCCGCACCCCCGGGAGCCTCTCCTTCAGGTCCCGGATGCGGCCGAGGGCGCGCCGGAGCCCCGCCGCGTCCCGGAAGATGCCCACGTCCTCGTCCATGAAGGAGTGCAACTCCTGCTTGACGCGCCAGTAGTCCTCGCCCGCGTCCACCTTCTGGAGGCGCGCCAGTTTCTCCTCGAACTCCTTCTTCGTGGCGTCGAACGCCTTGCCGTTGCCCTCGGGGGCCTTCTTCTGGATGTATTCGGCGGCCGCAGCCCCCGCCCGGGCCCCGAAGACGATGGTCTCCAGCAGGGAGTTGCCACCGAGGCGGTTGGCCCCGTGGACCGAGACGCAGGCGCACTCGCCGGCGGCGAAGAGCCCCTCCAGGGGCGTCCGCCCGTCCACGTCGGTCGGGACGCCCCCCATGGTGTAGTGCTGGCCGGGCTGGATGGGCACGGGACCGTCCACCGGGTCCACCCCCGCGAAGTGAATCGCGAGGTCCCGGATGCCCGGCAGCCGCTCCCCGATGCGGGCGCGGCCCAGGTGCATCAGTTCGAGGTGGACGTAGGCGTTCTCGAACCCCCGCCCCTCGTTGATTTCGGTCTGGATGGAGCGGGCCACGATGTCCCGGGGGGCGAGTTCCCGGAAGTTGGGGGCGTATTTGTCCATGAACCGCTCGCCGCGCACGTTCTTCAGGTAGCCCCCCTCGGCCCGGGCCCCCTCCGACATCAGGATGTTGGTCCCGTAGAGGGTCGTGGGGTGGAACTGGACGAACTCCATGTCCTCCAGGGGCACGCCGTGTTTGTAGGCGAGGGCCATGCCGAGGCCGGTGTTGATGTGGGCGTTGGTCGTCTTCCGGTAAACGCGGCCCGCGCCGCCGGTGGCGAGCAGCGTCGCCTGCGCCTCGAACGCCTCGACCCGCCCCTCCAGGAGGTTCAGGGCGAGGGCGCCCCGGCAGCGGCCCAACACCATCCCCCCGCGGCCCGGCGGCCCCCCGGTGGCGGGCCGGCCGTCGTTTCCCTCGACGACGAGGTCAAGGACGTGATACTCCTCGAAGATGGGAATCTTGCGCTTCCAGCACTGCTCGACGAGGGTGTGCATGAGGACCTGCCCCGTCCGGTCGGCGGCGTAGCAGGTCCGGGGGAACCCCGCGCCCCCGAAGGGCCTCTGGGCCACCCGGCCGTCCTCCATGCGGCTGAAGGGGACGCCCCAGTGCTCCAGCTCGTAGGTCCGGGGAATGGCGTCGTTGCACATGACCTCCACCGCGTCCTGGTCGGCGAGGTAGTCGGAGCCCTTGATGGTGTAGAAGGAGTGCTCCTGCGGCGAGTCCTTCGGGTCGGCGTTCCGGAGGGCGGCGTTGAGGCCCCCCTGGGCCGCGCCGCTGTGGCTCCGGACCGGGTGGACCCGGCTCAAAATGGCCGCCGCGACCCCGGCGTCGTGGGCCGCGACCGCCGCGCGGCAGCCGGCGAGGCCCCCGCCGATGACGAGGAGTTGGGTCTTGTGGGTGGTGACGGTTCCGAGGGTCATGGGGTGTAGGTCAAAAACGGCCAGAAGGCGAAGGTCCCGTAGGCGAAAACGGCGATGCCCACGGCCGCGAGGGTGTCGGAGACGGTCCGCTCGCCCCCGGGCCAGAGTTTCATGTCCACCAGGATGTTGCGGAGCCCGCTGAGCCCGTGGGCGAGGGCGAGGCCCAGGAGGGCGTAGTCCACCCCGAGGATGGCCAGTTGCTTGACGTGCAGGTTCGCGACGGCCTGCACCGACCACACCCCCCGGAGGTCCGCGAAGTGGACGAGCCAGAAGTGGAACCCCACGAGGCCGATGAGGGCGATGCCCGAGACCCGCTGGAAGAGCCAGGCCCCCGCGCCGCTGCGGCCCCGGAGGCCGGCGTCCTCGGGCGTCGGCCGGCCGTAGGCCTCCCGGCGGGGCGTCTCGACCGGCTCCCGCAGCCCGGCCATCATCCCCCCCGCAGCCGCTCCAGGGCCAGCGGCAGGAAGAGGGACGCGGACCAGAGCGCGAGCAAGACGGTGACCGCGGCCACCCCGAGGAAGAGCCCCTTTTGCCGCCGCGTCCCGAAGCCCGCGTCGAAGAGGCTGATGCGGATGCCGTTCAGGGAGTGATAGACAATCACCACGAAGAGGAGCCACGAGAAGACAAGGAAGGGCGGGCTCACCAGGATGCGCATCAGTTCGTCGAAGGACTTGCGGTCGAAGTTGGCGTTGGCGACGGTGGCGATGTGGATGAAGAGGTAGAGGAGGATGAAGAGCCCCGTGGCCCGGTGGAGGACGAAGGCGAGGAGGCCAGGCTGCTGCCGGGTGGGGGTGAAGAAGCGCTTGCCGAGAGCCAAGAGGCGGTTGCCCTCGTCCCGGGCCCAGCCGACGGTCCGGTCCGCGAGGAGTTCGGCCCTCTCGATGTTGGCGTCCGGTGGGGACCCGGGTGGTTGTTTCATTCTGCACGTTGGAAGGAATGAGGGATTTAAACCCCATGCCTCCGCGGAATGGTGATGGTTTCCGCCCCCGACGCCGCCGTGGTCGCCGCGACCCTCGTGACCGTGGCGGTGGTGTCGTGGTCGGGCCGCCGCCAGCGGCTGGACCGCCCGCCCGACGTCGCCCGGCCCGACACCTGGCTCCAGAGCCCCACCAAGGCGGGCCTGCCGGTAGCGGTCGCCCTCGCCCTCCTCGGGGTCTTCGGGGGCCTCGGCCGCTTCGACCCTGAAGGCGCCGGGCTCCTCCTTGCCGCCGCCGGCGGGCCCTTGGTGGTCGCAGGCACCGTCCTCCGCCCCTGGGCCATCGCAGCCCTCGGGCGCCAGATGGACTTCGAAATTCGGGTGAAGGAAGGCCACCGGGTCGTGACCGGCGGGCCCTACCGCTTCGTCCGCCACCCCATCTACCTCTCGTCCCTCGCCACCTGGGGCGGAGCGGGACTCCTCCTGCCCTCCTGGCCCCTCCTGGCGTGGGTTGCGCTCCTGGCGCCCCTCTACTACCTGCGGGCGCGGGCGGAGGAGGAGTTGCTCATGAAGCACCTGCCGGAGTATGCGGAGTTCAAAAGGCGGGTGCCGATGCTGGTGCCCGGACTCCGGCGCCCGTCCCGCCGGTGAAGCGCCCTATCTGCTTTTCACTCCGACGACCTTGAGCAGGTTCGCCTTGGTGATGATTCCGGTCACCTTCCCCTTTTTCACGGTCAGGACCGCCTGGTTCCGCTCCAGGAGCGCGACGACCGACTCCACCGGCTCGCTTTCGGAGACCTGCGGGAAGGGCTCGTCCATGACCTCCTCCACCGGGGCGGCGGCCATCCGGTTCAGGTCCTTGCCCTGGGCCGCGTAGAGGGCGGTCTGCCTCCGAACGGTCTCGTCGGAAACACTCCCGACCGGCGTCTCCCCGTCGAGCACGGGCAGTTGCGAGATGGAGCGCTGGGCCATCCGTTCGATGACCCGCGCCATCCGGTCGCCCGGGGCTACGCCCGCGACGTTCTTCGTGCAGAGGTCCCCGGCGGTCGCCTTCTTCCGCTCCTCCTTCTCCAGGGAGTCCAGGGCCTGGAAAATCCTCCCCGCGATTTCGTAGGAGGGCTCCGCGGTGCCGTTCTCGATTTTCGCAATCATGGACTGGCTCACGCCCGAGGCGCGGGAGAGCTCCTTCTGGGTGAGCCCGAGGGCGGAACGCCGCTTCCCGATGTCCTCGACGCGGGGCAGCATGGCGCCACGGGGAGCGGCCCGCCTTAAATTCCTTTCGGAATAATTTTGCCAAAAGGATTCTTATGGGTCGGGCGGGCATGGCCGGGCCATGGCACGAAACACCGAAGGGCCTCCGGCCCTTCCCACTCATCGGCCCCTGGCCGTGCTGGCGGGCCTCTACCTCCTCCTGGGCCTGGCCGCAGTCACAGGCCCCTGGTTCTTCCTCCGGGACCTGCTCTCCCGGAGACCCGCCGCCGAGGCGGTGACCCGGGGCAGGACCTGGGCCCGCCGCGCCCCGCTCGGGACCGCCCCGGTCGCGCTCCCGGCGGTCGCGGAGGAGCCGGCTCCCCGGAGGCGGCCGTGAGCCTCGTCGCTCCCGGGCCGGTCCGGTTCGTCCACGGGCCCGTCCACCTCGTCGGTGTGCACCCGGAGGCCGGGTTCTCCACCTACCAGTGCGCGGGCTGCGGCGCGCGGATTGTCGTCCCGGGCACGCTCCGCCCGACCGTGGGGGTCCCATGACGCTGAAATCCGACGTTCATGTTCCTGCCGGGGCCTGGAGCCTGAAGCAGGTCTCCCCTCCGGCTTCCCGGACGCGGCTCCCCTCCGGGGGAGCGCCCGCGGCCCGCCGCGAAGCCGGGGAGCCCTACCCCCCCAACCCCCCAGCCCCGGCCCCGGCGGGACCCCACTCGCGCCGCAAACTCCTCGCCGTCGCGTTCGCCGCCATCCTGGCCGTCGCGCTGCTCTCCGGGTGCACCGGCGTCCCCGGCGCAGGCTCGGGGGCCACGCCCGCAGCCGCCGGGGGGCCGGAGACCCAGGCGCGGGAGCTCCGGGAAACGGTCCCTCCGACCACGCCGACCGCCGAAACGCCGGCGGTTCCCACCGCGGCGACGCCGCCGCCCGCCGCCTCGCCCGCGCCCGCCGGGCCCGCGCGCTTCGACGTCTCGGGGACCGACCCGGCCGGGGACGCGTTACCGGAGTCCAACTGGACGTTCAAGATTGCGCCCGACGAACTCGCGAAGGCGGATATTTTGAGCGTGAAAACCCAACTTGTTGATGAATACATTGTGGCCACCCTGGGCCTCGCGGGCCCTTACGACGGGGAGGCCACCCTTACGGTGAACTTCGACACCAACGGCGACTACAAATCGGACTACGGCCTCACCAAGCTCTCCAAGCGGCCGGAACTCTTCCGGTTCTCCCCGGGGGGCCAGGCGGCCAATTTCATCACGGTGACCGCCACGGGCGTCGGGACGAAAGAGGTCGCCTTCAAGATTCCAGTGGCCGAATTCAAGGGAGATATCAAATCGTTCAACGTCCAGGCCAAGGCGGCCTACATCAAGGGACGCGGCACCGACTGGGCCCCGAACTCGGCCTCCAACGCGTCGGCCGGCGCATTGGGATGGTATTCCGCCCGTGCGGCCCCCGCGCCGCAGGCGGCCCCCGCCGCTCCCGCCGCGACGCCCGCCCCCGTTCCGACCCCGGCGCCAACCGCCGGGGCGGCGCAGACGGCGGCCCAGGCCCCGGGGGAACTCAAGGGCACCGTCACCCTGTCGGGCGCCTGGGCCCTCTACCCCCTCGCCGTGCGCTGGGGCGAGGAGTTCGAGAAACTCCACCCCGGGGTCAAGGTCGAGGTCTCTGCGGGGGGCGCGGGCAAGGGGATGGCCGACGCCCTCGGAGGACTGGTGGACATCGGCATGGTCTCGCGGCCCATCGACAAGTCGGAACTCGACAAGGGCGCCTACCCCATCGGCGTGACCAAGGACGCGGTGGTCGCCACCGTCAACGCGAAGAACCCGGTGCTGGACGGCCTCCTGGCCAAGGGGGTCGCGAAGCAGACCTTCACGGACATCTACATCACCGGGAACGCGACGACCTGGGGCGAGGTGGCCGGGTGGCCCAACGCCGACAAGATTCACGTCTATACCCGGAGCGACGCCGCCGGGGCCCCCGAAATCTGGGCGAACTACCTGGGGAAGAAGCAGGAGAACCTGAAGGGCACCGGCGTCTACGGCGACCCCGGGCTCCTCGCGGCGGTCCAGAAGGACCCCCTGGGCATCGGCTTCAACAACATCGGCTACGCCTTCGACCTGAAGACCGGGCAGCCGGTGGACGGCATCCGGGTGGTCCCCTTCGACGTGGACGGGGACCGGGCGGTGCTGAAGCCCTTCGAGGACATCTCCACCCTCCCGAAGACCGTGGCGGCCATCCAGAACGGCACATTCCCCCACCCCCCGGCCCGGGTGGAATACTTCGTGACCAAGGGCAAGCCGACCGGGCTCGCGGCGGAGTTCATCCGGTGGACCCTCACCGACGGCCAGAAGTTCGTCGGAGAGGCGGGCTACGTCGAGCTGTCCCCGGAGGTGCTGGCTGATGGACTGAAGAAAGTCGGCTGAGGGGGCGCTCGTGAACCTCCGGAGACTCAAGGACCGCGCGGCGGGCGTTCTCTTCCCGGCCGCCGCGCTCCTCTCCGTCGCCCTCGTCCTCGCCATCGCCGCCGCCCTCTACCTGCGGTCGAGGCCGATTCTGGACGCGAAGCCCCTCCCGGAACTGCTCCTGGGGGGCGAGTGGTTCCCCTCCCGGGGGGAGTTCGGGTTCCTGCCATTCCTTGCGGGGACGCTCTACGTGACCCTCCTGGCCTTGGCCGTCGCCGTGCCGGTCAGCCTCCTGAGCGCGATTTACTTGGCGGAGTACGCCACCGGGAAGACGCGCTCCCGGGTCCTGCCCCTGGTGGACCTCCTCGCGGGCATCCCGCCGGTGGTCTACGGGGTGTTCGGCGTCCTCGCCATCGTGCCCGCGGTGGCGGCCCTCGCGCCCGGCACGACCGGCTTCAGCCTCCTCGCGGGCGGCCTCGTCCTCGCCATCATGGTCTTCCCCATCCTCATCTCCATCTCGGTCGAGGTGCTGCGGGCCGTGCCCCGCGACATCCGGGAGGCCTCCCTCTCCCTGGGCGCCACCCGGTGGCAGACGGTCAAGCACGCCGTCGCCCGGGCCGCCCTGCCCGGCGTCGCGGCCGCGGTCGTCCTCGGGTTCTCGCGGGCCCTCGGGGAGACCTTCGCGGTCCTGATGGTGGTGGGGAACGTGCCCCAGGTGCCGGGCTCGGTGTTTGACCCCGCCGAGCCTCTGCCCGCGCTCATCGCGAACAACTACGGCGAGATGATGTCCATCCCCCTCTACGACTCGGCCCTCCTCCTCGCCGCCCTCGTGCTCCTGGCGGTCGTCCTGCTCTTCACCCTGGCGGCGCGCCTCACCATCGCCCGCTTCCAGAGGAGGCTGGCCCGTGGATAGGCGGCGCGAGGAGCGGCTCTTCAAGGCTCTGATGGTCGGCTCCCTGGCCTTCGTCCTCGGGAGCCTGCTCGCCGTGGTGGCCGTGGTGGCGTGGAACGGGGCGCCCGCCCTCTCCCTCTCCATGGTCACCCAGACCCCGAAGGGGGGCTACTACCTCGGGAAGGAGGGGGGCATCCTGAACGCCATCGCCGGCTCCCTCTACCTCGCCCTCGGGGCCACCCTCCTGGCCCTGCTCATCGGCCTGCCCGCGGCGCTCGCCCTCCAGGAGGAATACCTCGGGAGGACCCGGTCCGCCTCCGCGGTCCGCCTCGCCCTCGACGTGCTCTGGGGGGTCCCCTCCATCGTCTACGGTGCCTTCGGATTCACCGTCATGCTGGCCCTGGGGCTGAAGGCCTCGCTGCTGGGGGGGCTCATCGTCCTCACCCTCCTGGAACTGCCCATCCTGGTCCGGGCCGTGGACGAGGTCCTGCGGATGGTGCGCCCCGAGACGAAGGAGGCCTCCTACGCCCTCGGGGCGACGCGGGCCGAGACCGCCCTCCGGGTCGTGGCGAGGCAGGGGCTCCCCGGCGTCGTCATGGCGCTCCTCCTCGCCTTCGGGCGCGCCATCGGGGACGCCGCCTCGGTGCTCTTCACCGCGGGCTACACCGACCGGCTGCCGGGCTCGCTGCTGGAGCCGGTGGCATCCCTGCCCCTCGCGGTGTTCTTCCAGCTGGGCACCCCGTTCCCCGAGGTGCAGCGGCGGGGCTACGCCAGCGCCCTCGTCCTGCTACTCATCGTCCTAGTCCTGAGCGGCGCGTCCCGCCTCCTGTCGAAGCGGCTGTCGAGGAACCTGTGATTTCCATCCGGGGCCTCAGCGCGTCCTACGGGGAGCACCGGGCCCTGAAGGGGGTCACCGTGGACATCCCGGAGAAGCAAATCACGGCGGTCATCGGCCCCTCCGGGTGCGGCAAGTCCACCCTCCTCCGGTGCATCAACCGGCTCATCGACCTCTCCGACGGGGCGCGGGTCGAGGGGCATATCCTCGCCGGCGGCGCCGACCTGCTCGACGGCGGCGCGGACGTCATCGAGGTCCGGCGCAGGTTCGGGCTCCTGCCCCAGAAGCCCAACCCCCTGCCCATGTCCATCTGGGACAACGTCGCCTACGGGCCCCGAATCCACGGCACGAAGGGCCGGAAGGAACTCGACCGAATCGTGGAACGCTGCCTGACGGCGGCGGGCCTCTGGGACGAGGTGAAGGACCGGCTGCGCGCGCCCGCCGCCGCCCTCTCCCTCGGCCAGCAGCAGCGGCTCTGCCTCGCCCGGGGCCTCGCCGTGGAGCCGGAGGTTCTCCTGTGCGACGAGCCCACCTCCTCCCTGGACCCCCTCTCGACGCAGCACATCGAGCAGCACCTCCTGCGGCTCAAGGAGAACTACACCATCGTTCTCGTGACCCACAACATCGAGCAGGCCCGGCGGCTCGCGGACTACGTGGTGCACCTCTACCTCGGCGAACTGGTCGAGCACGGCCCCGCCCGGGAGGTGTTCGGGAGCCCCCGGGAGGAGAGGACGAAGGCCTACCTCAACGGGACCCTCCCCGCCGACGCGGCCCTCGACCTGCGGGGGACCAAGTGCCCCTACAACTTCGTCAACGCCCGGCAGGCCCTCCGCCGGCTGGCCGCGGGGCAGACCCTGAGAATCGTCGTGGACGACCCCGTCGCGGTCACCGAGGTGCCGCGGGCCATGGAGGCGGACGGGCACGAGGTGGTGGGGGTCAAGCCCGTTTCGAAAACGGAGTGGGAAATCGCCCTGCGGAAGCGGCGATAATTTAATTCCCGCGCCCGCTCGCGAAGATGACGGCGGGCGCGGTCCGCAGAACCCTGCCCCTCGCGGGCTTCGCCCGCTCGGGGCGGGTTCTACGAGGTCGCCATGAGTGGCAATCTTGCGAAATCGCGGCCGAGCGCGCGAGCGAAGCGAGCGCGCGAGGCCAGCGATTTTGCCCACGGCTTGAACGCCTTCATTCAACATCAGAATTTATATTCCACAACTTCGATAACTCTCATAGATGGGCGACTTCACCACCATCCCGGTCCGCAGGGAGACCCGGAACCTCCTCCGGCTCCACGGCATCAGCGGGGAGTCCTACGACACCATCCTCCGGAGGTTGCTGCGGAAGGCCTCCCCGCCTGGAATCGAGCCCATCGTCCAAGAGGCCCTCGCCATCCATTTCCGGGAGGCCAAGGTCCCTTACCCGGAAATTCGCCGGAAATACGGTGCCCGGAAACGGTAAACCGTGGTCTCCCTGGTCTTCTCCAAGCGGGCGGAGAGGGACCTGGCCAAGTTGCCCGAGAATGCCCGGGAGCGCATCCTGTCCCACACAGACCGCCTCCCGGAGGACCCCGTGAAGCCGAGGGCGGGAATGGACATCCGCCCGTACCGGGGAGCGGAGCCCCCGGTCTATCGCCTGCGCGTGGGCGATTACCGGGTCATCTACGTGGTGGAGGACGACGTGGTGGATGTGGTCCGAATCGTCCACCGCAGCGAGCTTCGGTAGCGGAAATCAGAATAGGTCGCGAGGGTCGCGGAGCCTATATTTGCGCTTGCCCTGGGTATTGTAAACCGGTCCAAATCCGGCCATAGCGCCACGGATTTTCTCTCTTTCCAACTCCCGGGCCCTTTCCTCGGTCATTGGTCTAGTCGTTTCGTATGGAAGCGAGGACGAGCCCTTCCCCTCGCGCGGCTTCTCTCTCATCCTTTCCCGAACGTCTCGGCTGGTTATACCCACATCCACTGGAATTGTCCCGGTAGGATCGAATCTTGTGTACACCCGGTATTTCTTGGATGCCATATCAAATACCTGAGTCCAAAATTTAAAAACGCTTCGGTCTCTTCGGTTGAAGCCGGGGCAACGGAAAGTCGTCAGGTCGCCAGCGCCTGCTTCGCCAGCGGTCCAATCTGGGACGGCGTTTCGGCGATACGCGCCCCCGCCTTCTCCAGCGCCTCCAGCTTGCTGGCCGCGGTGCCCGTGGAGCCGCCCACGATGGCCCCCGCGTGGCCCATCTTCTTGCCGGGGGGCGCGGTGCGCCCCGCGATGTAGGCGACCACGGGCTTCTCCATCTTCTTCACGTATTTCGCCGCCGTCTCTTCGGCCCGCCCGCCGATTTCGCCGATGAGGACGACGACCCTCGTCTCGGGGTCCTTCTCGAACCGCTTGAGAACATCCACGAAGCCCACGCCGGTCACCGGGTCGCCCCCGATGCCCACGCAGGTGGTCTGGCCCAGGCCCGCCGAGCCCAGGACCGACGCCACCTCGTAGGTGAGGGTTCCGCTCTTCGACACGACCCCGACGGGGCCTGGCCTGTAGAGGTGGTTCGGCATGATGCCCATCTTCGCCTTGCCCGAGGAAACGAGGCCGGGGGTGTTGGGGCCCACCAGGGACGCCCCGCGCCGCCGCGCCTCGGCCACCAGGAGGAGGCTGTCGTGGACCGGGACCCCCTCGGTGATGACCACCACCGGGTCGAGGCCCGCCTCCAGGGCCTCCAGGCCCGCCTCCCGGGCGCCCGCGGCCGGGACGAAAACGATGGAGGCGGTGGCGCCCGCCTTCCCGACCGCCTCCTCGACCGTGTCGAAGACGGGGACGCCGTCCACGTCGGCCCCGCCCTTTCCAGGGGTCACGCCAGCGACGACTTTTGTGCCGTATTCCTTCATCCTGGCCGCGTGGAATTTGCCCTGGAAGCCGGTGATTCCCTGGACGACGACCTTGACCTTTTCGTCGATGAGGATGCTCATGAGACGATCCCCCCTTGAGAAACCCGACCGCTCGCGCACGCTCGGCGGCCCCGGCCTCGCTCCTCGCTTCGCTCGTCGCTCGGCCCAGCGCCGTCGCTCGCGTCTCGCTGCGCTCGACGCTCGCGACAAATTGGCGCTGGGGGCCGCCTCGCTTGTGCACGAGCACGTGCTCGTGCGACTTTTGCGGGTGCAAGGGCCGCAGCGCGACGGCGCCGGTCAGCGCCAGTTTGCGACGAGGACCGAGCGAAGCGAGGTCCGAGGAGCGGCGCTGGCGAGGCGCGAACGAAGTGAGCGCCGAGCACCGGCGCCGAGCGCGCGGCCCGACCAACGTCCCCATATGGGATGCTACGCGGCTTCATCTCACGACCTTCCCTTCCATAACTCGACCGCCTTCTTCGCCGCCTCGTCCATCTCATCCAAGGCCGCGATTCCCGCCCCTTCCAGGATTTTCCGCCCCTCGGCCTGGTTCGTCCCCACCATCCGCACCACCGCCGGGACCTTGATTTTCTCCCGCACCGTGAGGATGCCCTTCGCCACGTCGTCGCACCGGGTGATGCCCGCCATGATGTTCACGAAGAGGACCCTCACCTTCGGGTGGGAAACAACGAGGTCGATGGCCTTCGCCGTCACGTCGGCCCCGGTCCCGCCCCCGAGGTCGCAGAAGTTGGCGGGCTTCCCCCCGAAGTGGGCCACCAGGTCGAGGGTCGCCATGACGAGCCCCGCGCCGTTCCCCACGACGCCAATCTCGCCGTCGAGTTCCACGTATTGCAGCCCCTGCTCCTTGGCCCTCTTCTCCAGCGGCGAGAGGGCGGCGGCGGGAGCCATGGCCGCGACGTCGGGATGACGGAACGCCGCGTTGTCGTCGAGAATCACCCGCGCGTCGAGGGCCACCAGCCCCTTCGGGGTCACCGCGAGGGGGTTGATTTCGGACAATTCCCCGTCCAGTTCGCGGAAGAGGCGGTAGAGGGCGACGAGGACCTTCGGGAACTGGGCCGCGGCGTCGCCGTTCAGCCCCAGTTTCTTGGCGAGGGCCCGGGCGTGGAACTCCCGCAACCCGAGGTGGGGGTCGAGGCCCCGCCGCTGAACCTTCTTGCCCGCGGACTCGATGTCCACGCCCCCCGCCGCGCTCGCGAGGAGCACCTCCTCCTTGGCGTCCCGGTCCACCAGGAGGGCGACGTAGAGCTCCTTCTCGATTTTGACCTTCTCCTCCACGAGCAGTTTCGGGCACCGCTGGAGCAGGTCGGCGGCCACTTTGCGCGCCTCCTCCGGCGAGTTCACGAGCTGGATGAGCCCCGCCTTGCCCCGGCCGCCCACCAGGAGTTGGGCTTTCAGGACCGCGCCGCCCCCCATCTCCCGGGCCGCGGCCTCCGCTTCCTGGGGCGTCGAGGCGAGGCGGCCCCGCGGGACCGGAATTCCATATTTCGTGAAGATTTCCTTCCCCTGGTGTTCGTAGAGGCGCATCCTCCCGACAAGGCGCGATGGAAAAAGGCTTTGGGGCGAGGGCCCACTCCGTCCGGGCGGCCTTGAACCCTGAAACCAGAGGCCTTTTGTCCTGTCGGGTTCAAAGCCGCCTCCCATGGTCGCCGAGACCGGCGCGGACTGGGCCACCTGCACCCTCTGCGAGGCCCGCGTCAAATCTGCCAACATCGAGCGCCACTACACCCAGGTCCACCCCGGCGAGAGGCCCAATGCGCGGGGGCGGGGTCCGGAGGGGGGCCTCCGGGTCCTCCTCTCCTTCGCGGGGGTCTACGCCCTGGTGGCCGGCTCCCTCACCTTCTTCCTTGCCCTCCTGGTCCAGTGGAGCCGGACCGGCGGCATCTCCTTTCGGACCGACCTGCTCCTCGCCTTCGTCCTCTTCGTCTCCGTGGTGGCCGTGGGGATGACGCTGGGGGCGGAGAGGTAGCCCGGCGGCGGGCGGAAAGGAAACTTTTTATCCCCGCCCCGGGCGACCCGGACCGGATGGCCCCCTACGACGAGGAAGAGGGTTCCGAGGAGGCGCCCAAGGAGGAAAAGGAGGAGGAAGAGAAGAAGGAGGAGGCGCAGTTCGTCGGCGTCTGCGACGCCTGCGGGCGGGACGTCAACGAGGGCGAGGAGGCCCTCTGCCCCCACTGCGGGGCGGTCTTCCACAACACCTGCGTCAAGAAGGTCTGCAAGAGGTGCAAAACCAAGTTTTGAATACCTGCGCGTGACGCTTCTGGATGGCCCGGTTCCCGCCGGACTTCCTCTTCGGAGTGGCCACCTCGTCCCACCAGGTCGAGGGGGGCAACGCGAACAACGACTGGTGGGCCTTCGAGCGGGAGCCGGGCCGAATCGCGGGGGGGCACCGGTCGGGGCGGGCCTGCGACTTCTGGAACCGCTACGCGGACGACGCCGCGCTGATGAGGTCGCTGGGGTTCCAGGCCCACCGCCTCTCCGTCGAGTGGAGCCGGGTCGAGCCCGAGCGCGGGAGGTTCTCCGAGGAGGCGCTCGACCGCTACCGGAGCATCCTGCGGGCCCACCGGAAAGCGGGGCTCAGGACCTTCGTCACCCTCCACCACTTCACCCTGCCCCGCTGGGTGGCGGAGTCGGGGAGCCTGATGGCGGAGGCGAACCAGAGGGCCTTCGAGGAGTATGCGGCCCGCACGGTGCGGGAGTTGCGCGGGCTCGTGGACGCCTGGAGCACCATCAACGAACCCGCGGTCTGGGCCTACATGGGGTTCGCGGGCGGGGAGTTCCCGCCGGGCCAGAAAAACCTCCGGCTCTGGGGGGAAGCGATGGCGGCCATCCTGAAGGCCCACGAAGCGGCCTACCGCGCCGCCAAGGCCGAGGACCCGAACACCCCGGCGGGCCTCGTCCACAACGTCCCGGTCTTCCGGGCGGGCCACCGATGGGACCCGGGGGACCTCCTCGCCGCCCGGCTCGCGGACGGGTTCTTCAACCGCCCCGTTCTCCGCGCCCTGGAGACCGGCGTCATCCGGGGGCCCCGGATTCCGAAAGAGAGGGTCCCGGGGCTGGATGGGAGCACCGACTTCCTCGGGGTCAACTACTACCACCGCATCTGGGTGAACTGGTGGCGCGTCCGGACTCCCCATTTCGGCGCCCCGGGCGAGAGGCTGAGCCAGATGGGGTGGGCCTCCTGGCCGGACGGGCTCCTCGCGGCCCTGCGGCGGTGCGCGCCCCTCGGCAAGCCCCTCTACGTCACCGAGAACGGCATCGCCACGGAGGACGACGCGTGGCGCACCGGGTTCCTCCGGGACCACCTCCGGAAGGTCGCCGAGGCCCGGGCCGAAGGGCTCGACGTCCGGGGCTACTTCCACTGGTCCTACATTGACAACTTCGAGTGGAGCCGCGGGTGGGGGCCGAGGTTCGGCCTGGTGGGCTTCGACCCGGAGACCCTGGAGCGGAAGCCCAAGGAGTCGGCGAGGTTTTACGGGGAGGTCATCCGGAACCGCGGACTCCCCGGGGCGGAAGGTTTTAGCCCCGGCTCTCCCGAATCTCCGAGATGACCCAGAGGGTGGACGACCTCGACCTGAAAATCCTGCGCCACCTCCAGGAGGACGCGCGGAAATCCTACCGGGACGTCGCCGAGAAGCTCGACGTCGCCGAAGGGACCGTTTACAACCGCGTGAACAAACTCCTCCAGATGGGGGTCATCCGGAAGTTCGGGGTCGAGGTGGACTACGGCAAACTGGGCTACGACCTCCTCGCGGTGGTGGGGGTCGTGGTGGAGGGGGGGAAGCTCCAGGAAATCGAGGAGAAAATCTCCCAGGAGCCCAACGTCTCGGCGGTCTACGACGTCACCGGCGAATACGACGCGGTGGTGGTGGCCCGCTTCAAGGACCGGCCGGGCCTCAACCGCTTCATCAAGTCCCTGCTCGGGAACCCGGCGGTCAAGAAGACCTACACCATGATGGCGCTCAACGTGGTCAAGGAGGAGGTCGGGGTCCGGCTCTAGAAATCAATCGGCTTCCCGTCCAAGGCATACTCGACGATTCTCTTGAAGTCGGCGGGCGACGGGTTCCTCGGGTTGGTCAGTGTGCAGGGGTCGTTCCGGGAGTAGTTCACCAGTTTGTCCATGTCCGCCATGACCTTCTCCCGGGGCACCAGTTCCTTGAGCGTCATCGGCTGGCCCAGTTTCTTGCACATCTCCCGGAGTTTGGCGACGTAGGCCTTCATCCCGGCACGGCCGTTTCCGAGGCCGATGAACCAGGCGACCTCGCCGTAGAGGTTGGCGACCGCGTCCTCCTTCCCGTTGAACTCAATCGAGTAGGGCAGCCAGAAGCCCACCGCCCGGCCATGGGGAATCTTGAACAGAGCCCCGAGGGCGTGGCCCATGGAGTGGGCGATGCCCACCTGGGAGTTGCCGAAGCCGAGGCCCGCAATCGTGGCGCAGTTCGCCATCTTCTCCCGGGCCGCCATGTCCTCGCCGTTCTCGTAGGCCCGGGGGAGCCACTCCATCCCGAGTTTGACCCCCTGGAGACAGAGGGGGGTCGTGTAGTCGTTGCGCCACTTGGCGACGTAGCCCTCGGTGGCGTGGCAGATGGCGTCGAGGCCGGTGTCCGACGTCACGCGGGGCGGCATGGTGGCCGCCATGACCGGGTCCACCACCGCCAGGTCGGGGATGGCCTCGTGGCTCGACATCGCCACCTTGCGCCGCGCCGCCGTGTCGGTGACAATCATCGCCCAGGTGACCTCGGAGCCGGTCCCGCTGGTGGTGGGGATGGCGCAGAGGCGCGCCTTGGTGCGGAGGCCGAGGCGCTGGAAGGGGTTGATGGCGTCGGGCGCGATGGCCGGGTTCTCGTAGAGGACCCACATCGCCTTCGAGGCGTCCATGCAGGAGCCGCCGCCGAGGCCGATGAGCCACTCCGGCTGGAACGCCCGGACCTTCTCGGCCCCCCGCTGGATGGTCTGGATGGAAGGTTCAGGCTCGACTTCGTCGAACACCTCCACGTTCCAGCCCGGGAGCGCCTTCTTGACGCGCTCGACAGTCCCGAGTTGGGTCATCATCTTGTCGGTGACGATGAACGCCTTCTTCCCCGGCTTCAGTTTGTTCATCTCCACCGGGAGGTTCTTCAGGGCGTCCTGGCCGAAGGCGATTCGGGGGGACAAAAACCACCACATCTCCCCACCGACGGTCGCCGGTGGAAAAATCTTATCTTCCCGCCGCGCCACTGCGGCCATGGCCCAACTCCCCTTCCCCTCCCTGGAGTGGTTCAAGCGGTTCGGCGAGGTCCTCAACGAGAGCCCCGAGTATGTCGAGGCGGCGGCCGACTGGGAAGGGGACGTCACGTTCATCCTGACCGCCGACCCGGCCCGCAACATCCCGGAGTTCATCGGCTACATGGACCTCTGGCACGGGAAGTGCCGGGGCGTCAAGCAACTGAAGGACCGGAACGAGGTGAAGGCGGAAATCATCCTCTCCGGCCACTACGACCAGTGGCTGGAGGTCATCCGGAAGGAGATGGAGCCCCTCCAGTCCATCATGCAGGGGCGCCTCCAGGTCGAGGGGAACATGGGGAAACTGATGAGGAACGTCCAGGCGCCGCTGGTGATGGTGGACCTCATCACCAAGATAGACACGAAGTTCCTCTACTGACGTGGTCGAGTTGGTCCTGCCCCCGAAGCCCAACGGCGTCGTCTCCACCATGAAGTTCGTCCTGGAGGAGAACCTCAAGGACCCGAAAAAGGCGGAGGCCGCCTCGAAGTGGAATCTGGTCATGACCGTGGAGACCGACTACAACACCACCGCGACCCTCCGGTTCCAGGGCGGAAAAATCGTCCTGGAGAACGGCGCCGCCCCCGACCCCGACGTCTGCATGAAGGGGGACTTCGCGACCCTCGCCAAGGTCACGGTCCGGGAGATGAGCCCCCTCTGGGCGATGCTCACCGGGAAACTCAAGGTGGGGGGCTCGAAACTGAAGGGGATGAAACTCCAGAAGGTGACGGTCCTGCCGAAGGAGATGGCGAAGGAGCGGAAGAAGAAATCGGCCTGACCTACCCCGGCCTGAAGGCCGGGGTAGGTCAGGCGAACATACCCGCCGCCTCGGGCGACTTGGGCGCCACCGACTGGCCGCTCCCGAGGACCTTGCGGGCCGCGGCCTCGAAGTCGGCCATGGTCACGTGGTCCCGGTCGGCGCGGATGGCGAACATGCCCGCCTCGGTGCAAACCGCCTTCAGGTCGGCTCCCGAGGCCCCCTCGGTGGCGGCCGCCACCTTCTCCAGGACGACATCGGGGCCGACGCGCATCTTCTTCGCGTGGATTTTCAGAATCTCGGCCCGCCCCTCCACGGCGGGCAGGGGGATGGCAATCATCCGGTCGAAGCGGCCCGGCCGCAGGAGCGCGGGGTCGAGGATGTCGGGCCGGTTGGTGGCGGCGATGAACTTCACGTCGCCCCGGGGGTCGAAGCCGTCAATCTCCGACAGGAGTTGCATCAGGGTCCGCTGGACCTCCCGGTCCCCGGAGGTCGCGCTGTCGAGGCGCCGGGAGCCGATGGCGTCCAGTTCGTCCACGAAGACGATGCTCGGGGCCTTCTCGCGGGCCAGCCGGAAAATCTCCCGGACCATGCGGGCACCCTCGCCGATGTATTTCTGGACCAGTTCCGAGGCGACGACCCGGATGAAGGCGGCCCGGGTGTGGTGGGCCACCGCCTTGGCCAGGAGGGTCTTGCCGGTCCCAGGGGGCCCGTAGAGGAGGACGCCACGCGGGGGCTCGATGCCCACCCGCTCGAACTTCTCCGGGTGGAGGAGGGGGAGTTCGACCATCTCGCGCAATTCCTGGGCCTGGACCTCGAGGCCCCCCACGTCCTCGTAGGCCGTCTCGGGCCGCTCGATGATTTCCATGGCGTGGACCGCCGGGTCCTTCGTGCTCGGCAGGACCTCCACCACCGCGAGGCTCTGCTGGTTCAGGGCGACCTGGGTCCCCGGCAGGATGTCGCCGATGAACTGGCTCTTGCTCACCACGAACTTGGGGCCCGTGGAGGACTTGATGATGACCTTCTCGTTGTTGATGACGTCAATCACCGTCCCGACCACCAGGGGCACGTTCTTCAGCCGCTCCACCTCGGAGCGGAGCTTCTGGGCCTCCCGCTCGAACCGCTGCTTCTGGCCCTCCATGAGGCGCTTCTCGGTCTCGACCCTCTTCGTCTCCTCCCGCAGCGTCAGGTTGCGCTCCTCCAGTTGCCGGACCCGCTCCAGAAGATAGCGATTCAACTGGTCCGAGGGCTTCTCCGATGCCGATTCTTCAGCCATCCAAAGTCTCGTTAACGTTGGGAATATGGTTATATATATCTATCGCAAACCGATTCTGTTGCGTCCTCGGCGGATGGGTGGGGGTGTTGCGTGGCGGCGGATGAGATGGTAGAACGCTCTCCACCGCCAAAACCACACCCCGGGGAGTCGGCGAAACCTTTAAAGGTTCTGCGTAGTAG
>CAZANW010000006.1:0-47735 GCA_964486625.1 uncultured Halobacteria archaeon
CGTAGGCGACGCCGTGGCCGCTGACAGGGGAGCCCACCGCCGAGATGCGGGTGTGGAACTCCTCCAGGGCGAGGTCGAGGACCGGGGTGGCCTCGGAGAAGGGCCTCCCGCTCAGGGAACGGAACCGGGAGGCGAGGGCCTCGGCGTCCTCCTCGGAGAGGGTGACGTTGGTGGTCGCCTCGCCCTCCTCCAGGACCACCTGGAGCGGGTTCCGGGCGACCGGAGCGTTGGCGTAGATGTCCTGGACGCGGGCGTCCGCCAGGAGGTCCTCCAGGACGCCCAGCCCCGCCGTGTTCTTCACCAGGAGTTCGGCGAGGTCCCCGGCCTCCCCGGGCGCCAGGGCCGCCCCGTTCCGGCGCGCCGCGTCCGCCACCGCCCGCTCAGCCACGCCCCGAAGAGCCCGCCGGAACCTCCGGGGGTCGGCGAGGTCGGTGCTCCCGGGCCGGTGGTCCAAGAGGGCTGTCCGGGCCTCCTCCAGGAGGGCGAGGCGGCTCTCATCGAGGTCCGCCTCCGGGGGCTGGAGCAGGTAGAACTCCTCGAGGCTGTCGGGGAGGCGGTAGAGGGAGGCCCGGGCCCGGCCCGCATCGCAAGCCCGCAGGAAGAGCGCCCCGGGAGGGGGCTCCAGGCGGATGCGCGAAGTCAGGAGGCGGGGCCGGACCGCGGAGGGCGCGGGGAGCCCGGCGGCCTCCGGCAACCCTTCCCGCCACGCTTTCCACGCCCCGTCGCACGCCCCGCACCGGACCTCTCCCCCCTCCCCCAGGAGCCGCCGGACCCCGGCGAGGGACTCCTCCGGATTCCCCTCCATCCGGCCGGCGGCGGCGCGGACCGCTTCCAGCCGCTCTTCGCGCCGGGAGCGGCAGACAGGGTCGCCCCGGGGGCAGGGAGGAAGTTCCAGGGAACCGAGGAGGGCCCGGATGCGGGCGAGGGCCCGGAGAGCCTCCAGGTCGGGGCCCCAGAACTCCCGGACGTGGAGGTGGCGCAGTTCGAGGCGGTCCACCGGCTCGGCGGCCAGGAGTTCGAGGAGGTTCGAGCGGCAAAGGGGGTCCCGGAGGGAGGAGACCCCGTGGGGGCAGCGGTGGCACTCGACGCGAAGGACCCGCTCTCCCCCGCCCGTGTTGAGCGAAATGGAGCATTTCACGGGCCCGGGGACCTTCCGGAACAGCCCGCGCTGGGCCCGCTTCGGGGGCTCCGCGGAAGCGGGCGCCCCGTCCAGGAAACGAATCTCTTCAACCACGGGCGAAGGGAAGTTCCGGACCCCCTATTTCATGGTTTCGCTACCGTCGCCGGGAGGGGACTCCGTCCGCCGGGGGGGTCGCCTCCGAGACTCCCCCATCCACAGACCCGCTCTCCCCACCCCCCGAATGATTGAAAAAAATTAGATAGTGAAACGGCCCTGTTTCCCACGGCGATGAAATTCCTCGACTCCCCGGCGCCGGAGGCGGCCCGCGACTTCGCCCGAGAGGCCCACGGGGCCGGCCGCCGCTCGGCCCTCCTCCTGGCGGGCGAGTGCCGGGTGGACACCGGGGGAAAACTCCGGATGGAGATGGGCTACGGCCGGCGGCTGGTGCTGCTGAAAGGCGACGGCTCCGTGGCGGTCCACCGGGGCGAGGGGGGGGAGCCCGCGGCCTCGGCCCCGCCCCGGTCCCGGGTCGAGTTCCGGGTGGAGGAGGGGCGCTTCGTCCTCGAAGCCCGCACCCCGAAGGAGCGGCTCCGGGTCGCCTTCCGCGCCGTCGAGTTCGCCGGGGCCCTGGCGCTGGCGGACGGGGCCCCGCCGCGCCCCGGGGGGCTGGATGCCTACCTGGCGCGGCTGGAGCGGAATCCCCACCTCATCGAGCCGGGGCTCCGTATCAGCAAGCGCCACCGCGAGACCCGGGCGGGGAGGATTGACCTCTTCGGCTACGACCGGGAGTTCCACCCGGTGCTGATTGAAGTGAAGCCGGGCGAAGCCGCCCCCGGCGCGGCCTATCAACTGGACATGCTGGCCGCGGAGTTCCGGAGGCAGAATCCGAGGGCGCGGGTGCGGGGGGTTCTGGTGGCGCCGCGGGTCCCGAAGAGAACGCGCGCGGCGGCGGAGCGGCTGGGGCTGGAGTGGAGGGAGGTGGAGGCGGCGGGGGAGGCGGAGGACGGGAGGCAGACGAGGCTGGGGAGGTTTTTGGGGTGACTTCTCATTCGTGCGCGAAATACGCCACAGCCTCCTTCTCCCCGACCGAATCAATCCTCACAAATCCGAACCTCTCGAACTGCACCACCTTGTCCACTTCATTCTCGATGCCCGGCTCGCCGACTCCCTTCGCTTCCGACCCGTCCGGCATCAGGACCCGCACGGGCTTCCCGACGCCCGCGGGCAGCCAGTGGAAGATGGGCAGCCCCTTCTCGACCGCTTTCGACTCGAACTTCGCCTTCGGGGGCTCCTTGGACTCCAGCGTGAAGTTGCAGAGTTCCTTAAGCCGCGCCCTCTGCCCCGGCAGCAGCGAGGTCAGGTCCTTCTTCGTCACCAGGACCTTGCCGTTGGTCTTCAGTTTCCGGACCCCCTCCTTGGGCTTGTTGGGATGGAGGGGAATCTCCGCCACCGCAGGCTCCAGCCCCTTCACGGCGAGTTCGACCGGCTCGTGGACGAAGAAATACCGGTGGGCCGAGGGCTCCACCCGCTTGCGGTTCTCGGCGTGGAGGTTCTCCAGGCTCGCCTCCACGTCGTTCTCGTGGAGCCCCATGTCGAGGAGGAACTTGCGGACGGCCTCGGGCCGGATGCCGCGCCTCTTCAGGGCGCGCAGCGTGGGGAGGCGGGGGTCGTCCCAGCCGGTGAATTTCCCCTCTTCGATGTCCTTCCGGATGGACGACGTCGAGAGCCGGCCCCACTCGTGGACGAGAATCTTGCCCCAGTGGCGGGTGAAGGGGTATTTCCAGCCCAGATAGTTGTAGACGAACTTCTGCCGGTCCTCCGAGTCGGCGAGGTCTTTCCCGCGGAGGATGTGGGTGGTGCCGAGCATCCTGTCCTCCACGGCGCTCTCGAAGTCCAGCATGGGCCACACGATGAACTTCCGGTTGACCCGGGGGTGGGCTTCCCGCACCACCCGGAAGGCCACCCAGTCCCGGATGGCGGGGTTGGGGTGGTTCATGTCGGTCTTGATGCGCAGGACCGCGTCGCCCTCCTTGAACTGGCCCGCCAGCATGGCTTTCCACTGCTCCTCGGCATCGGCGGGTAACTGGTTCCGGTGCTTGCACTCCTGGCCCGCGTCCCGGTAGGACTTGAACCACTCCTTCGGGCAGGTGCAGACGTAGGCCTTGCCCTTCGCAATCAGCTCCTCGGCCACCTTGTAGTATTCCGGGATGCGCTCCGAGGCGTAGACGACCTGCTGCGGCTTCAGCCCGAGCCACGCCGCGTCCTCCAGGTACCAGTCGTAGGCCTCGGGCATCGGCTTCTTCGTCGCCGGGTCGGTGTCGTCGAACCGGAGAATCAGGGTCCCACCGTATCGCTTCACATACTCGTCGTTGAGGACGAGCCCCCGGGCGCTCCCGAGGGTCGGGGGGCCGTTGGGGTTGGGGGCGAACCGCATGACCACGGGCCCCTTGGCGATGTCGGGCAACTCGTGCTTCTCCGCCTTGGGCGCGGGGGGCGCCAGCAGTTCCGGCGCGATGGACTCCAGCCGCTTGCGGGCCTTCTCGGCCCCGAGGGCGTTGGCCCGGGTGACCTCGGCCTCGATGGCGTCGAGGACGGATTGGCGCTCCTTGCGGAGGTCGGGGAACTGGGCGAAGATTTTTTTGGCGACGGCGTCGGGGCGGGCGGTCCCGAACTGGGCGGCGTTCAACAGGGCGTATTTCTCGAGAAAATCCTTGGCGGAACGGTCCATCTCCTGCGTTGCTCGCTCTCCCTCGGAGGAAGGTGGAAGAAAAAACTTTCTATGGGGCGCCCCCGAGGAGTGCCGTGGTTCAGAGAGTCGTGGCCTTCGTCGGCCTCCAGGCATCCGGGAAGTCGGAAGCCGCAGCCGTGGCCCGCGAGATGGGCCTGCCGGTGGTCTCGATGGGGGACGTCATCCGGGAGGAGACCCGGGCCCGGGGCCTCCCGCCCTCCGAGGAGGGGAGGGTGGCCATCCGGCTGCGGGAGGAAGAGGGGCGAGACGTGGTGGCCCGGCGCTCCCGGCCCCGGCTGGAGGCGCTGGACGCCCCCCTCGCCTTCCTCGACGGCATCCGGAGCCACGCCGAGGTGGAGTTCTTCCGGAAGTGGCTCGGCGACCGCCTCCTCCTCGTGCGGGTCGAGGCCCCCGAGGAGGTCCGGTTCGAGCGCATCCGCCGGCGGGCCCGGGGGGACGACGCTTCGACCCGCGTCGCCTTCCGGGAGCGGGACCGGAGGGAGGAGGAGTTCGGCATCCGGAGGGCGATGGACGAGGCCCGGCACGAAATCCGGAACGACGGGAACCTCGGGGCCTTCCGGCGGAAAGCCGCGGAGATGCTCCGGGGCCTGCAGGCCCGGCGCTGACAGAAGGAATCAGGAATATCTTTATGGCGGCGGTCGGGCGAGGGCCCCCATGCGGGTCGCGGTTTTCGGGCTCGGCTACGTGGGGTGCGTGACGGCCGCCTGCCTGGCCCGGGACGGCCACCGCGTCACGGGGGTGGAGATTGACCGGGAGAAACTGCGGCTCCTGAAGAGCGGCCGCCCGCCCATCACGGAGCCCGGCCTCGATGCCCTTCTCCGGCGCGCCCTGCGCTCGGGCCGCTTCGCAGCCACCGGAGATGGAGAGTCCGCTGTCCGGGGCAGCGACGCGAGCCTCGTCTGCGTCGGGACTCCCGCCCGGAGGGACGGCACGATTGACCTGAGGTTCGTCCGGGCCACCTGCAAGCAGGTGGGCCGGGCCTTGCGCCGGGTCGAGGGCTTCCACGTCGTTGCCATTCGCAGCACGGTCCTGCCGGGAAGCACCGCGGGGCCCCTCCGGGAGGACCTGGAGCGCGCCTCCGGCCTGCGGGCCTGGGAGGAGTTCGGCCTCTGCGTCAACCCCGAGTTCCTGCGGGAGGGCATGGGCATCCGGGACTTCGACCGGCCGCCCCACCTCGTTTTCGGCACCCGGGAGAACCGCTCGCTGCGCGCCCTGGAGACGCTCTACGCAAAGGTCCGGGCCCCGCGCGTCCGGGTGGACCCGACCACGGCGGAGATGGTGAAGTACGGCGACAACGCCTTCCGGGCCCTCAAGGTGGCCTTCGCGAACGAGATGGGCGCCCTCGCCGGGGCCCTCGGCGTGGACGGCCGCCGGCTCATGGAGATTCTGGCCCGCGACCGGCAGGTGAACATCTCCCCCGCCCACCTCCGCCCCGGCCTCCCCTACGGCGGCGCCTGCCTCCCGAAGGACGTGAACGCCATCGTCGCGCGGGGCCGGCAGGCGGGCGTCCGGATTCCGTTCCTGGAGGGGGTGGTGGAGTCCAACCGCGCCCACCTCGAGAGGTGCCTCGACCTCGTCCTGCGCAACGGCCCCCGGCGCGTCGCCCTCCTCGGCCTCTCCTTCAAGGCGGAGACCCTCGACCTCCGGGGGAGCCCCGGCCTCGAGATGGCGGTCGCACTCCGGCGCCGCTCCGTCCCGGTCGCCCTCTACGACCCGCGCGTCCCCGGCGAGATGCGGCGCCACGACCGAGCCTACCTGCAGGAGCGCCTCCCCGGCTGCGCCCGCCTCCTGAAGCGGAGCGCGCGGGAGGCCGCCCGGGGGGCCGACGTGGTCGCGCTCTTCTACCGCCACCCGGAGTTCGGCGCCCTCGCCCGGTTACCGGGTCAAGTCATCGTCGACTTTGCGGACTCGAAAAACCGATAGGTCCGCTCCAGCCCCTCCTTCATGGAGGTTCGGGGCCGGTAGCCCAGGAGGCGCTTGGCCTTGCGAATGTCGGGGCAGCGCCGCCGTGGGGCGTCGGTGGAGTATTCGGGGTCCCGTTTCCGGGCGGGGAGCTGCCGGACGGGAAGGCCGCCCGCGGCCCGGGCGACCATCCGGGCGACCTCGCGGATGGTCACCTCCTCGCCCATGTTCCCGATGTTGAACGCCTCGCCGTCGTGCCGGCTCAGGAGGGCGAGCAGCATGCCGCCGACCCCGTCCGCGACATAGCAGAATGCCCGGGTGGTGTCCTCCTCCCCCCGGAGCACGACGGGTTTCCGGGCCACGGCTGCCTTCATGAGGTCGGGGACGATGCGGCCGTCGTCGAGGCGCTGGCCCGGCCCGTAGAAGTTGAAGAGCCGCACGGTCTTCACGGGCAGGCCGAACGTGCGCCAGTAGGCCATCGCGAGGGTCTCGGAGAGGCGTTTCGACTCGCCGTAGCACGCCCGGGGCCCGGTGCAGGAGATGTTCCCGAGGCAGGTCTCCGGAGTGGGAATCTCGTCGGGCTCCCCGTAGATTTCGGAGGTGCTGATGCAGAGGAAACTCCGCGATTTCTTGCGGCGCGCCAGTTCCAGCGCGTTCCGGGTCCCGTCCACGTTCACCTCGATGGTCTCCAGCGGATAGCGGCGGTAAACCGGGGGCGAGGAGATGCTGGCGCCGTGGATGACGTAGTCCACGGGCCCCGGGACCCGGAGCGACATCCGGACATCCCGCCGCAGCCAGAGGAAGTCCGGGCGGCGCAGGTGGGCGACCCGCTCCGCGTCCGCGAGCCGGAGGCTGTCCACCGCCACCACCCGGCAGGGCTTGTCGAGGACGCGGTCGTTGAGGCGCGCCACCGCGTCGAGGATGTGGGCGCAGACGAACCCCGCGGCCCCCGTCACCAGGAGGGTCCGGCCCTCCAGGGCGCCCGCTGCCCTCTCCAGGGCGCGGCCGATGGCGGTGGCGTCCCCGTCGAGAATCTCGCGCTGCCGGGGGGTCAGGCCCATTTGCGGAGTGCCTCCTCGAGGGCGGACACCATCGCCTCCAGACCCTCCCGGCGGAGCCAGGGGCCGACGGGGAGGGCGATGCTGCGGGCCGCCAGGAGCTCGGCGTTGGGGCACCGGGCTGCGGCCCGGAAGGCGGGCATGCGGTAGAGGGGCGGGTCGAAGTAGACCGAGGCTTCGATGGAGCGCCCGCGGAGCTCCAGGATGACCCTGTCCCGGTCCGCCTCCGGCTCCAGGACGGCGTGAAAGAGCCAGTAGGCATGGGTCCGGTTCCCGGGCTCCGGGGGAAGCCGGAGACCCGGAAGGTCCTCCAGGCGGCGCCGGAGCCAAGCGGCGTTCCGTCGGCGCTGGGCGAGGAGTCCGGGGAGCCGCTTCACCTGGACTTCCCCGACAGCCGCGCAGATATCGGGAATCCGGAGGTTGTAGCCGGGCTCCGCCGCCACCCGGCGCCACGGGCGCTCCTTCATCCAAGACGCGCGGTAGAGGATGCCGTGGGAACGGAGGGCGTCCACTCGCTTCGCGATGGCGGCGGAGTCGGTGGCGATGGCACCCCCCTCGCCGCCGCTGGTGATTTGCTTCGTTGCGTGGAGGGAGAAGCAGCCGGTGCCGAAAGTGCCCGCAGAGCGGCCGTCGCACTCCGCCCCCAGGCTCTCGGCGGCGTCCTCCACCAGCCCCCATCCGCGCTTTTCGGCGAGGTCGGCGATGGGCCCCATGTCGCAGGGAAGGCCGGCGAAGTGGACGGGCAGAACGGCCACGGTGCTCCGCGTCGCCGCCGCCTCCAGGGTCTCGGCGGTCGCATGGCCGGTGTCGGCGGACACGTCGGCGAACCGGAGGCGGAGGCCCGCCAGGACCACGGAACTGCCCGTGGCCGGGAAAGTGAAAGCGGGTACCACGACATCCCCCTTCCTTCGGAGGGCCAGGAGGGCGAGGAGGAGGGCCGAGGTTCCGGAGTTCACTGCCCGCACGTGGCGGACATTCAGCAGGCGCATCAGGGCCCCTTCCAGGGCTTCGGTGGCGGGGCCCTTGGAGAGGCGGCCGCTCCGCAGCACCCGCAGGGCGGCCCGCTCCTCGGCGCCTCCCAGGGTCGGCTGGAAGAGGGGAATCCTCATGGCCTCTCCGGGTCCGGGGCCTTCGCGGCGGGGGCGCCCCGGACGATATCCTCCGCCCCGGCCAGGGCCCCCACGAGCCATCCCAGGGCGAAGGCGGGGTTGCGGTAGAAGATGCCCAGGAGGCAGTGGAGGACCGCCAGGGGGCGGCGGGCCCGGAGGCTCCAGGCGAAATAGCGGCCCGCGTCGTAGACCAGGGGGGCCAGGAACGCAGCCAGCCAAGGCCAGCGCCACGGCGGCGGAATCCACACGGCGACGATGAGGCCGGCGAGGAGTCCGAAGGCGTAGAAGGAGCGGGCCACCACGTAGGCGAATGCCCGCCGGGCCTCGGGCGCGACCTCCGAGCGGGCGGTGGCGCGGCCCCGGCGGAAGTGGCGCCAGAACTCCTCCCGGAGGTTCTTGCGCTCAATCTCGAACCAGAGGGCCTCCTCCGAGAAGCCGATGGTGTAGCCGCGGGCGCGGAGCCGGACCCCCATCTCGTAGTCGGTGAGGTCCCCGGGCGCGGCCCGCCTCACGTAGCCCCCCATCTCGTCCAGGACCTTCCTCCTGTAGAGCCAGCCCACCCACGGCTTGTAGCCCTTCCGCATGCGGACATCGTAGTCCATGTCGATGAGACGGACGTAGAACGAGTGGTCCCGGTTCCACACCCGTTTGCGCCCCAGGGCGCAGGCCACCTTGGGATCCCTCTCCAGAACCGGCACCAAGCGCTCCAGGTAGGCGGGGTCGTGGAGGATGTCCCCATCCACGATGAGAGCGAGTTCGCCGGTGGCGGCCTCGATGCCCGCGTTGTACATGTCCGGAGTCGAGACCCCGTGGAGCTCGATGTAGCGGTCCACCCTGTCCCGGTAGCCCTGGAGAACGCGGCCTGTGCCGTCCCGGGCGGCGGTGTCGAAGACGACAATCAGCTCCTTCGCGGGCCACCGGAGCGCGAGGAGCGAGTCGAGGCAGGGGGCGGCGGTCTCCTCGTTGTTGAAGAAAACCGCGATGATGGATGCTTTCATGGCTCGCGCGGGTGTGTGGAACTGCGGCTTAAATCTTCTTCTCAAATCCTACGGAATCAGGAAAAGGTTCATTCCAAGCGCGAAAAGGTGTGCGAACCATGAAGGCCCTTGTCCTCGCGGGCGGCAAGGGCACGCGCCTCCGCCCCCTGACCTACACGATGTCCAAGCAACTCATTCCCATCGCCAACCGGCCCGTCCTCCACTACGTGATGGACCACCTCCAGCGGGCCGGAATCCGCGACGTGGGGGTCATCATCGACCCCGACACCGGGGACGACATCCGGGCCTCGTTGGCGGCGGAGCATTGGCCCATCGACTTCACGTTCATCCCGCAGGAGAAGCCCCTGGGGCTGGCCCACGCGATTCTGGTCGCCCGCGACTTCCTGGGGAACGAGCCCTTCGTGATGTATCTGGGGGACAACCTGATTGCCGGGGGGGTGAAGGAACTGGTGGCGGAGTTCCGCTCCGCCCGCGCCGACGGGTGCGTCTATCTCAAGGAGGTTCGAGACCCCGCCCGCTTCGGGGTGGCCGTCCTCGACGGCGACGGCCGGATTGCGAAACTGGTGGAGAAGCCGAAGGAGCCCGTTTCCAACCTGGCCCTCGTCGGGGTCTACTGCTTCTCGCCCGCCATCCACGAGGCGGTCCGGAGCATCCGCCCCTCGTGGCGCGGGGAACTCGAAATCACCGACGCTCTCCAGCACCTCCTCGACCGGGGCCGCCGGGTCGTCAGCAAAAGGCTGGAGGGCTGGTGGCTGGACTGCGGCAAGAAGGACGACCTGCTGGAGGCCAACCGGAGGGTCCTGGAGGAGTGGATTCAGCGGGACATCCGGGGAACCGCGGACGCGGAGAGCAGCATCGCCGGGCGGGTGGCGCTCGGGCCGGGGGCCGACGTCCGGCGGAGCGAGATTCGGGGGCCCGCGGTCATCGGCCCGGGAACCCGGGTCGAGGGCTCCTCCGTCGGGCCCTACACCAGCATCGGCCGCGGCTGCTCCGTTCAGAACTCCGCCGTCGAGAACTGCGTCGTCCTGGACGGGGCCCGCGTCGAGAACGTGGCGCGGCTCGGGGAGAGCATCCTCGGCCGGAACGCGGTGGTGCGCCAGGCTCCCGGGGAGCGCGGGGTCCTCCGCCTGCTCGTCGGGGACGACGCCGAGGTCGTCCTCTGATGTTCCGCTTCCAGCCTCTGGAAATCCCGGGGCTGGTCCTCGTCGAGATGAAAACGAACGACGATTCGCGCGGCTTTTTCCGGGAGACCTACAAGCGCTCCGAGTTCGAGGCGGGCGGAATCCGCGACGTGTTCGTGCAGGACAACCACTCCCGCTCGGCCCGGGGGGTGCTGCGGGGCCTGCACTACCAGAAGCATCCGTTAGCCCAGGCGAAACTCGTCTACGCCCCCCGGGGGGATGTGTTCGACGTGGCGGTGGACATCCGGAAGGGGTCGCCCACCTACGGGCGCTGGGCCGGGGAGGTCCTGTCCGGCGAGAATCACCGGATGCTCTACATTCCCACGGGTTTCGCCCACGCCTTCTGCGCGCTCAGCAAGGAGGCCGACGTGGTTTACAAGGTGACCGCCGAGTACGCGCCCGAACTCGAACGCGGAATCCTGTGGAGCGACCCGGAAATCGGCATCCTGTGGCCGATTCGGAAACCCGTCCTCTCCCCGCGGGACGCCCGCTTTCCGCTCCTCCGGGACGCCGACAACGACTTCGTGCACGGGGGCCCATGAAGGTTCTCGTCACCGGGGGAGCCGGATTCATCGGGAGCAACTTCATCCGCCACGTCCTGCGGAAGCGGCCCGATTGGCGAATCGTCAACCTGGACAAACTGACCTACGCGGGCAACCCGGAAAACGTGCTGGAGTTCCGGAAGAGCAAGTGCCACCGTTTCGTCCAGGGGGACATCGCGGACCGCCGGCTCCTCGGCCAACTCTTCCGCAGGGAGTCGTTCGACGCCGTCGTCAACTTCGCCGCCGAGTCCCACGTGGACCGCAGCATCCTCGACCCCTCGCGCTTCACCCGGACCAACGCCACCGGGACGCAGGCGCTCCTCGAAGCCGCGCGCAAATACCCGCCCTCGCGCTTCGTGCAAATCTCGACGGACGAGGTCTACGGCTCGGTCCCTTCCGGGAAGTGCCCGGAGACGGCGCCGCTCCGGCCCGGCAGCCCCTACGCGGCGAGCAAGGCGTCCGCGGATTTGATTTGCGGCGCCTACGTCAAGACCTACGGCTCGCCGGTCATCCTCACCCGCAGTTCCAACAACTACGGCCCCCGCCAGTTCCCGGAAAAGCTGATTCCGCTGGCCATTCACCGCCTGCTGCGCGGGGAGACGGTGCCCCTCTACGGCACGGGCGAAAACCGGCGCGACTGGCTCTACGTCGAGGACAACTGCCGGGCCATCCTCCAGGTCGTGGAGAGGGGGCGGGCCGGCTCGACATACAATATCGGCAGCGGAGAGGAATGCAGCAACGTCGAGGTGGTGCGGAGCATCTGCGACTCCCTGGCGGCGCGACTGGGGAAATCGGCCCGCGAACTCGAAAGGCGAATCACGTTCGTCGCCGACCGCCCCGGGCACGACCTCAGGTATGCCATGGACTGCCGGAAAATCGGGCGGGAGCTCGGCTGGAGCCCGGCGACTTCCTTCAAGAACGGCCTCCGGAAAACCATCCAGTGGTATGTCCAGAACCAGGGCTGGGTCCGGCGCGTCACCTCCGGAGAATACCGGAAATACTACACCCGGGTCTATGAGCGCAACTGGCGGTGAACGCGGCGGCCGGAATGCCCGGCCGCGGCGGCGCGGCATGCGCGTAGTCCTCCTCGGGGCCGGCGGACAACTGGCGTCCGATTTGGCCGGCGCCCTATCCGGCTGGGACCTCGTGCCCCTGGCCCACAGCGACCTGGACATCTGCGACGCGGCCCGCGTGCGCAAAGCTATCTCCGGGGCGCGGCCGGACGTCGTCATCAACACCGCCGCGTTCAACCGCGTGGACGACTGCGAGGCCGAGGTCTCCCGGGCGTTTTCGGTCAACGCCTACGGGGCCCGGAACGTGGCGCTGGTCTGCCGGGACCTCCGCTGCGCGATGGCGCACATCAGCACGGACTACGTGTTCGGGGACCGGAGGAGGACGCCCCGCGCCGAGGACGACGCGCCCTGCCCGCTCAATGCGTATGGAGTCTCCAAACTCGCGGGCGAGCATTTCGTGCGCGCCCTCTGCCCGGCCCACTTCATCGTGCGGACCTGCGGGCTCTACGGGGCGACCGGCTCGCGCGGAAAGGGCGGCAACTTCGTCGAAACCATGATTCGCATGGCCCGGGAGGGCCGGCCCATCCGGGTCGTCGATGACCAGGTCTGCACGCCCACCTACACCCGGGACCTCGCGTGGAAACTCCGGGAACTCGTGCAGACGGACGCCTACGGGCTCTACCACATCACCAACCGCGGCCAGTGCTCCTGGTACCGGTTCGCCCGGAGGATATTCGACTTCACGGGTCTGCGGCCCGACCTGCGCCCCACGACCACCGCCTCATTCGGCGCCCCGGCCCGCCGGCCGAGCTACTCCGTGCTGGCGAGCACCCGCCTGAAGCGGACCGGGCTGGATGCTCTCCGTCCCTGGCCTTTGGCGCTGCGGGCTTACCTCCGGGAGAAAGGCCACATCTCCTGCTGACCTCGCTCCGCGGCTTGCCCGAGGACCTGGAGCAGGGTCTTGCCCAATGCGGAGGCGGAGAATTTCTCCAGGAATGCGCGGCGCCCCTCCCGCGCGAGCCTCTCCCGGATTTCCGGATGGTCCTTCAGGTGGAGAATCGCCCGGGCCAGGGCCTCGCCGTCGCCCGGGGGGCAGAGCCAGGCGTCCTCCCCGTGGCGGAGGAGTTCGCGGCTCGCGGGGGTGTCGCCGGTGAGGAGAGGACGGCCCACAGCGAGGGCCTGGTAGGCCTTCTGGGGAACGACCCGGCGGGCCTTGGGGGTGGTGCCGAAGACGCCGAGGCAGAGGTCGGCCCGGGCGATGAAACCCGCAAGTTCCGGGCGGGGGACCTCGGGAATCAGCACTGCGTTCCTGAACTTGAGGTCCGGAAGAGCGCGGAAGAGTTCGCCCTGGGACGGCTCGAGGTAGAGATGGCCGATGAGGGTAAACTGGATGTCGGGGCGGTCTTCGAGGAGGCGCACGGCCCGGAAAATGTGCTCGACGCCGTGGAGCGGGATGTAGGTGCCGTAGAAAAGAACGTGGAACCGGGATTCCGGCCCGGGCGCGGGGGCGGGAGGGAACGCATCCTCGTCGGCCCCCGCCGGGATGACGGTGATTTTCCGGGGCGGCACGCCGAAAGCGGCGGCGTAGTAGCGGGCGTGCGCCCCCGTGTCCGCGAGAATGCGGGCGGGCAGGCGGAACGCCAGCAGGTCGAGGGAGTAGAGGAGAAGGGCCCGGGCGCTCCCGGGGCTGACCGCCCGCCGGTCGTGCACGCCGGAGTCGTAGAGGGAGAAGAGGGGGTCGAAGACCAGGGGACGGCCGGTCAGTTTGGAGAGAAGCCACGCGAGGGGGACCAGGGAGTGGCCCTGCTCCCCCACCACCAGTGCGTCGCAGCGGGGCATGGAGAAGAACTTGCGGACGAGGCGCAGGTATCTGCGGAGGAGGCCCCGCGAGGGGTCGCCGCACTCGGCGACCTCGACCCCGCGGAGGCGCAGTGCCTTCTGGAGGACGGCGTCGCGCGTGGCCGGGGGGGCCCCGGGAAGCGTCAGGCTCGGGGAGACGAAGTAGCAGACCCGCAGACCCATTCAGGGAGTGCCCGCGAAGGGGTTGAGAACCGGGGACGGCCCCGGGAGTCTTTCCTGCGTTTCCGGCAGCCATTTTTTCAGAGGCACGTAGGGGTTGAGGACCGGGGGCGGCCCCGGGAGGGGAGGCACCCGATAGACCCGGTTGTGGGCGTCCTGGTAGACCCGCTCGATGGCCCCCTGGGCGGCCCTCTCCTCGAGGACGCGGCGGTAGGGGGCCAGGTCGTAGAGATAGTAGCCGTCGGAATCCACGACATAGCCGACGCCGTTCCTCTGGAAGTAGGGGACGTCGAACTTGTCGAGCCGCCAGGCGGTCAGCTGGTAGGCGCCGTATCCGGTGTAATAGGTGACCAGGTCCTTGTCCGCGGCGAGGAGGACGGCGTCGGAAGGGAGGGTGCGGATGTAATTGAAGAGGGGCTGGCGGTCCGCCGCATACCCGTAGCCGTAGGCGGCCTTGGCGACCTCCCCCGCGGCCAGCCCCGCCATGAGCGCGACGAGGAGGACCGGGAGGAGCCGGCGGAAAAGGGGGCCGGCGGCGCGGAGATCCCCGGAGGCCCGGCTCAGCCGCCCCTCCAGGTCCTGGTATCCCAGGGCCGCCAGGAGCGCCAGGACGGGGAAGACGGGGAGGATGCGCCGGGAGCTGTAGATGAGGCCCCCCGGGCCGAGGGCGAGCGCGGCCCCGACCCAGAGGAGGAGCCAGAGGAGGAGATAGCGCGTCCGGCGGTGGTCCAGCGCCCCACGGACGAGCCCGTAGAGGGCGACCCCGGTGGCCGCCAGGGTGGCCAGGAGATAGACGCTCAGCAAACCGGGGGGGAGGAAGCCCAGGAGGGAGATGTCGCCGCTCGGGACTCCCCACGCCTCCCAGTAGCCATGGGCGGCGTATGCGGCGAATGGGGCCCCGGATTGGTAATAGGGGGAGATGACCTGGAAGAACTCCAAGTTCGGATAGGGCTCCGCGACGAAGTGCAAGGCGGCCCCGTTGCCTCCCATGAGGAGGTTTCCCCACAGGAGATAGTTCCGGAGGTAGTAGGGGCCGCCCAGGAGCCCCCCCACAAGCAGGGTGAGCAGGGTTGTTTTCCATAGCCTGAGATCGAGTCGCCGGTCCAGCAGAGTCCGTGCCACCGCGTAGACTCCCACGAAGCCGAGGGCGATGGGACCGGTGACCTTGGAGAGGGCTGACGCGCCTCCCGCGGCTCCGGCGAGGAGGGCCCAGCGGGTCCCGCCCCCGTGGACCGCCCGATAAAATGCGTAGAGGGTGAGCACGGAGAAACTGGTGACCAGGCCGTCCAAGTAGCCGAGGGAGCCCTGGTGGAGGTAGAGGGGGAAGAAGCCGAGGAAGAGGGACCCGAGGAGGGCGGTCCTGTGGCCGAGGAGTTCGCGCCCGAGGAGGTAGGTCGCCGCCAGCCCCAGGGAGGCCACGAGCGGGACGACAAGTTTGAGTCCGATTTCTCCGGCGACGGCCCAGGCGCCCCCCCCGAGCAGGTAGAGGAGAGGCGGGGCGTAGGTGTTGCGCGGGTCCGCCAGAACTCCCGGATTTCGGATGACGATCCGCGCGTCGTAGAAGTAGAAAGCGGAGTCCGAGAAAGGGGGGTAGAGCTGTCCCAGCACCACCATCAGCCCCATGGGGATGAGAAGGAGCCACCGTCCTTCCCCCAGGAGGCGGGATTTGTCCGGGGGGGCCTCTGCTGCTTCTTCCCGGTTCATTGCGGCTCCCGGCGGAGAATGAGGAGGGTGGGATTCGCCCATTCGGGCTGGGGCATCCCCCAGAGGAAGCCTCTTTGCCCCCAGCCGTACTCGGCGCCCCCCGCCCGGGAGTCGGCGTCCCGGGGGAACTGGGCCACCGTCCTGTATCCCGCCTCGTTCCGGATGAGCGCATCGAAGAACCGGGTGCGGTTCGGGTACTCCTGGGGATCGAGGAAATAGGGCCCGTAGTGGAAGTTGGAGAGGACCACGTAGTCGGGCCTGCGGTCCCGAAGGCCTGCGAGGTAGAGGTCGTATTGCCTCTGCTGCTCCCGCCCGAAGAACTCCACCTCGCGCGGCGGGGAGTCGAGGACTTTGTAGGGGCCGGGAATCTGGAAGAAGGTCCACCGCGCGTAGGTTTCGATGGTGGCGTTGGTCTCCACGTTCTGGCGAATCCACGCGAGGGCGTCGCCCCGGGAGTCGGTGACGAAAACGTAGTCCGCCGCCGCCGAGTAGAGGGCCGAGTGGAGGGCGACGACCCCTACGAGGAGAACCGCGGCGGTCCTCCGCCGCTGGAAAACCGCCCCGGTGAACACTGCGGCGAGAATGGCCAGGGGGGGGACCACGAGGAGGACGTAGCGGACCGCGGCGATGTTCCACGTCGACAAAAACCCGTAGAAGAGGAGGGTCCAGAACAGGAGGAGGAGACAGGTCCGGTCCCCTTTGCGGAGGACCCGGTGGACGGCGTAGGCCAGGCCTGCCGCGGCCACCACTGCCAGGGAGGGGCCGAGCGCGCTCTCCAGGTTGTAGAGGTTGACGAGGGGCGCCGGCTCCGGGTTGTTGATTCCATACCCTCCCCCGAATCCCCTCGCGTCCTGCATGCCTTGTGCCATCTGGAATAGGGAGTCCGGCAGGCGGAGCACCAGGAAGGGGCTCGTGGCCGCAAAGCCCGCGAGGGCCAAGCCCGCTCCCAGGTAGGGCTCCCGGCTGCGGAGCGAGGCCAGGACGGCCCGGAGCAGGGGCCGGAGGAGCAGCCGTTCCCCCGGGATTTCTCTCAGCACCACGGCCGCCAGGGGGATGAGGGGCACCAGCAGCCCGTAGTATTTCGCCGAGCCGGCAAAGCCGGCGAAGAGGAAGGCGAGGATGAACGCCCTCCGGCTTCCGTGGTGGAGAAAGCGGACCGAGAAGAGGAGCGCGGCCGTGGTCAGGAACACGAGGAGGACGTCGTTGATTGCGATGTGGGCGACGCCGACCATTCCCATGGTCACGGCCAGGAACAGGGCCGCGATGAGCCCCTCCCGGCGCCCGTAGGCGGTCTTGGCCATGGCATACGTCATCCCCACAGTGAGGGTGACGAGCAGGGCCGACACCGACCGGGCGATGAGGAAGACTCCCGTGATGGCCGCATCCCGGTCCACGAAGGCGCCCTGTTGGATTCCCCCCGTCCACTGGAGGTAGGCCATGTAGGGGGCCAGGGCCCCCAGGAGCAGATACCGGGAGAGGGAGGGGCCGTGGAAGTTCAGCGGGTCGAGGCTCCCCCGCTTCATCATGTCGAGAGACCCCCACACCGGGGTGGACTGGATTTCCCCCACCACGTTGGGCAGTCCCCACTGGATTCCGTAGAGGTTCAGCGCGAGGCTCAGGGCCAGAATCAGGAAGAGAGGCCGGTCCAGTTTCATGGTCCGGAGGGGTCGTGAAGGGAAATATGGTCTTTTCCCCAATGTTTCTCATTTTCATCTTACATTTCGGAGAAACATATTAATCTGCGGTTCACTCCTCAAGCAAGAGCACATCGACGCATGAGCATCCTGGTCACGGGCGGCGCTGGCTTCATCGGCTCGCATCTCTGCGAGACCCTACTGGAGCGGGGGCATTCCGTCGCAGCCATCGACAATTTCGACCCGCACTATCCGCGGGCCGCGAAGCAGAGGAATCTGCGAGGACTCCAGTTCTCGAACCGGTTTCATTTCGTCGAAGGCGACATCCAGGACCGGAGGTTGGTCCGGCGGCTCCTCCGGAACCACGGAGTCGAAGCCGTTGTTCACTTGGCGGCCCGGCCGGGGGTCCAGGCTTCCCTCAGAAACCCAGGCGCCGCCTACCGGATCAATGCGGCCGGAACCTTCGCCCTCTTGGAGACGCTCCGCGACAGCCGGGTTCAGACTACCATTTTCGCCTCCTCCTCGACCGTTTACGGGAGGCAGGAAGAGGGCGGAGCCAGGGGACCGTTTCATGAGGACGGACCCACCGCGCCGGTCTCCCCCTATGGCGCCTCCAAAGTGGCCGGAGAGAGCTACCTCCGGGTCTTCTCGGCGCTCGACGGGTTCCGCCATGTGACCCTTCGCCTCTTTACCGTTTACGGGCCCCGCATGCGGCCCGACCTCAGCATCCCCGTTCTGGTTTCTCGGGCCCTCCGCTCCCGGCCCATCCCCATCTACGGCCATCCCGTGCGGGACTTCACCCATGTGCAGGACGTAGTGAGAGCTTTCATCCTGGCCTTGGAGCGGGGCCGGGGCGTCTACAATGTGGGCGGGGGGCAGCCCCTGCCCATCCGGGACCTGGCCCGCGCCGTCATCGAACTCACCGGGAGCCGCTCCCGGATCATGGTCCGGCCCCCCCGGCCCGGCGATGTGCCGCACACCTGGGCGGACGTTTCCCGGGCGCGGAGGGAACTGGGCTGGAGCCCCCGGGTTCCACTGGAGGAAGGGCTGGCGGATTACGTCCGGTGGTTTCGGAACGAATATGGGGAAACGTTTTAGGCCGGGAATCACTGCCTGCCGGCGATGAAGATTCTCCGGTTGGTGCGTTATTTTCCACCCCTTTCCCAAATGATGCCGGGGGTCGGGCAGGGAGTCCTGGCCCTGACTCGCGCCCAAAGCCGGAGGGGCCACCAAGTCACAATCATCTCCGCTGCAAGCCCTCGATTTCGAGGGGATCGAGATTTGGAGGTGCCCGTGCGCCGGGTCTTTGGTTATGGAACCCATTTCCTGCGCACCTACACAGCCACCTTCGGCGTGGCCAGTCTGGTCGAGATTCTGAAACGTGCGCGGCGCGGTGAGGTGGACATCGTTCACGTCCATGAACTTGACACCGCTCTGATTGCATGGGCTCGACGCCGTGGGCTGCCAGTCCCTGTCGTGGCTCATTGCCATGGGCTCCGGCGAACTTGGCGGGAGGACGGGGTCTTCCGGGAATGGGAGCGGGATCGGGGTCCATTCGGGAGGACTTACCACTACTTTCGTGAGGGGGGGGTTGACTTCTTTTTAGAGAAGGAATCGCTGGTCGGGGTGGATGGGGTCTTTGCGGTGAGTCCCCACACCAAACAGGAGTTAATTCGCCATCTGGCCATACCTCCAGAGCGAATCTGGGTGACCTACAACGGTGCAGATACAGACCAGTTTCGACCTAATTTGCCGCCGTTCCCGCGGCCCCTCCCTCCGAGGCCCCGGGTGCTTACGGTCAGCGGAGACCCGCGAAAGGGCTCATACATTTTTCTTAATGTAGCCCATATTTTTCACCGGGAAAGATGGCCGGGGACTTTTTTGATGGCAGGATACGCAGAAAGAGCTCTGCGGGACCGAGCAGGTCCAAATGTCCGCTTCCTGGGGTTCGTTTCCCATAGAGAGATTCCCCAGTTATACGCGAGCTGCGATGTATTTTTCCTCCCGACCCTGAGCGAGGAGTCCGGCAAGTCCATCCTGGAGGCCATGGCATGTGGAATGCCGGTCGTCACATCTCCCGTGGAGGGGAATGCCGGGATTGTGGCACCCGAGACGGGACTCACCGGTTCTTTGGAGCGACCTGACGAGTTGGCCAGGATTCTTCACGGGCTTCTGGAGGACCCCGATCGGTGCCGCCGAATGGGGGAGACCGGACGCCGCCGGGTTCTGGAGAATTTCACTTGGGACCACGTCGCGGAGCGCGTGGAGGCGGGATACCGACAGGTGGTGGCCTGAGGAGGCGCTCTCATGAACCCCGACTTGGAGTCCTACTACGCCCATTATTACCGGGACACCCTGGGGCTCCCCGATTGGCGCGAGAGGGTCCAGGAGAGGCTGAATTGCAGGAAAGACGGGGACTACACCCGGTGGCTGAATGGGCAGGTGGACCTCCCCGGCAAGCGGGCGCTCGACGTGGGGTGCAGCGCCGGGGGCCTCGTCCTGGCTATGGGCCTCCGGGGGGCCGACGCCGTCGGCCTGGAGCCCGACCGCGAGGCCGTCCGGGTCGCCTCCCGGCGCATTCCCGGGCGGGTGGTGCGGGGGGTGGGGCAGGCCCTCCCCTTCCGGGAGGGGGCGTTCGACGTGATTACCCTCATGTCCGTCCTCGAGCACACCCCGGCCCCGGCGGAAATTCTGCGGGAAGCGGTGCGCGTCCTCCGGCCCGGGGGACGCCTCTGGCTCACGGTCCCCAACCACATCCGCTGGACGGAGAACCACTACCGGATTTTCTGGCCTCCCTACCTCCCGCGGCCCCTGGCGCGGTTCTACCTGAGGCTCCGGGGGAAACCCACGGCCTACCTCGACCACATCTACTACCGGAACCCCTTCGCAATCCGCAAGATGTTGCGGGGGCTCCCCGTCCAGGTCCAGGACACGAGAAAGGAGTTCCTCGAGGATAAACTGAAGCATCCCGACACCATCCACGCCCCGCGGATTCGTTCGGTGGCGAAGTGGATTGCGCGCTTCCGCGCCGTCGAACTCGTCGTCCGCCTCCGCCTCGTCCTGGGGGAGGAGGTCAACTGGCTGCTCGTCAAGCAGGGCGGCCCCGAGCCACTTCCAGACGGTGGCGATGTAGCCCGGATTCAGGGAAAACGCTCATAGCCTGCCGCCGGCGCGCGGAGTTGATGACGCCGCATGTCCCGGGCCCCGGGGAGCGTGTCCGCGGGAGCAGATGAAATGGAGGAGAGGGCTCGGGCGGCATCGGGCGCCCTGCTCATCGTCCTCTCGGGCCTCGGGACCGGCCTCATTTCATTTCTGACCCTGATTCTTCTCACCCGGCAACTTCCGAAAGCGGAGTTCGGCATCTGGACCTTCGTCATATCCACGGCCCCCTTCCTCTACATGTTCGCGGACCTCGGGGTGGACAGCCTCGTCGGCTATTTTCTCCAGCGCTACCGCGAGAGCGACCCCGCCCGCGCCTGGGCCGCCTACCGGTTCGGGTCGAGGGCCAAAGTCCTCCTGCTGGCCGTCTCGGTCTCCGGAACCCTGGTCCTGGGGTTCGCCGTCAGCCCGGCTTTCTTCTGGGTGGCCCTTCTGATGGCCTGCCTCACGCCGCAGACCTACCTGGTCAACGTCTTGCAGTCGCTTCAGGCTTTCCGGTTCTATGCGGTCCTCGTGGTCCTAGAGTCCCTCCTCCGCCTGGGCATGGTGGGGCTGTTCACGGGCCTCCAGAGCCGGGAACTGGGGCTCCTCTCCCTGCTCTACGGCGCCCCCTACCTGCTCACGTCGGTCCTGGCCCTGCAGCGGGCCCGCGCGCCCGGCCAGCCGGCGCCGTTCTCCGAAATCCGCGAGGAGGCGTGGAGGTATGGGAAGTGGCTCGTCCTGCCGGCCGTCTACCTGCCCCTCCAAACCTACGGCCAGCAGTTGCTCCTGGGATATTTCCGCATGTTCGCCGACCTCGCCGACTACGGAGTCGCGGTCTCCCTCTCCAGCGTGGTGGTGCTGCTGGCGACCTCCCTCCCCATCGGCCTCGGCCCCTCCTTCCTCAAGAAAACCGACCCGGAGAACCTGCGCCAGTCCCTGGACGAGGCCACCCGCTACGCGACCCTCATCTCGGTGTTCTTCTTCGCGTTCATCTACTTCAACGCCTCCGTCCTCGTTCTGCGGTTCTTCTCGGGCCGCTATGCGGGGGCATCCCTGGACCTGGTGATTCTGTCCACCGGCCTGCTCGCCGCCACGGCGGTCACGGGCGTGGGCCCCGCCTCCCTGACCCTGGGCCGGCCGGACATCCGAGCGAAGGCGGGGTTCCTCGGAGCCGCCGTCTCCCTCTTGGGCGGATGGATGCTGATTCCGCAATTCGGTTCCCTGGGGGCCTCGGTCTCGGCCGGGTTGAGTTTTGTGGCGAAGTCCGCCCTCTTCGCCTGGCTGGTTCATCGGATGTTGAAATTCTCCCTCCCCGGCTGGAGCCTGCTGCGGGGCTGCGGGGCCGCCCTCGCCGCCTTCCTCCCCCTCCAGTGGGTGGCGCTGCCCCCCATCCCCCACCTCTTCTTCCAGTTTTTCGGAGGCGCCGGGCTCTACCTTCTCCTCCTCTGGGTGATGCGGGAACTCAAGCGGCGGGACTGGGAGGTCATCGTCGCCTCACTGAAGGCCGTCGTCAGGATTTGAGGCCGCGGAGGGCGGGGCCCTGGGGCTCCGTCCAGTGCACGCCGGTGAGACCACCCCAGTAGCTCGTGATGCGGCCGGTGCACAGGGTGCACTCCTTCCCGGGGTCCTTCCCCGCCAGGAACATCCTCCGGACCTCTCGGAACCTCTCGCCGTTCCATATCTTCCGGAAGGGCTCCTCGAACGCGTTCCCCATCTCGAGGTTCCTGCCCCAGTAGTTGCAGCAGAGGCGCACCCCTCCCTGGAACCCGATGTACATGTGCCACCAGGGGAAGTAGCAGGGGGCCGCCCGGCCGAGGGGAGCGGCGGCCTCCATCCGCCCGTTCTGCTGCCGCGCCCGCTCGAGCACGCGGAGCATCACGTCCGCGTCGTTGTCCACGCCCAGGTCCCGGGCCCTGCGCCGCACCTCCTCGAACATCGCGACCGCGACGTCAATCTCCGAGGCCTTCAATTTCATCGGCTCGCTCACCGTGCCCCACCAGTGGAGCCTCTGGAAGTGGAGGATGTCCACCCCCCACTTCGCGGCCGTCTCGACGATGGAAGTCATCTCGTCCAAGTTGTGGTTCATCACGACCGCGTTCAACCGGGTGACCGGGGTCTCGCTCTTGAGGCTCCTCTTGGCCTCCACCAGATTCCGGAGGCCGGTGAGGGCCCGGTCCAGGTCGCCCCCGCGAATCTCCCGGTACTTCTCGGGGGACGCGGCGTCGATGGAGAGGCACAGGTGGCCCAGCCCGGAGTTCACGAGGTCCCTCGCGTTCTTCTCCGTGAGGGTGGTGCAGTTGGACGTGGTCTGGACCGCCATCCCCTTCTCGCGGGCGTAGCGAATCATCGGAATCAACTCCTTGTTCAGCATGGGCTCCCCGAAGCCGGTGAGGTTCACGTACGTGAGGGAGTTCTCAAGTTCGTCGATGAGTTTCCGGAAGTTCTCCGGCTTGAGGTCTCCCAACTGCTCGCCAGTGAACGAGGGCTGCGGGCACATCTGGCATGACAGGTTGCATCTCGATGTGGGCTCGATTTGGAGCGTGGAGGGGAGCCCGAAGACCCGGGTCGAGCGGGTGACCAGACTGAAGGCCCTCCCGGCCCGGTTCAACTGCCGGCGGAGGGAGCGGAGCGGCCTGCGCGTAGAACCGGCATCGGGAGGCATCGTGTCCTGTAAAGGCACATTTGGAAGATATATATTGTTTTTCCTCGATTGCTGCCCCCATTTTCAGGCGCTACCGGAACCGGCCGGAGGTCGCACCTCCTCCGGGTCGATGAAGCGCCGGTGCCACATCTCCACCACCAGGAGGCACCACAACTGGCGGCTGGCGATGAGGGGCGACGACTTGTGCCGTTCGAGGAGCCCGCGCACGTAGTCGGCGCTGAACCCGCGCCTCCGGAACTCCGGGCCCAGGAGATGCTCCTCGTAGAGCCCCTTCAGGTCCGGGAACCACCGGTCGATGGGGGTGTAGTAGGGGTGCTTGCCCGGGGCGAGTCCGATGCGGGGCAGGTAGCGCTCCACGGCCCTCCGCAGGATGTATTTCGGGACTCCGCCCCGGATTTTCAGGCCCGTCGGAATCCGGAACGCGGTCTCCGCGAGGCGGTGGTCCAGCAGCGGGGCCCGCAGCTCCAGGCCGTGGGCCATGGTGAGTTTGTCCGACTTCTCCAGGATGTAGCCGGGGAGCCACTTGTCGAACTCGAAGCGGGCCACACTCTCCACGGCCCCCGCCTGCGGTTCCCCCAGGCCCACCGGGCTCCCGTCCCTCCCCCCCCGGAGTTCGCGCAATTCATCGCTCCGGAAAGGCGAGATGACCGTCAGGTAGCGCTCCTCCAGGGGCCTTTTCATCGCCCCCGCGTAGGCCGCCACCCGCGCCTTCTCCTCGGGCCCCACCGCCGCCGGGTAGTCGAAAGCCCGTGCCAGGAGCGCCCGGGGGACCGCTTTCACCGCCCCCGACAGGAGCGGGGCCGGGACCCGCCGGAGGAGGGGCCGCCACTTCTCCTCGGCGCGGAAGACCTTGTGGTGGAGGTAGCCGCCGAACAACTCGTCCCCCCCCTCGCCGCTGAGGACCACCTTGACGTGCCGCCGGGCCGTTTTCGAGAGCAGGTAAATCGGCAACGCGCTCGGGTCCGCCACCGGCTCGTCGGTGTGCCACACCACCTCGGGCAGCCGCTCCGCGGCCGAGGAGTCCACGGTCAATTCGTGGTGCTCGGTCCCGAGGGCGGAGGCCACCTCCCGGGCCCGGCCGGCCTCGCTCACTTCGGCCACGTCGAACCCGACCGAGAAGGAGTGCATTAAGCCCGCGTATTTCGTCGCCAGGGCTCCCACCGCGGTGGAGTCGGTCCCGCCCGAGAGGAAGAGCCCCACCGGGACGTCGCTCCGGAGGCGGAGGCGGACCGACTCGTCGAGGAGGCGCGCCAATTCCTCGACCCACTCGGCCTCGGGCCGCTCCTCGGCGCGGTCGGGCAGGGACCAGTAGGGGCGGAGGGTCGCAGAGTCCCCGGAGGCGACCAGCATGTGGCCCGGTGGAAGTTTGCGGATTCCCTCGAAGGCGGTCCCGGGGCCCGGGACGTATCGGAGGCGCAGAAAACGGTCGAGGGAGGCCCGGTTGGGCCTCCGGGGGACCGCCGGGTCAAGGAGGAGCGCCTTGATTTCCGACGCGAAGAGGAGCCGCCCGCCGGCTTGCGTATAGTAGAGAGGTTTCTTGCCGACCCGGTCCCTGGCCAGCAGAAGTTTCCGGGCCTTCGTGTCCCACAGCGCGATGGCGAACATGCCCCGGAGATGCTCCGGGAACCGCTCGCCCCACTCCTCGTACCCGTGGACAATCACCTCGGTGTCGCTCCGGGTGGCGAACCGGTGGCCCGCCCCCTCCAGTTCGGCCCGCAACTCGATGAAATTGTAAATCTCGCCGTTGAGGACGGTCCAGACCGAGCCCTCCTCGTTGGCCATTGGCTGCCGGCCCCCGGGGAGGTCGATGATGCTCAGCCGGGTGTTCGCCAGGGAGACCCCGTCGTCCTCCCAGGTCCCGTCGCCGTCCGGGCCCCGGTGCTTCAGGCAGGCCACCATCCCGCGCAGCAGCGCCCGGTCCCCCGGGCCCAGGAAGCCGCAGATGCCGCACATCGGGGGAGGTTGGAAAGGCGGGCCATATCATTACCCTTCCCAAATCTCTGGAGATTGCATGAGGAAAGGTTGATAGCGGGCCTTCCGACAGCACGGCCATGGCTCCGGCGGAGGCCCCGACACCCGTCTACCGGAAGAGGTGGCTCCAGGGAGCGGTCCTCGGGGCCATCGGCCTCGCCATCCTCGCCGGCCTCTTCTCGAAGTTCCCGTGGGACCGCGTCGCCGCGGCCGCGGCGGCGGTGCCCCCGGCGGCTCTCGGCCTCTCCCTCGCCGCCGAACTCTCCACGGTTCTCCTGAAGACCCTCCGCTGGGTCCTCCTCATGGGGCGGGCCCCCGGGGCCGTCCGGCCCTACCTCGTCGGCCAGGCGGTGAACCAAGTGGCCCCGACGGGGAGCGGCGAGGCGGCCCGCATCTATCTCGGCAAGACCCGGAGCGGGATTCCGGTAAAAGCGACCCTCACCGCCATCGTGGTGGAGCGGGTGGCGGACACCGCGCTCCTGGTGGCGGTCGCGCTCCTCGCTGCAGGCGTCGCTCTCTTCCCCCGCTCCTCGTGGCCGCTCCTCCTGGTTCCGGGGGCCGTCCTGGCGCTGGCGGTGCTGGTTCTGGTCCGCCCGTCCCTGCTCGGGGCCGCCGGGAGGATGGCCGGCCGGCTCCGCGTTCCGGAGCGCCCGTTCCGCGAAATCCAGGAGGCCGTGGAGACCCTCCGCACCCGCCGGAGCGCGCTGGGCAGCGTGGCCGCGCTGACGCCGGTCGCATGGCTCCTGCAGGCGGCGGCCCTGGCCGCCCTCCTCTGGGGGACCGGGGTGCCCCTCCCCTTCGCGACCGCCTTCCTCTACACCGGCGTCGTGGAACTGGTCGGGGCCTTCTCCTTCCTGCCCGGGGGCATCGGGGCCCGCGAGTGGGCCCTCGCCCTCCTCGTCTCCGGAGAGTTCGGGGCCCAGGCGACGGCCGCGGCCCTCCTCTTCAGGCTCGTCGCGACCTTCTCCCTGGCCGCCGGGGCCCTCGGGGTCCTCCTCACCTACCCCCGGGCCTCTCCCGCGAAGTCCTAGCGGCGGGCCCGGAGCCGGACCGAGACCGACCGTGCGTGCTCCACCATCCCCTCCGCCCGCGCGATGGACGCGACCGCGGGCGCGAGATTCCGGAGCCCCTCCCGGCTCAGGCGCTGCCACGCCATCCGCCGCTGGAAGTCCTCGACCCCGAGGCCCGAGAAGGCCCGGGCGAACCCCGCGGTGGGGAGGACGTGGTTGGTCCCGGTGGCGAAATCGCCCGCGGCGATAGGGCTCCAGGGGCCGATGAAGACGGCGCCCGCGGTCCGGACCCGCAACACCCGTTCACCGGCGTCCCGGGTCATGACCTCGACGTGCTCCGGGGCGAGTTCGTTCACGAAGTCGAGCCCGGTGTCGAGGTCGGTGAGCAGTATCGGGACCTTCCTCCCCATCTTCCGCTCCACGGCCCGTGCGAGGCTCTCCGAGTCGGTGACGAGGACGCCGGTCGCTCCCGCGCCGTGCTCCAGTTGGGCCCGAAGGTCGGCCGCCACGAACTCCGCCGGCGCGGTGGAGTCGGCGAGCACCACAGCCTCGCTGGGGCCCGCGGGGAAGTCAATCTCGACGAGACCCCGGACCGCGATTTTCGCCGCCGTGACCCACGCGTTCCCGGGGCCCGCAATCTTCTCGACGGGCCGGATGGTCTCGGTCCCGTGGGCGAGGGCGGCGACCGCCTGGGCGCCCCCCGCGGCGACGACCTCGTCCACCCCGGCGATGGCCGCGGCCTGCAAGACCAGGGGCGAGACCCGGCCGCGCTTGTCGGGCGGGGAGCAGAGGACCGCTTCCGGGACGCCGGCGACCTTGGCGGGGATGGCGGTCATCAGGGCGGTGGAGCCGTAGCCCCGGGGGACGTAGAGGCCGACGCGGCGGAGGGGGAGGTAGCGGACCCCCGCCACGACCCCGGGCTCCACCCGGACCGACCAGTCGCGGCGCCTCTGGCGCTCGTGGAACCTGCGGATGTTGCGGGCCGCGCGGCGAAGCGCCTCCGGGGCGCGCCGGCCCGCGGCCTCCACCTCCTCGGGGGGGACCCGGAAGTCGCCCAGGTCGCACCCGTCGAACCTCTTCGTGTATTTCCGGAGGGCCCGGTCCCCCATGGCGCGGACATCCCGGAGGATGGCGCGGACCCTCGGGAGGAGGGCCTCGATGTCGCTGCGGCGGCTCAGGAGGTGGCGGAGTTCGCGGGGGTCGGTGGCAATCACGCTCAGCCTTTAGGCTGGGGGTCGGGCATACCCCTTTCGGATGGAGGACTACATCCCCGGTCGCCGGAACCTCGACGGCACGGGCCGCCGGGCCCGGCTCTTTGCGGGTCTGGTCGTCGCAGCCGCGGCCCTCCTGCTCCTCCAACTCCTCTCCGGACCCGGGAACCCCCGGGTCTACCGCTTCGTGCTCTTCTTCCTCCTCTTTCCTGCGGTCCTCTTCTTCATTGAGGCCGCGGTGGGCTTCTCCGCCTTGAAGGGGATGGCGCGGTCGGGCGGCGGGTTTGTGGCGGGACCGGGGCAGAAAGACCCCGTGGTCCTCGACCGGAGGAGGGCCAACCTGCTCCTGGCGGTCGCGTTCCTCGTCGCCGTGGTCCTCGCGGCGTTGTTCAGCGCGTAGCCGGACTACCGGACCCCGAGGGCCTGCAGAATCTGGTTGATGACCTGGCCCTGCCCCACCGCCTTGAGAACGACGTTCAGGACGATGCCGATGATGACCCCCATCAGCACCCCGGTGACCATCTTCAGTTTCAGCAGAAGGACGAGGGCTACGACGAGGAAGACGACGAGGCTCACGCCCGAGCCGATGGTGAGGAACTGGGACACCCCGTAGTTGATGACGTTGACCAGGAAGGTGACGACGCTGGCCCCGAAGAAGAACCCGAGGACGACGCCGACGAGGAGCGGGATGCTGCCTTTGCCCATTTTGTAAACCGGGTCCGGCGCGGTTAAATGGTTTCTTCTCCCGCGCACCCTGTGAGTGATGGGCGACTCGCTGGAGCTTCGCGTCCTGAAGGTCGCGGCGACCCTCTGGGAGCAGGCGTGGATGATTCCCGAGATGGTCGAAGCGGAACTCATCTTGAAGCCCGCCGCGGGTCCGCCGCTGGCCCTCCGGGCCGGCGTGAACGGCAAGTCGCTGCTGACGCCGCTGGCGGTCCTCGCGGAGCGCGGGAGTTTCAAGACCTACTTCGGGCCGGGGCAGAACGTGGAGATGAAGCGGGACGGGGAGTGGGTGGAGATGGCGGCGTCGCAGTTGAAGGGGACCGAGGTGGTGCGGGCGAAGGTGCGGGTGCCGGTCAAGGACTACGTGGAGCAGGCGAAGGGGGCGGTGGAGAGGTTCCGGCAACTGGCCGACGAGGCGGGATGCGAAGGAGACGAGGCGATGGCGAACGACGACATCGAGGCGACCTGGAAGCGCGCCGCGCTCCTGGCCGGTCAGGCGTAGACCACGACCCGCTTCACCGACTTCAACTGCCTCAGTTTCTCAATCACCCGCGTCGGCACCGGCCTCCCGGTGATGAGCGTCAGCCTCGCCTCCTCCGCGAGATAGGGGTCCTCCGCGAACGCCTGCCTCACCGGGATGCGCGCCTCCGCCACCGCCGCCGCAATCTCGCTCAGGACCCCGGGCTTCGCGGCGTCCTCCGGGAAGACCTCCAGCACCCCGAGCCCCAGCCCGCGGGCCGCCTCCTTCAGGAAGGCGACCGGCCGCAGCCCGGTGAAGACCGCCCGGAGATGCTCGTCGGTCTGCAGCGTCTCCAGCGTGGCGCGCACCACCCGCCGGTCCACCCCCGCGGCGCGGCCGATGGCGACGTCCGATATGGGGACCGGCCCGCAGAAGACCGTGTCGCCGTCGGCCCGGAGGCCCAGTTCGTAGAGCAGCCGCGCCACCTTCACCTGCCCCTTGCGGTGGGCGAACCGCTCCTCGACCCGGCGCCAGAAATCCGCCCCCTCCGCTCGCGGGCTGCGCCGGGAGACCATGTGCTTGCATATATACGCGGATGCTCAAAAAAGGGCGCATGGCCGAAAGCGTCGCCGTCCTGGGCCCCAAGGGCTCCTACTCGGAGCAGGCCGCCCGCCGCTGGCGGCCCGGGGCGCGCCTCGCGTTCCAGGCGACCCCCGCCGAGGTCTTCCGGGCCGTCGAGGGGGGCAAGGCCGCGGTCGGCGTGATCCCCATCGAGAACTCGGTGGCGGGTCCCGTGGACGTCACCCTCGACCTTCTGCGTGAGACCGACTCTTCCATCGTGGCCGAGATTGAACTTCCCATCCGCCTCTGCCTCCTCGGCAGGGGCCCCCTGAAGTCGGTCGAGGCGGTCTCCTCCAACTCCATGGCCCTGGCGCAGTGCCGCCGGTTTCTGGAGAGGACCCTGCCCGGCGCCCGGACGCTCCCCGCTCCCAGCACCGCCGAGGCGGCCCGGAGGGCCTCCCGGAGCCCGACGCTGGCCGCCATCGCCTCCGAGGAGGCGGCCCGGGTCTACGGGCTCCGCGTCCTGAAGCGCGACATCCAGGACTACCAGTCGAACGCCACCCGCTTCATCGTCATCGGCCGGGAGCCGCCCGCCCCGACGGGCCGCGACAAGACCTCCCTGCTGATTTCCCTCGCCCGGGACCGGCCCGGCTTCCTCCACGAAGTCCTCGGGGTCTTCGCGGAGCGCCGAATCAACCTCACCAAGGTCGAGTCGCGGCCCACCAAGCGGAAACTGGGCGAGTATGTGTTCTACATCGATTGCGAGGGGCACGCCGACGCACCGCCGGTCCGGGAGGCGTTGGCGGCCCTGCGGCGCATCGCGGAGTTCCGGATTTTGGGGTCTTACCCGAGGGCATAGCGTATAATACGGGGAAGTCCCCATCGGGCTCCATGGCCCTCACTACGGTGAGCATGGAAATCGAACTGCGGGACGTCCCGGGCCAGTTGCTGAATGCCCTCAAGCCCCTGTCGGACCACGGCGGCAACATCCGCTCCATCATCCACCACCGGGGCAAGGTGACGCCGAGGAATACCATCCCGGTGAACATCGTCTTCGAGATTGCCGAGGGGCGCCTCGCCTCCCTGCTCTCGGTCCTGAAGTCGGAGGGGTTCCGGGTCTCCCGGTTGGGCCGGGAGCGCCTCGGGGTCGGAGCCACGGTCCTCCTCATCGGCCACATCGTCCACACCGACCTCAAGGAGACGATTCACGCCGTGGACTCGACGGGGACCGCCGAGGTGGTGGACATGAGCCTCGCCATGCCCGGCATCCAGGAGCGCTCGTCGGCGAGCCTGAGAATCAGCGCCACGGGGCCCAAGGAACTTGGAAAGGCCCTGGGAATCCTGGAGAGGGTGGCGCAGAGGAAGGGACTCCTGCTGGTGAAGCCGGTGGGAACATGAGGCGCGTCCGCCTGCACCTGGTCGGCTTCGGCACCGTGGGCCGGGGCCTGGTCCGGGTCCTGAAGGCGCAGGGCCCCTCCTTGCGCAAGGCGGGCCTCGACTTCCGGGTCGCGGGCCTCTCCGACGTCTGGGGCACCCTCCACGACCGCAGGGGGCTCGACCCGGGGCGGCTCCTCCGCATCCCCCGCCTCTCCGAGTTGAAGGGGCGCGCGCCCGCCGGGGCCCGGAGGATGACCGGGCTCGAAGCCGCCCGGAAGCTGGACTACGACGTCCTGGTGGAGATGACCCCGACCAACGTGGTCACGGGCCAGCCCGCGCTGGGCCACCTGGAGGCGGCCCTCGGGCGCGGCAAGTGCGCGGTCACCAGCAACAAGGGGCCCCTGGCCCTGAAGTTCCGCGAACTGATGACCCTCGCCGCGAGGAACGGCGCCGAACTCCGCTACGAGGCCACCGTGGGCGGAGCCATGCCCATCATCAACCTCGCCCGGGAGGCCCTGGCGGGCGACCCCATCCTCTCCATCCGGGGAGTCCTGAACGGGACCACCAACTACATCCTGACCCGGATGGCCGAGGACTCCCTCCCCTTCCCCGCGGCCCTCGCCGAGGCGCAGGAACTGGGCTACGCCGAAACGGACCCGGGATACGACATCGATGGGAAGGACTCCGGGGCGAAACTGGTGATTCTCGCGAACGCCGTCTTCGGGCGCAACGCGAAGTTCTCCCAGGTGAAAATCACCGGCATCGCGGGCATCACCCCCGAGGCGCTCCAACTGGCAGACAGGGCGGGCTTCGCCATCCGGCTCGTGGCCCGGGCCGACCGGGACGGCCCCATGGAGGTCGCCCCGCGCCTGGTGAAGAGGAACTCCGCCCTCGCGGTCGAGGGGACCCTGAACGCCGCGTCGCTCATCACGGAACTGGCGGGCGAAATCACCGTGACCGGCCGCGGCGCGGGCTCCCTGGAGGCGGCGAGTGCGATTCTGAGCGACTTGGCGAGCGTGGCTACCCGACGCGATTTTCAGCGGAAGAAGTGACGGCGGACGGGGGCCTGTTTCCGGGGACCGGCAGGGACTGGAAGAGGCGCCCGCGTGCAACGAGGAAGTAGACGAGCGTGAAGACCACGTTGGCCACGACCATGGCGATGCCCACGGGGAGGAGGGCGGGATAATTCCTCCAGAACTTCCCGGAGAAGACCTCCCCGAAGACCTCATTGAGCATTTACTTCTTCGCCGGCCCGGGCGGCTTCGCGGGCTCCGGCGGCAGTTTCCACGCCCCCATCTCCGGGATGGGGCGCGGGGCCTTCGGGCGCTCCGGGGGCGGCGGGGGCCCGGCCCTCTTGGGCTTCGGGGCGCGCTTCGGCAGGGGCCGCTCGGGCTCCGTCGCCATCTCCCACACCACCATGTGGCCGTAGGTGAAGGGGACGTCGAAGAGGAAGACGAAGAGAGCGGTGTTCACGGCGAGGGCCGAGGCTTGGTTCCAGGTGAGGGCGATGGGGTAGGCCCCGGGGGCATACGTCCCGATGGGGAGTCCGAAGAACGGCGTCAGGCCCGCCGGGGCGGTGAAGGGCAGGGTGGCGAAGAGGCCCACGCCGAAGATAATCATCCAGAGGAGGAGGGCGAGGGGCACCAGGGCCATGAACATGGACCACCACTGCCCCTTGGTCAGCCTCCAGGAGCGGGCGAGGGCTAAACGGGGCCCCGCCTTCTCGATGCCGACGGCGAAGGGGATGAGGTTCAGCCGGAGGCCCAGGTAGAGGCCGAGGATGAGCCCTCCGGCCAGAGCGGCCCCGTGGACCGGGGTGAACCCCTCCAGCCGGAGCGGGGAGCCGCCGGGGGGCAGGGGGGAGATGGCGGTGGCCAGGAAGTAGAGGCCGGCCGCGACCCCCAGGGCGAGGAGAACCAGGAGGGCCACGGTGGCCGCGTAGGTGGGCCAGCGCCGGGCGGCCTGCCGGAATGCCAACTTGAGGTCGGGCTTCTCCCGGCGGACCTGGCGGCAGGTGAAGATGAGGGTGAGCTGGAAGAAGAGGTAGAGGCCGACCTGGACCACGACCAGGAGAATCCACTTCGGGCGGACGGCGGCGAGTGCCTCCGGGACCCGCTCGATTCCCGGCCCGCCGAGACGGATGGGCCAGCCCGTCGCCTGCAGGAAGGGGTTGACGACGTTGAAGTGGTAGGCGAACGCGAAGCCGACCCATGTGGCCGCCATGAAGAGCGCGGGCTTGACGAGGGACTTGTAGTCCCGCCACATCTGGCGGAACACCTGGTCCATGACGTCCCCGAGCATGAACAAGGCCCCCGACGCGCTCCAGCAAATAGATATTTCGGCGCATCGGAAACCGACTCATGCAGTTCTCCGTCCGCTGCTTCTCCTGCGGCGAGACGTTCGACTTCTTCCAGGCGGCCTGGTGCGCGAAGCACCTCCTCGGGTCCCACTCCAAGGTGTGCCCGAAGTGCTGCCGGTGCGCCTGCGGGAGCAGGGGGTCGTGGGCGGAGTGGCGGGAGGTCCAGCGGGAACTGGGGCGCTACGGGAGGCCGAAGGGCATCGCCTGGCGGAGGTTCGCCGTGGACGCCGCGAGCGTTGTCGTCCTCTGGGTCCTCATCTGGAGCGCGGTCTATGCCGCCACCGGGATTCCGCCCGACAAGATGCTGCCCCTCCTGGCCTGGGTCGTCGTCCTGAACCTCGCCGCCGGGGGCTTCCAGGGGCGGTGGATGGACTGGTGGCGGAGAAGGCTCGGGCTAGAGTAGCCGGTTGATTCCCGCGAGCAGCGCCTCAACGCTCGCCATGATGATGTCCTCGCGCGCCCCGCGGGCCGTGATGGTCTTGTCCCCCCGCGCGAGTTTCACCACGACCTCCACCACCGCGTCGGTCCCCCCGGTGATGGCGTCCACGTGATACTCGACCAGTTCGATGTCCTCGACCCCCTGGCCGCGCATCAGTTTCCGGATGGCGTTGAGGGCGGCGTCCACCGGCCCCACCCCCGTCGCGGCCTCGGAGGCCTCCTTCCCGTTCACCTGGAGCCGGACCGAGGCGGTCGGAGTGGACTTGTTCCCCGCCACCACCGAGAGTTCGGTCAGTTTGACCCGGGGCTCTCTCGTCACCTGCAGAACGGACTCGACGATGGCCCGAAGGTCGGCGTCGGTAACCCGGAGCCCCTTGTCGCCGAGCCCCTTCACCCGCTGGAGGACCTCGTCCACCTGGGCCGCGGGGGCCTCCAGGGACATCTCCTTCAGGGCCATCTCGATGGAGGCCTTGCCCGTGTGCTTGCCGAAGACGATGCGCCGGGTCCGGCCCACGCTCTCCGGGCGGATGGGCTCGTAGGTCATCGGGTCGGCCCGGAGGCCGTGGACGTGGATGCCCGAGCCGTGGGCGAAGGCGTTCTCGCCGACCACCGCCTTGTTGAACGCGACCGGCATCCGGGTCAGGCGGGAAACGAGCCGGGAGGTCTCGTAGAGCCGCTCCTTCCGGACGTTCGTCTTCACCCCGTGGAGGGTCTCCAGGGCGAGGACCACCTCCTCCAGCGACGCGTTTCCGGCCCGCTCGCCGATGCCGTTCACTGTGACGTGGACCACCTGCGCGCCCGCGAGGACCGCGGCCACGGTGTTCGCCGTCCCGAGGCCGAAATCGTTGTGGCCGTGGAATCCCGCGGGGGGGCCGACGGCCTTGAGTTGGGCGAATATCTCGGCCACCTTTCCCGGGTGGAGGACGCCGACGGTGTCGCAGAAGGTGATGCGGTCCGCTTTGGCCCTCGCCGCCTCGCGGTAGCACGACGCGAGGAAGTTTAAGTCGGCCCGCGAGGCGTCCTCGGCGCTATACTCCACCTTGAGGCCGTGGTCCCGGGCGTAGGCCGCGACCTCCAGTGACTCCCGGAGGACCTGCTCCCGCGTCTTCTTCAGTTTCTTCTCGATGTGGAGGTCGGAGAGGGGGACGACGAGGTGGACCGCGTCCACGTCGCAGGCGAGGGCGTGGTCCACGTCGGCCTTGACGGCCCGGACGTAGGAGGAGATTTCCGCCTTGAGCCCGGCCCCCGCGACGACCTTGATGGCGGCCCGCTCGCCCTCCGAGGTCGGGGCCGAGCCCGCCTCGATGATGTCTACGCCCAGTTCGTCCAATTTCCGGGCGATGGCGAGTTTGTCCCCGGGGGCGATGAGGACGCCCGGCGTCTGCTCGCCGTCCCGCAGGGTGGTGTCAAGGATGCGGAGGGCCATCGGAGCCTTTACTCGGGCAGATAGGATATATCGTTACTGTTACAGCGGGGCTCGCCCCCCGCGTATGGCAACTTGCGCCAGAAGAGGCGGCGAGATGCCCAGCCGCGGATAGACCGGGGCTATCGTTTCATATCACTTCTCTGTCGCCTCATCGCGAAGCGAGGAGGCGAGCCGCACCGAAGGTGCGGCCGACTCTTCTACGCCCGCGCCGACGCTGGAGGCGCGGGCTAATCTTCGAACCAGGGGCTCTTCGCCACCTCGTCCACGTCCACGCTGACCCACTGCTGGCCGCGCTTGTCCTTCGTCAGCCCCTCCTCCAGGTGGACCCGGACGAAGGTGACGGAGTAGCAGTTGAAGCAGTAGACCTCGAAGTATCTGCCCTGGAGCAGGAGGGTCTGCTTCAGCCCCAAATCGACGTTCTCCCCGTGGCCCTCCAGGGTCTGGACCTCGCCGCAGTCGAGGACCAACTTGCGGACCCCCTGCTCGACGGCCTTGGCCACGTCCTTGTAGAGTTCCTCGGCGAGCCCCTTCTTGGGGTAGAGGTTGGCCCATGCGACCGCCACGCTCTCCCTCCGCTTGATGCCCGGTTCGAAGGGCTTCGCCAGCCGGGGGTCCTTGCGGAAGGGTTCCAGGAGGCCCATGACCCGCTCCGAGGTCTTGCACATGGGCCCCTTCTCGACCGGAGGAGGGTATAATCCCTATCCCTATACGGAGAGCCGCACGGGGACCCCGGCCCGGGCCACCGCCCGCTTGAAGGAGGCCAGATCGGCCCTGCCGAAGTGGAGAATCCCCGCCAGGAGGGCCGCCGAGGCCCCCGTTTTTTTCAGGACCTCCGCGGCGTGGGCTGGCTTGCCGCAGCCCCCCGAGGCCACCACGGGGACCGAAACGCGGGAGGCCACCGCCCGGGTCAGGGCGAGGTCGTAGCCCTCCCGGGTCCCGTCCCGGTCCATGCTGGTGAGGAGGATCTCGCCCGCGCCCCGCGCAACGCCCTCCTCAGCCCAGGCGACCGCGTCGAGGCCGGTGAACCTCCGCCCCCCGTGGGTCGAGGCCTCGAACCAGCAGGGGCCCTGCTCCGTCGGAACCACGATGCGGTCTTTCGCATTGGACCGGCTTCGCACGGGCCTCCGTTTTGCGTCCACGGCCAAGACGCACGCCTGGGAGCCGTAGTGGCGCGAGATTTCCGTGAGCACTCCGGGCCTCTCGACCGCCCCCGTGTTCACCGAGACCTTGTCCGCCCCGGCCTCGAACAACCTGCGCGCGTCCTCCAGGCGCCGGACGCCCCCGCCGACCGTGAGCGGGACGAAGACCTCCTCCGCGGTCCGCCGGACTACGTCGGCCATCGTCGCCCGCCGCTCCGCCGAGGCGGTGATGTCGAGGAAGACAATTTCGTCGGCGCCCCTGGCGCTGTAGCGGGCGGCCATCTCCCAGGGGACCCCGGCATGCACGATGCGCCTGAACTCCCGGCCCTTGACCACGCGGCCACCGGGGACGGCGAGGTCGCAGTCGAGGCAGGGGATGATGCGTTTTGCGAGGGTCATCGCCCTCCAAGGGGAACGCGTTCCATATCGCACTTTCCTGTCCTCCCTCTCACTCGTCTATGCCCGCGGCGAGGGACGAGCCGCAGGCAGTCAGACTTTCGGCAGGGTGATGCCCTTCTGGGCCTGGTATTTCCCCTTCTTGTCCTTGTAGGAGGTGGCGCAGACCTGGTCACCTCCCAGGAAAATGACCTGGGCGATGCCCTCGCCGGAGTAGATGCGGGCCGGGAGGGGGGTCGTGTTCGAGACCTCAATCGTGAGGTGGCCTTCCCACTCCGGTTCGAGAGGGGTGATGTTCACGATGATGCCGCACCGGGCGTAGGTCGATTTTCCCAGGCAGATGCCCAGGACCTCGCGGGGAATCCGGAAATATTCGACCGAGCGCCCCAGGGCGAAGGAGTTGGGGGGGATGGTGCAGACGGGCCCCTTGAAGTCCACGAAGGAGCGGGAGTCGAAGGCCTTGGGGTCCACCAGGGTCGAGTTCACGTTCGTGAAAATCTTGTACTCGTCGGCGATGCGCATGTCGTAGCCGTAGGAGGAGGCCCCGTAGGAGACGCCCTTCCGGACCTGGGACTCCTCGAAGGGCTCGATCATGCCCCGCTTCACGGACATCTCGCGAATCCAGCGGTCCGACTTGATTCCGACCATCGGCGGTCAAAGTCCACACCCTCGGGCTCTTTTAAAACTATAGGACCGGGTCAATGTGAATTCAGGTTCCCGAGCCGCCCGAAGGGGGCGGAGACGGGTCTGGAGGGGCCGAGGCCTCGGCGCTCCGGGAGCGCCCGCCCAGGGCGGCCAGGCGCGCCTCCAGTTCCTGGACCCGGGCCTCTAGTTCCCGGGGGCCGCGCTCGATGCGCCGCTCCAGGTCGGCCCGGAACTCCCGGAGGGCCCGTTCGGTGGCGAAGCCCTCGTAGATGTCCGCCAGTTTCTTCATCTGGACCTCCTGCTCCCGGAGCCGCTCGCCCATGGCGTCGACGCGGGCGAGGTCCTCGATGATGCGGGCGTCCACCTGGGAGAGCGTCTTGACCGCCTCCTTGAAGTTCCGCTCCAGGCCCCCCACCCGCTCGTCCATCTGGACCCGGACCTCCTGCTTGAAGGCAAACTCCTTGGAGACCTCGGCGAGGCGCTTGATTTCGCCCCCCAGGCCGTCCACCTGGGCCGCCTGCTCCCGGGCCTGCCTCTCCACCCGGGACTCCAGGGCCGCCCGCAGGGTGTCCACCTCCTCCTTCAGGAAGCCGTCCCGGAACTCCTCCAGGGTCTTCCTGTCCACGAAGGAGCCGTAGACGTCGGAGAGTTTCTTCAGTTGGACCCCGTGGTCGTTCACGCGCTCCAAGAGGGCGTCCAGTTTTTCGATGCGGGCAATCAGGCCGCCGTCCACCTCCGAGAGTTTCTGGAGGTCCTTGCGGAGGCCCTCCTCCACGGTCGAGACCTTCCGCTCCTGGGCGGCCCGCAGGGCCCCCAGGTCCTCCCGGAGAGCGGTCAATTCCTCCCGGGCCATGGACTCCCGGAGCCCCAGGAGGTCCTTCTCGGTGACGAATGTGGCGGCCTGGTCCCGGAGTTTCTGGAGGGAGAGGTCGTGCTCGTCGAGGCGGGCCAGGAGCGTCTCCATCTTGGAGAGGTCCTCGATGACCTCCGCGTCCACATCCGACAGTCCCTTGATGTCGGCCCGGAGGGCGGCCTCCGTGTCGGTGAGTTTCTGCTGGAGGGAGGCCCGGGCCTCGTCGAGGGAGGCTTGGAGGGTCTCCCACTGGTCCCGGGCGACGAGCCCCTTGGCGGTCTCCGCGAGGCGGGCGATGACCAGTTCCTGCTCACGGGTCTTCGCCTCCAGGGCCGTCGCCCACCGCTCCAGCCGTTCCTCCACGGCCTTCCGCAACTCCTTGGTCTCCCGGCCGGTCACGAAGTCCCGGCTCTGGTTCTGGAGTTTGTGGAAGGCCAGCTCGAGTTCGTTCAGTTTCTCGAAGATGCGCTCCGAGACCCCGATTTCCGCCACCTCGGTCCCCAGGGCCGACAGTTTGCGGAGATTCTCCTTGAGGGTGTTCTCATACTCCTCGGAGGCCATGGACATGGGGAGTGTCCCTCCATCTGTTTATAAAGGCTTAGGCCGCCTTCGCGCGGCGGATTTGACCGAAAAATCGAGCATGGAAGCCCGTGAGCGGACCTCAATCGTCGGGGGGGGGATTTGAACCCCCGAGGCCCGTGAGGGCCAACAGGTTAGCAACCTGTCGCCTTGGACCGAGCTTGGCTACCCCGACGCTCCGACTACCCTCTCCGGCCCCGGACTTCTCTCTTTCGAAAGCGGGCGTTCAAGTTGATATCCCCGACCGTCCTCGTAGGGTCACCCCTGCGCCGGGGCCGTGGGGTAGTCTGGTATCCTAGCACCTTGGGGTGGTGCTGACCCCAGTTCAAATCTGGGCGGCCCCAAATCCGCTTCCCGCAGTCAGCTCTCCCGACCGAACCGCTTCAGGAGTTCCTCGCCGTCGGCGGTGAGTTTGAACTTCTCCCCGGCCGCCTCCGCCAGCCCCTTCGCCTTCAGGTCCTCCAAGAGCCCCTCGGCCATCTTGGGGGGCATCCGGAGGAGGTGGGCCACCCCGGCGAGGGGCAAAGGCCCCCGGGAGCGGAGAATCTCCAGGGCCTGTCGGCGGCGGGGGTTGCCGGAGAGGTAGCCCGCGGGGACGGCCATCCGGACACCAGGACGGGGGGCGTATAAGTCCTTGCGCGGCGAAGGAGGGGTGGCGCGGGCTAGTCCGGGGGGCTGGGCGTCCCCTGTCACTCGAAATCGCCCTTCGCGAGGGACGAAGCCCCTGGAAGAGGCCCGTCCGGGGCTCCGGCCCGGGGCGCGACGAAGAAGCCTCGTCCCGCGGGGCCGGCGCAGGTCCGTGCCCCGTCCGTAGGGGCGGGGGCGAGCCGGGCGGCAGGCACCGGTCCAGGCCCGGGAGGGAGCAGACCCACTGTCGGCGTCCGGCGCTCGCGGGAGCGCGGGGCCGAGAAGCCCCCGGGAACCACCGGGGTCCCGGGCGGGTCCCCGACCGGGGGCGCGCCCGCGCCATTTTCTCGCACTTTAGGAAGCATCATCTTTTTAAAAGACGGGAGAGGTGTGAGATGGCCCAGTTCGTCAGGGTGGCCAGCGTTTCCGAAATCCCGCCGGGGAAGGGGAAGGCGGTGACCGCGGGCTCGAAGAAGGTGGCCATCTTCAACGTGGACGGCAAGTTCTACGCGGTGGACAACACCTGCCTCCACCGGGGCGGTCCCCTCGGGGAGGGGGACCTCGCCGGGACCACCGTGAGTTGCCCCTGGCACGGGTGGGAGTACGACGTGACCACCGGGGCGAATGCTGTGAACCCCTCGGTGAAGGTCGCGACCTACCCTGTCCGGGTCCAAGGGCAGGAGATTGAGGTCCAAATCTGAAGTTTGAGACATGAATAAGTCCGCCGATATCTGTTTTGAAGAATATTCTCGTTTCGCTAATCGTCGAACCTGCCATCGTTACTCTTAAATACTACATCCGTCGAAGGTGGGGTTCGATGACCCAGGACGTGAAGGGAATCCTGGCGGAGAAGATAGCGGGCGAGATTGCCCTCTCTCCCAACCCGGGGGAGACCATCAAGAAGTGGCGGAAGAACTTCGAAGTCTCCCAGGTGGACATCGCGGCCCAGTTGAAGGTCACGGCCTCGGTCATCAGCGACTACGAGTCGGGGCGGCGGAAGTCCCCGGGGACCGCCATGGTCTCGCGCTTCGTCCGGGCCCTGATTGAACTGGACGAGAAGCGGGGCGGGCAGAGAATCGAGCACTACCAGACACTCGTCCGGGACTCCCCCATCTCCGAGGTCATCTTCGACATGCGGGAATACCCCACGCCGATGGCCCTGGAGGAGTTCCAGAAGCGCATCGAGGCGGACCTGCTGACCGAGGCCTCGGGGAACTCGGTCCACGGCTACACCATCATCGACTCCATGAAGGCCATCCTGAAACTCGGGACCACCGACTTCTACAAACTCTACGGCTGGTCCACCGAGCGGGCCCTCATCTTCACCAGCGTTTCCACGGGCAAGTCGCCCCTGATTGCCATCCGGGTCACCAACCTGAAGCCCGGGGCGGTGGTCCTCCACGGCCTCCAGTCGAAGGACGTGGACCCCCTGGCGGTCCAGATTGCGAAAATCGAGCGCATCCCCCTCCTCACCACCAACATGCCCATGGCGAAGATTGTGGAGGCGCTCCGGCAATGAATTCCGCAAAAGGCGGCTCGATTCTGTCCTACGGCGTCTACATCCCCCGGAACCGCATCTCGGTCGAGGAGATTGCGAAACTGTGGGGCAAGAACCCCGACGACATCAAGCGGGGCCTCGACCTCGTCGAGAAGTCGGTCGCCGACCCCGACGAGGACACGGTCACCATCTCGGTCGAGGCGGCCCGGAACGCGCTGCGCCGGGTGGGGTTCCCGCCCTCCCGCATCGGGGCCATCTACGTCGGCTCCGAGAGCCACCCCTACGCGGTGAAGCCGACCGCGACCATCGTGGCCCAGGCCATCGGCGCCTCGCCCCAGATGACCGCCGCCGACTACGAGTTCGCCTGCAAAGCGGGGACCGCCGCCATCCAGACCTGCATGGGGCTTGTGGGTGCGGGGATGATTCCGTGCGGCATGGCCATCGGGGCGGACGTGGCCCAGAGCGAGCCGGGCGACGCCCTCGAATACGCGGCGAGCGCGGGGGCGGCCGCCTACATCATCGGCAAGCCCGACGGCTCCGAGCCAATCGCCACCATCGAGGCGACCCACTCCTTCACCACCGACACCCCCGACTTCTGGAGGCGCGACGGCGCGCCCTACCCGCACCACGGCGGCCGCTTCACCGGCGAGCCCGCCTACTTCAAGCACGTCACCAGCGCGGCCCGGGGCCTCTTCCAGATGCTCGGGACCGGCCCCGCGGACTACGACTACGCGGTCTTCCACATGCCCAACGGCAAGTTCCCGGCGCGGGCCGGCGCTGAACTCGGGTTCAAGAAGGAGCAGATGGAGCCGGGCCTCATCGTCCGGCGCCTCGGCAACTCCTACTCCGCGTCGAGCATGATTGGCCTCGCGGCGACCCTCGACATCGCGAAGCCGGGGCAGCGCATCATGGTCACGTCGTTCGGCTCGGGCGCCGGGTCGGACGCGTTCAGTTTGAGGGTGGAGCCCGCGATTGAGAAATACCGCAGCAAGGCCCCGGCGGTGGCCGATTTCTCGAAGAGCGTCCGGCGGCTGACATACGCGGAGTATGCGAAGCACCTGGAGCTGGTTTGACCGTGAGGGAGGTCGCCATCCTCGGCGTCGGCACCACCAAGTTCGGCGAACTGTGGGAGAAATCCTTCCGGGACGGCTTCGCCGAGGCGGGCATCAAGGCCATCGCGGACGCGGGCATCTCCGGCAAGGACCTGGAGGCCATCTACGTCGGCAACATGTCGGCGGGCCGCTTCATCGAGCAGGAGCACGTCGGGCCGCTGGTGGCCGACGCGGCGGGGCTGGCCGACCTCGGGGTGCCCGCGACCCGCATCGAGGGGGCGTGCGCCTCCGGGGCCCTGGCGTTCCGGCAGGGGTTCCTCGCCGTGGCCTCGGGGCTCCACGATGTCGTCGTGGTGGCCGGGGTCGAGAAGATGACCGACGTCCCCTCGGAGGAGGCCGAGGCGATGCTGGCGAGTGCGGGGGATCAGGAGTGGGAGGGGTTCCAGGGCGCCACCCTCGCGGCCCTCTACGCCATGATGGCACGGGTCCACATGAAGAACTACGGCACGACCCGGGAGCAACTCGCGCAGGTCGCGGTGAAGAACCACCTCCACGCCTCGAAGAACCCCGACGCGCAGTTCCGGAGCGCCATCAAACTGGAGGCGGTGCTCGGCTCCCCGCTGGTAGCCGACCCGCTGCGCGTTCTGGATGGCGCCTCTCTCGCCGACGGCTCGGCTGCCATCGTCCTCGCGCCTTTGGAGATGGCGAAGAAGCGGGGCGACTCCATCGTGACCGTCGCCGCCTCGGCCCAGGCCTCGGCCTCCCTGGCGCTCCACGACCGGCCCGACCTAGCGGCCATCCCCTCCATCGGCGCGGCGGCCCGGAAGGCCTTCGGGATGGCGAAGGTCGAGCCGAAAGATGTGGACGTGGCGGAACTCCACGACATCCAGACGATTGCGGAAATCATCGCCCTCGAGGAACTCGGGTTCTGCCCGAGGGGCCAGGGCGGCAAGTTCACCGCCGACGGCCAGACCACCGTGGACGGGAGCCTCCCGGTGAACCCCGGGGGCGGGTTGAAGGGGTGCGGCCACCCGCCCGGGGCGACCGGGGTGCGGCAGATTGTCGAACTCACGCTCCAACTCCGGGGCAAGGCGGGCGACCGGCAGGTCCCGAACGCGGAAATCGGGCTCGCGGAGTGCCACGGCGGGACCGGGGGCTCGGCGGCGGTCCACATCCTGCGGAGGCACCGGTAATGCTCATAGGCCTCTCCTTCGGTGCGGGGTTCCTGGGGCCGTTGCTGGCCCTCAAGGAGAAAATCACCGGGAAATCGGGCGAAGATGCAGACAAGCCCATCGAGGCGGAGTAGATGCGGGTCCCGCGCTTCTGGAGGTCGTTCCCCAGCCGCTACAACCTCGTCGGGACGAAGTGCAAGTCCTGCTCCACGCCCTACTTCCCGCCCCGGAAAATCTGCCCCAAGTGCCGCCGCCACGGGGCGATGGAGGAGTTCCAGTTCTCCGGGAGCGGCAAGGTCCTCACCTGGACCGCGGTCCACCAGGCCCCGGCGGGGTGGGAGCGCTACGCGCCCTACACCTTGGCGATTGTGCAACTCGACGAGGGGCCGAAACTGACCACGCAACTCGTCGGGCTTGAGAAGGAGCCCCAGGCGGGGATGCATGTCCGGGCGGTATTCCGGAAAATGGCGGAGGAAGGAGAGGAGGGCGTGATTTACTACGGATACAAGTTTGCTCCGGCTTGAAGGTCAGGCAAACCCCCGCCCCGCTTTGACCGCTTTCGGAATCAACCTCGCCACGTCGCTCGCCAGGAACCCGACCCCCATCTCGCTCATCGCCAGGTTGCCCGCCGCCCCTGCGGTATAAGCCGCCGCGCACGCCGCGTGGAACGGGTCGGCCGTCCGGGAGTAGAACGAGGCGCACACCCCGGCCAGGACGTCGCCCGTCCCGCCGACGGTCATCCCGGGGTTGTGGATGCGATTCGCTTTCCACCGCCCTCCGTCGGCAATCACGTCCTCCGGCCCCTTCACCAGCACAGCCGCTCCCGTTTTCCGGCAGGCCTCCCGGGCCGCCCGGAGCCGCCCGGCGCTGTCGGTGAGGCTCACTTTCCGGCCAAGGAGGCGCGACAGCTCGCCGGTGTGGGGAGTCAGAATGAATCGGCCGCGGGGGAGGCCGGGCATGAGCGCCTCGCCGTCCACCACGGCCTTTCTCGTTTTCCGGAGCAGCGCGAACGCCGCCTTGAGGCTCCCGGGGTCCTTCCCGAGGCCCGAGCCGATGGAGAGGACGTCGTGGCGCTTGAGCATGTTGAGAACCGCGGGAACGTGTTGCGGCCCGAGGGTCTTTCCGGGCAACCCGACCACCTGCAGGTCGGGCGAGACCTTCCGCACCGCCGGCTCGATGGACTCCGGCACCACCACCGTCGCGACGTCGGCCCCCGCGCGGAGGGCGGCGAGGCCCGCGAGCGCCGGGGCGCCGTGGTAGGGGCCGCCGCCCACCACCAGCACCCTCCCGTTCTGCCCCTTGTGGCTGTCGGGCCTCCGCTCCGGCAACAGCAGGAGGTCGCCGGGGCCGGCAAGGCGCTCCAGCCCCTCCGGGATGCCGATGTCGGCCACCGCCACCTCGCCCCGGAAGCGGCGGAGACCGGGCTTGCGCCTGTGGAAAGTGACGACCAAGTCCGCGTCCACCTTGAGGCCCGCGCGCCCCGTGTCGGGGTCCACGCCGCTCGGGACGTCCACCGCCACCACGAAGCCCCCGCGGCGGCGGGCGGAGTTCATCTTGCGGATGGCGGTGGCGTGGGGCTCGCGGATGGCGCCGCGCACGCCCGTTCCGAAGAGCGCGTCCACCACCACGGCCTCGCCGAGGTCGGGGAGGTCCTTCGGGTTCGCGACGCTCTCGACGGCCACCCCCGCGTTGACGAGGGCTTCGTAGTTCTTCCTGGCCTCAGGGGTCCGCAACTCGCGGGGGGATGCGAGGAGCAGGACGCGCACGTCGTAGCCCCGGCCCGACGCGAGCAGTTTCCGGGCCGCGACGAACCCGTCGCCCCCGTTGTTTCCCGGGCCACAGAGGACGACGACGGGGCGGGGCCTCTTGAACCGCGCCCGGATGCGGCGGGCGACGGCCGCCCCGGCATTCTCCATCAGCTGGAGGCGGCTCAACCCGTGGAACTCGCAGTTGGCGTCGAGGGCGGCCATTTCCAGGGAGGTGATTTCGCCTGTCGGGTTTCGGGTCATGGGGAGAGGTCCGCGGCGCCCACCATAACGGTTCCCCGGTTCCGGAGCGCTGGCCCCGGCGGCCCCCCTCGCAACATTTATAATCGAGTTTTATAACTCTGTTAAGACATGATTGAGGACGACCGCCGCTTCCTGATGCGGACCGACCCGATGGAGCGGGTCCGGCGTATGGCGCCCCTCCGGAGGGAGTGGGTCCGGAAGCGCGCCGGGGGCAATGTCACCCAGATTCACCGCTCCCGGAAGGGCGAGGTGACCGAGGAGATGGCGTTCGTCGCGGAGCGCGAGGGGCTCAAGCCCGAAACCGTCCGCGACGAGGTGGCCGCGGGCCGGATGGTCATCCCGGCCAACGTGAACCACCCTGAACTGGAGCCGATGGCCATCGGCGTCGCCGCCAAGTGCAAAATCAACGTGAACCTCGGCAACTCCGCCGTGACCTCGGGCCACCGGGAGGAACTGGCGAAGTTGAAAGTGGCGCTCCTGGCCGGGGCCGACGCGGTGATGGACCTCTCGACGGGGAAGAACATCCCCGAAATCCGCGAGGCGATTCTCCGCCACAGCCCCGTGCCGGTCGGGACGGTCCCCATCTACGAGGCGCTGACCCGCGTGAAGGGGGACCCGCGGGACCTCTCCATCGAACTGATGCTGAAGGTCATCGAGGAGCAGGCGAAGCAGGGGGTGGACTACATGACGATTCACGCCGGGGTGCTGCGGGAGCACCTCGACTTGGTGAAGGGGCGCATCACCGGCGTCGTCTCCCGGGGCGGGGGGCTCCTCGCGGCCTGGATGCTCCACCACGGGAAGCAGAACTTCCTCTACGACCACTTCGACGCGATTTCGGAGGTTTTCCAGAAGTATGACGTCACCTACTCCCTCGGGGACGGTCTCCGGCCCGGATGCCTCCACGACGCCACCGACGCCGCACAACTGGCCGAACTCCGGACTCTCGGGGAACTCGCCGAGAAGGCGTGGGCGATGGACGTGCAGGCGATGATTGAGGGCCCCGGCCACATTCCCCTCGACCAGGTCGCGCGCAACATGGAACTGGAGGCGGAAATCTGCCACGGGGCGCCCTTCTACGTCCTCGGGCCCCTCGTCATCGACGTGGCGCCCGGCTACGACCATATAGCCTCCGCAATCGGAGCCGCCGTTGCCGGTTTCGCGGGGGCCTCCATGCTCTGCTACATCACCCCCAAGGAGCACCTCGGGCTCCCGACCGTGGAGGACGTGAGGCAGGGGACCGTCGCCTACAAGATAGCGGCCCACGCCGCCGATGTGGCGCGCCGCCGGCCCGGGGCCCGCGACTGGGACGACGAGTTGAGCGCGGCCCGCTTCGCCTTCGACTGGAGCCGGCAGTTCTCCCTTGCCATCGACCCCGCGACCGCGGAGGCCTACCACGACGAGACCCTCGCCTCCGAGGTCCACCGGTCGGCCCACTTCTGCTCCATGTGCGGCCCGAAGTTCTGCCCGATGGAGGTCGCGCGGAAGGTCCTCGCCGAGGAGAGCGGGAAGTAGACGACGCTCCGATGAAATCCGGAATCCCGCGGGCGCTGGCCATCGCGGGCTCCGACTCCGGGGGCGGGGCGGGCATCCAGGCCGACCTCCGGACCTTCGCGGCCCTCGGCGTCCGGGGGATGAGCGCGGTCACGGCGGTCACAGCCCAGGACGCGCGGCGGGTGGTCGCGGTCCACCCCGTGCCCCCGGAGGCGGTCCGAGCTCAAATCCGGGCGGCGTTCTCCGGCATCGGGGTGGACGCGGTGAAGACCGGCATGCTCCACGCCGCCCCGACCGTCGAGGCGGTCGCGCGCGAACTGCGCCGCATCCGGGCGCCGGTGGTGGTGGACCCGGTCATGGCGGCCAAGGGGGGGGAGCCTCTGTTGGAGGAGGAGGCGCGGGAACCGCTCGTGAGGCGTCTGCTGCCTCTGGCCACGGTCGTGACTCCCAACGTCCCCGAGGCCGAGGCCCTCACGGGCCGTCGAATCCGGACCCTCGGGCAGGCCCGCGCGGCGGCGCGCTCCATCGCCCGCATGGGCCCGCGGGCGGTCGTCGTCAAGGGGGGCCACCTCCGCGGCCCGGAGGCCGTGGACCTGCTCTACCACCGCGGAAAGTTCGAAGAGTTCTCCGCACCCCGGGTCGGGGGCCCGCCCGTCCATGGCACCGGCTGCGTCTTCGCCTCGGCCATCGCGGCGGAACTGGCGCGGGGGACGGAGATTCCGGAAGCGGTGGCGCGGGCCAAGGAGTTCACCCTCCTCCACATCCGCTCCGCCCCGCCCCCCGACCACGGGTCGGAACGCGCCCGCGTCCTGCGGGACGTCGCGGCGGCCGCTCGCCTGCTTGAATCGGAACCCCGGACGGCGCTCCTGGTCCCCGAGGCGCAGATTTCGGTCGCCATGGCCCTCCCGCGGGCGTCGTCGGTCGAGGAGGTCGCCGGGATTCCGGGGCGCATCGTCAAACTTGGGCGAAAAGCCCGGGGTGTGCGGGTGACGAGCTGGCCCGAGTTCGGAGCCTCCCACCACGTCGCGACAGCCGTCCTCACCGCGATGAGCCACGATTCGCGAATCCGGGCGGGCATGAACCTTCGCATGGGGGACGACGTGGTCCGCGCGGCCCGGGCCCTCGGGCTCTCGGTCTCGACCTACGACCGGCGGAGCGAGCCCCCGGAGGTGAAGCGGGTGGAGAACCGGACGATTTCCTGGGGGACCGAGGCGGCCATCCGGAATCATGGCGGGAGGGTGCCCGACCTGTTCTACCACCGGGGAGATTGGGGGAAGGAGCCGATGGTGGTGCTGCTCGGGGAGTCGGCGACGGAAGTCGCACGGACGGCCATCCAAATCGCCAGGCGTCTCGGCGGAAAAGTCGTTACATACGCCCCTGCGCAAGACGGGTTTCCAGATAGAGCGCAGGGCTCTCCGGCTCTGAAACTCTAAGTCAGATTCTGAGTCGTTCGCTTGTATCGCGCTTTCTTTGCATTCCGACCCCCGGTTTTAAATACCCGCACTGTGTTTCCCATGCCATGGGAGCGGGGAGGTCCACGAATAGATGTACCTCCCTCTTCACACTCCTCTTCTTGGTCCTCGCCATCCCCTCCGCCCTCGCCGCAACCTATCAGGTCAAGCCTTCAGGCGCCCCCGACTGCGTGAGCGGCGCCGCCGCGAGCTTCACGACGATTCAGGCGGCGGTGGATTTCGCGAGCCCGGGAGACGAGATCCGGGTCTGCGCAGGAACCTACGCGGAAAGCGTGGGCATCGGCAACATCGGGAAGGACGACCTGACCCTTCGGGCGAACAACACGACCTTCGATGTGGTGCTCTTGGGGTCCCTCGCGGTCCAGGGCAGCAGGTTCGGCGTTTCTCATTTGATGTTCGAAGGATTCTTTTCGACGCTCGATTTCATCCAGACT